>JAHELS010000324.1 GCA_024644085.1 Rhodopirellula sp.
ATTAAGTAAGGAGTACCAGGTCGATTGCATTGAGATCTCGATCGAGCGTTCGGCTCAAGGAATTCACTAGCGGGAAAAACCGAAGCCGCTTCTCCCGATGTGCCGTGTTGCGTCGGTGATGAGGCGACTATTCTAACAGGGCTGCGCCCCAGGAAGAGTCTCGTGATTCGGGCGGCAATTCCTGATTCATCGTCCTTCCAGCCTGATCATGCTAACCGTACGAACCATTCTGCTGTGTCTCTTCGCCGTCTCATTCGATGTGAGCCTCGCCATGAGCCAGATGATCGTCGCCCACCGAGGTGCCTCGCACGACGCACCAGAAAACACCTTGGCTGCGTTTCGGCTTGCGTGGCAGCAGGGGAGCGACGGAATTGAAGGAGATTTTTTTCTCACCAAAGATAGCAAAATCGTTTGCATCCACGACCGCGACACGGAGCGCACCGCGGGCGTCAAGAAATTCGTCGAGGAATCGACGCTTGCTGAATTGCGTGAACTTGAATACGGCAGCTGGAAGGACAAACGCTGGAAAGGCGAGGTCATTCCCACTCTCGAGGAAGTTGTGCAAACCGTTCCTGAAGGCAAATTGCTCGTCATCGAGCTGAAGTCGAAACGAACGATTGTGCCCGTGTTGGCCGAGGAGTTGAGTCGAATCGACACGGACTCGATTCGCTTGCTCGTCATAGCCTTCGATGAAGAGACTGTGGCCGCCTCCAAGAAACTGATGCCGGATACGAAGGTGCATTGGTTGACCCGCTTCAAGGATGACGACGGGGATGGGGCGTACGTGCCAACCGCGCCGCAGATCGCGGCGACCGTCAAGCGACTCGGTGCCGATGGGGTCGGAATGCACGCCAATCGCGACGTCGTTGACGAAGGATTCATTCGCCAATTGAAACAAGCCGGTTGCCGCGAGTTTCATTTCTGGACCGTCGATTTGGTCGAGGACGCCGAGTTTTACCAAAGCGTTGGATCCATGGGCATCACGACCAACCGGCCCGGTGAGATCGCAGCATCGCTGCGAGACTGAAGCGGCGACGACCGACTCTCTTCGCGCTCACATGTTCCGCTCTTGTGTCGACGGCGCGTCGATCGGAAACACGCGGTAGGGACACCACTGATCCCCTTTTCGCCGGACAATCGCCCTCAGTCGCCCGTCTTGGATGAATGCGGCCGCATCGGATGGCTGTGATGCGTCTTGCGATGGATCGCAATCCTCGTCGATGCACAATCCGTGACCGAGCCGCTGTGATTCGGTGTGATCGATGACCAACCGTGGCAAACTCTCGACACCAAACGCCGGCGAAACGAGCATCGATTCGATATCATCCTCGCGAAGGGGGTCGAGAGAAACCGACTCGGCGAGCGAAAACGGGCCAATGGCAGTTCGGCACAGGTGTGTCATCACCGCCGTCGAACCGGCGGCCACCGCCAGATCCAGACCGAGTGTGCGAACGTACGTTCCCGACCCACAACTGATCTCAAGTTCGAGTTCGGGATACTCGTAGCGCAACACCTTCAGTTCATAAACTTCGACCGTTCGCTTCGGCATGTCGAATCGTTCGCCCGCACGAATTCGCTTGTAGGCGCGCTGTCCGTCGACCCAAATAGCGGAATGCGCCGGCGGAGTCTGCTCGATTCTGCCAACCATCCCAGCAGCGGCAACTTCGACGGCAGCGCGATCGGGAATGGGTAGCTGTGGGTATTCGTTCAATTCACCTTCGAGGTCGCCGGTGGCGCTCGACACTCCGAGACGAAAAGAGGCGCGGTAACACTTTCGCTGCTGTTGGACGTACGGCACCAGGCGGACTGCCGGGCCGACGCCGAGCACCAACACTCCCTCGGCGAGCGGATCAAGCGTGCCGGCGTGCCCGACCTTTGTCTTTTTGGGCAGTCTCCGTTGGACGACGTTGACGACATCCCGGGACGTCATCCCCGACGGCTTGTGGCAGTTCAGAAATCCGAAGAGGGACAAAGGCAGAGGCTTTTTACGGAGGAATGATTGTGATGCACGGCTTCGGGGTCACGGAGGTCCGTCGGACGACGGCCATGCCTCGGGGTGTTGCCTTCGATCTCCAAGAGATAGCTTACCCCTGAGTCATTTCAAGGATCCGTTCCTTTCGTAAAAGTAAACCATGGACACACATCGAGAGCGAGTGGTGCTCGAGGGCGCGCGGTTCAACGTGCACGAAATGGATCTTCTCGGCAGCGATGGAAAGACATATCGCCGGGAGGTCATCCGCCATCCAGGCGCGGTCGTGTTACTGCCGATGATCGACAAGGATACAATCGTTTTGATCGAGAACCACCGACCCAGTGTTGGCGAAACTCTGTTGGAGTTGCCGGCCGGTACACGTGAACCGGATGAATCACCGGAGGTGACCGCGGCGCGTGAATTGGTGGAAGAGACCGGCTATCACTCAGCCAGCTTGTCACTGCTGCACCAGTTTTACTCGGCACCGGGTATCTGTGACGAATTGATGCACCTGTATGTTGCGCGTGAACTGACACCCGGAGAGCACGCTCGCGAAGCGACGGAGCAAATCGAAAACCGAATCACCACGCGTGATGAGGTAGAGAAATGGATGGGTCAAGGCCGAATCCGAGACGCGAAGACCTACGTCGGCCTGTACGCGTTCCTTTATTCGCCACAGTGCCGGGGATCGAAGTCCCCTTAACGGATGATTCTCCAGCAGCGATGGATTCTCCGATTGCGAAAATCCTCGGGAACGGTTTGCTTCGAAATCTCGTGAACTTCGGATGCCTCGATCGTTTCGGGATCCAGCTTGAAGCGGCGAAAATTGGTCGAAAAATAGATCACGCCTCCGCGGCGAACCAAGGGAAGCAGTTGTTGTAACAGCGGCACAGCGTCAGTCTGCACGTTCCAATCATCTTCGGTTCGTTTGCTGTTGGAAAATGTCGGCGGATCGAAGACGACGAGGTCATACATCTCGCCCGCGGGATGGTTGCGAACAAATTCGCCAACGTCCTGGGTGACAAACTTGTGTTGGTTTCCGATGAAACCGTTCAGCTGCATGTTCTGCCAGGCCCAATCGAGGTACGAGCGCGACAGATCGACGCTGACCGTACGTTTAGCGCCACCCGCGGCCGCATACACCGTGAACGATCCGGTGTAGGCAAAAAGGTTCAAAAATGTCTTTCCGGCTGCTTCGTCGCGAACCATTTGGCGTGTGATTCGATGATCGAGAAATAGCCCGGTGTCGACGTAGTCGGCCAGGTTGACCAGGAATCGAAGTCCCCCTTCAGAGACTTCGATTTTCTGATCGGTCTCGGCGACCTTGGTGTGTTGCGACTTTCCTCGTTGGCGCGAACGACGTTTCAGAAAGACATTCGGTTTGGGGATCTCGAGCGCGGCGCCGGCCGTTTCAGCCATCAAGTCCAGCCAATTGCCATGTTGTGCCGGGTCACGGTCGTGTGGCCGTTCGTACTCGGTGATGTGCAACGCATTCTCGTAGCGGTCGACGACCAGAGGAATTTCGGGGATGTCTCGCTCGTACAAACGAAAGCAGGTGATGCCTCGGCGTGAGGGCCACCGTCGCAAGTGTTTGGCTCGCTTCTTCAAACGGACCGCGAACAGTTCCGCCTGCTCTTTAGCCTTTTCACCCAGTTGCCCAAAGGCGGCGGGACCTGAGGCATGAATGTATGGCTTGGTTTCAACAGCGTCGGTCGCATCGTCGGTCGGTCGATCGGTGACCGGCTTGGGTCCATGATATTGAAAGTAGGTGCACTCGATGCGCCCGTTGTATAGTTTCCGCCTTCGGTCTGCGGTGCGTCCGACCGTCCGTTCGAATTGTGGGTAGGCGGTCAAAAAATAGTGGGACCACGTAGGCAGCTTGCGCAGGACGTCGGGTATATCACCGTAGAGCGCATCAAGATCATCATCCTGTCCGATTCGCTGGCCGTAAGGCGGATTGGTGATCAGACATCCGAACCTCCGCTTGCTGGTAATCTCCTGCATCGGTTTGGCCTCGAAATGGATGTCGTCCGCAACGCCGGCCCGCTCCGCATTTTCGCGTGCTGCCTGAAGGATTCGCGAGTCGATGTCGCTGCCGATGATTCGCAACTCGAGCGGGCTCTCAACCACGTCGTCGGCGGCTTTGCGAACCTTGTCCAACAGCCCGTCGGGAACCTGTGGCCAGGACTCAAAGGCGAATTCACGATGACGGCCCGGCGCCATGTTCCGGCCAATCATCGCGGCCTCGATTGGAATCGTACCGCTGCCGCAAAACGGATCGATCAATGCCTTGCCGGACTTCCAATAACTGAGCATTACCAGCGCGGCGGCCAGCGTTTCCTTGAGCGGTGCTTTTGAAACGTGCGTGCGATAGCCACGGCGGTGCAGACTGCGCCCGGTCGTGTCAATCGTCAACGTAGCAATGTCCTTCAACAGCGCGATGTCGATCTTGAATTCGGAACCGCTTTCGGGGAGTTCGTCCGTTGCATGATCACGTCGCATCGCGTCGACGATGGCGCGTTTCACGGCCCGTTGGCATGCGGGCACACTGGAGAGTGCCGAGTTGATCGATCGACCGGTGACCGGAAAGGACGCGTCAGGCGGAATCAGTTTTCCCCAGGGGATCGCCAAGGTCGTGTCAAAGAGCGCCGCAAAGTCGGCGGCCGGAAACTCACCGACGCGAATCAAGACACGGTCGGCGGTTCGCAGCCAGACGTTGGCCGTGCAGATCGTTTCGAGAGTACCGCGGAAATGAACGCGTCCCGACTCGCCAATCGTTGCTTCGATGCCGAGTGAATCGAGTTCACGACGGACAATCGCCTCGAGTCCGAACGCACAGGCGGCAATCAAGTCGAAAGTTTCGTCGGACGTGGTCGTTGTCATGGATCTCAGGCGAATTGGTGAGCGACATCACTCGACGAGTCGGTCGTTTCGTCGTTACTCATCTCCATACCCAATTGAGAGACCAATTCATCGAGCGTTTTCTTGTCGTACCGACGGCTGAAACAAAAAACCACCGCGTCGCCCTCGGCGGGCGCGATTTCGATCGAATGCATGACCCAACCGCAGCGGACCGAGGGCCGCGGATCGACCGGCAACTCGTGCTGCTTCGACGGCATCCACCAATTCGCCTCGCGAAGAATCCAACCGCCGGCTTCGCCTGGAGCGCGGGCAAGACGCAATCGGCTCTTGGCCTTGAACGGTCCGATCTCCGATCTGGGAAACACGATCAACTCGGGCCGCCTCGGTTTTCCAAATCCGCTCCAAAGCTGGGCAAGCACGGGATCGAGAATCATCGTGCGGTAAAAACGAACCCGACGGCTGATCCAACGCAGCACGAGAGCTGCAGCCAAAAGCATCACCAGGTTGATGACCGTGGCCAGCGTGGGACTCAGCGCGTAAACCCCCATCAACACGGCGCATAGCGATTTGTTGCAAACCTCAAAAACTGCGTCCAGGAAAGGCACAGGTGTCAGCCAAACCAGAAACTCGAAAAAGAACTTCACGCTGTTGACAACCAGGATGTTGATCACCATTGCAATTGCCAACAGCGTGTCGACCGTAAAACTGACGATTCCCAACTGCACCATCGCAATCGGTTCCTCGCCCGGCGACTCAGTCGACGCAGCAATCTTGATGATCAACAGAATCACGATCACGGAATAGGTTTCCAGCCGGTCAACCGCCTGAGCGAACGGTTTGCTGACTTTCGTCATCCGCGGCACGCTGGT
>JAHELS010000325.1 GCA_024644085.1 Rhodopirellula sp.
AAATGTGAGCCGAACGCGCTAGCGTCGGGCGTCGCGTTGAGAACGGTTCAGTTATGAGGCCCGCGGCTAGCGCCGTCGGCTCACCATCGGCTTTTCTTCATTTACGGGACAGTGCCTAGCGTCGGGCCTTCCGTTGACAACCGTTCAGATTTGCGGCCGCGGCAAGCGTCGTCGGCTCACCAATTCGCCTTTCATCATTGACGGGACAGTGCCTTGGGACCGGCACCGTTGTTGAGAAAGCGGCACGAAGATGATCATTCCTCTGTCCCGGTCTCATCCTCGTCCTCATCTTTCTTGTATTGGTCGAGCCTCCGGTAGAGAGTTCGCGCACCGATTCCGAGGACTTTCGCGGCTTCCTCACGATTGTCGTTGGTCAACTTCAGCGTTTCTTCGATCGCCCATCGTTCGATCACGCTGAGCGGTTGGCCGATCAAATTTGACTGGCCTTCGGCTGGCAGGTGCACTTCCCCCGCTTCGACTTCCGATTCGTCGGCAAGCTCGGGGGGAAGATCGTCCAGATCCAGCTTGCCATCGGTATCGAGCACGACCATCGTCTCGACAAAGTTGCGAAGTTCGCGGACGTTACCGGGCCACTGATAGGAAAAGAATCGCTTGGTGACGGCCGGCGTAAAATGGGCTGCAGGTTTGTCGTGCCGCCGCAGAAACTGCTTGCGAAAGTGATCCATCAGCGGAACGACGTCTTCCAGTCTTTCGCGCAGCGCGGGAAGTTCGACTGTCACGACTTTCAACCGATGATAAAGGTCATTTCGAAACGTCCCGCCATCGATCATTCCCTGCAGAGGGCGATTGGTAGCGGAAATCAATCGGACATTCACCTTGATTGTCTTGTTGTCGCCGACTCGCGTGATCTGGTTTTCCTCGAGCACTCGCAGCAATTTGATTTGCGTGCTCATCGGCATGTCGCCGACTTCGTCAAGAAACAGCGTCCCGCCGTTGGCGTATTGGAACGCTCCCTCGCGATCGGCGACGGCATCGGTAAACGATCCTTTGACGTGACCGAACAGCTCGCTTTCCACAAGATTCTCGGCGATCGCACCGGTGTTGATTGCGACAATCCTCTTGTTTCGCCGCGGGCTGTTCTGGTGAATCGCCTGGGCAATGATCTCCTTGCCCGTGCCGTTCTCGCCGGTGATCAAGACGGTGGCGTCAGTGGCCGCGATCCGCCGCAATCGGTCGATGACCGTTTGCATTTTCTTGCTGGCGTAGATGATTCCTTCAAAGCCAAAACGTTCGTCAAGCCGCTGCAGCAACTCGGTGTTTTGTCGCCGTAGCGTGACCGCCTCAGCCGCTTTCTCGGCGATCGCCCGCAACCGATTGGGCGTGATCGGTTTCTCAAGAAAATTGAAGGCACCTTTCTGCATCGCCTCCACCGCAACGGGAACGGTGGCGTGACCGGTCACCATCACGACTTCGCATTCGGGCAGTCGTTCACGGGCGAGCTTGAGGATCTTCATTCCATCAACATCATTCATGACCATGTCGGTAATGACGATGTCATAGGTTTCACGTTGAATCAGTTTTGCAGCCTCGGGGCCGCTGGTGGCGACCTCACAGTTGTAGCCGACTTTTTCCAGGCTTTCGGTCATTGCACGAGCGTGGGCCGCCTCGTTGTCGACCACCAACATTTTCAATTGTGACGGATCGACCGATAAGTCATGACCTGATCTTGGCTCGTCTTGAACCTTATCACCGGTATCTTCGTTGCTGCCTGCCATCTTGCTGAGAGAACAAATTCCGCGTGTGTGAAGATTGGATTCATTTCCGAACGGGAACTGCAGTCACCGCCACCCTGAACCGATGACGTTTGGTGCAGCGACACAAGCCAAGCCCAAAACAGTTTAACGGCGCGCTCTCCGCCTGGGGCCCGCGCCATCGGAGACTCGGTCATTCCAACAAATCGCTGATATTCCGAAATCACGGATATTCCGAGATCACGGTGGAACACACGCGAAAGATAACTGCCCCATCTTTCCGTGTTGTCGAGTTCCTGCGGGTTGCTGCCCCACCCGCGGGGACTCTTTTTTCTTATTCCAGCGTTTGCTCAAGTCGCACAGGATGCCGCATAGCGACTCTGCAATGACTCGACCTCCATGTGCCCCTCGCGAGTCGCCCGCATTGCCCGCACGGCCGCCTCAGCCGCTGCGAGGGTCGTGATGCATGGCACACCATGCTGGACCGCCGCGGCGCGGATTCTGCCTTCGTCCGTTCTCGCTCCCTTTCCGCTCGGGGTGTTGAGAATCAACTGGACATCATCATTCTTCAGATAGTCGATCAGGTTGGGGTGTCCCTCGGCAATCTTCTTCACGCGTGTGACGCGCACGCCCCCTTCCTCGAGTCGCGCAGCGGTCCCGGCGGTGGCCAGCAGTTCGAACCCCAGTTCAAGGAGTTCCTTTCCGATCTCGGTCGCCGCATGCTTGTGTCGCGAAGTCAGGGAGATGAATATCTTTCCGGAATCGGGCAACACGCTGCCCGCTGCGATCTGACTTTTTGCGAAGGCCAGTGAGAATTGGTCGCTGATGCCCATCACTTCACCGGTGCTGCGCATTTCGGGCCCGAGCACGATGTCGACACCAGCGAATTTGCGGAATGGAAAAACGCTCTCCTTGATCGAGACATGCCGCGGGATCGGTTCGGTGGTGACGCCTAGTTCCGCGAGCGAGATCCCGGTCATGACCTTGGTGGCGATATTTGCCACGGGCACGCCGGTCGCCTTGGCAACGAACGGAGCGGTCCGGCTGGCCCGAGGATTGACTTCCAACACGTACAAAGTCGGCCGTCCCTCCTCCTGCTTGATCGCAAACTGAATGTTCATCAACCCGATTACTTTCAACCGCATGGCGAGTTTCGCGGTCGCCTGCCGAATCTCCTGAAGAATCGGCTGCGTCAAACTGAAGGGAGGAATCGCACATGCCGAGTCGCCCGAATGAACGCCGGCTTCTTCGATGTGTTCCATGATTCCCATGATCACACAATCGGTGCCGTCGGCGATCGCATCGACGTCGACTTCGGTGGCGTCTTCGAGAAAGCGGTCGATCAACACCGGTTTTCCTTCGGCGACCACGAAAGCTTCGGCGACGTAGCGCTCGAATTGCGACTGGTCGTAGCAGATTTCCATGGCGCGGCCACCGAGCACGAAGCTGGGCCGGACCAAAGAGGGGAATCCGATTTCCTTGGCTTCGCGGCGAGCCTCGACCATGTTGCAGGCGATTCCGCTGGGAGGCTGGCGGAGGCCGAGTTCGTCGATCATCTGCTGGAACAACTCGCGATCTTCGGCCGTTTCGATCGTCTCGACACTGGTTCCGATAATCGGCACGCCGGCTTCCTTGAGACCACGCGCCAGATTCAACGGCGTTTGTCCGCCGAATTGGGCGATCACACCATCGGGCTCAATGGCGTCGCAGATGTTCAACACATCTTCGATCGTCAACGGCTCAAAGAACAGGATGTCGGACGTGTCGTAGTCGGTGCTGACCGTTTCCGGATTGCTGTTGACCATGACACTTTCGATCCCGATCTCTCGGAGCGCATAGCTGGCGTGGCAACAACAGTAGTCGAACTCGATCCCCTGTCCGATTCGATTGGGCCCTCCTCCGAGAATGACGATTCTCTTGGTGTCGCCCTTGGGGGGCAATTCGTCTTCGACCTCGTAGGTGCTGTAGTAATAGGGTGTATATGCTTCGAACTCGGCCGCACAAGTATCGACGCTTTTGAAGACCGGTCGAATCCCCAATTCCAATCTGCGCGTTCGGACCTTGGTTTCGGTGGTGCCGGTGATCGATGCGATTTGACGGTCAGAAAAACCGTTGCGTTTTGCCTGCCACATGTCCTCGATTGACATCGCCTCGAGCGAACCGATTTCGATCAGCCGGTTTTCCTCTTCGACGATTTGCGCCAAGTGATCGAGGAACCAAACGTCGATGTTCGTCAGTGCATAGATTTCATTGATCGTCATTCCGCTTTTCAAGGCATAGCGAATGTAAAAGATCCGCTCCGAACCGGGAGTGCTGAGTTTGGCCCTGATCTCATCCGCATCGGGTTGGGACTCGGTACCCCATTTGTCACGATTGTCACTGCCGAGCCCAAACGCTCCGACTTCCAAACCCCTAAGAGCCTTTTGAAGCGATTCTCGAAACGTGCGGCCGATCGCCATCGTTTCACCAACGCTCTTCATCTGGGTCGTCAGCGTCGCGTCGGCCTCGGGAAATTTTTCAAAGGCGAACCGCGGCATTTTCGTGACGACATAGTCGATCGTCGGCTCAAAGCATGCCTTGGTCTTCTGAGTGATATCGTTGGGTAATTCCCAAAGCAGGTAGCCGACCGCGAGTTTGGCGGCGATTTTGGCAATTGGAAAGCCGGTCGCCTTGCTGGCCAGCGCGCTCGAACGGCTGACCCGCGGATTCATTTCGATCACGATCATCCGCCCGGTCTCAGGGTGGATCGCGAACTGGATGTTGCTGCCGCCCGTTTCGACACCGATTTCGCGGATCACGGCGAGCGAAGCGTCCCGCATCCGCTGGTATTCCTTGTCGGTCAGGGTCTGCGCGGGAGCGACCGTGATCGAGTCACCGGTGTGGACACCCATGGCGTCAAAGTTTTCGATGCTGCAGATAATGACAACGTTGTCATCTTTATCACGCATCACCTCCATTTCGTACTCTTTCCACCCGATGATCGATTCTTCGATCAGCACTTCGGTCACCGGCGATTGGTCCAATCCGTTCTGGACCAGCGAATCGAAGTCGTCTTTGTTGTAGGCGATCGCTGAACCGCTGCCGCCCATCGTGAAGCTCGGCCGGACGACTGCGGGCAAACCTACATCGCCAAGCACGGCGCGGGCTCGCTCGAGAGTCTTGACGGTATAGCCTTTGCATACATCCAAGCCAATGCGTTCCATCGCCTCTTTGAACTGTTCGCGTTCCTCGGCCTTGGCAATCACCGCGGCGTTGGCACCGATCATTTCGACGCCGTACTTTTCCAGTACCCCGTGCGCCTCGAGATCCATCGCACAGTTCAACCCGGTCTGGCCGCCGAGAGTCGGCAACAGTGCATCGGGCCGCTCCTTGGCAATGATCTTTTCAATCATCTCCCAGGTCAAAGGTTCAATGTAGGTGCTGTCAGCCGTCCCCGGGTCGGTCATGATCGTGGCGGGATTGCTGTTGACCAGGACAACCTCGTAACCCTCTTCACGTAGCGCCTTGCATGCCTGTGTCCCCGAGTAATCGAATTCACAGGCTTGGCCGATCACAATCGGACCGCTGCCAATAATCAGGATTTTATTGATGTCGTCGCGACGGGGCACGGGCGTAATTCCAGCAGCGAAAAACTCACGGGATGACGTCGCTGTGCATTCATTCACAGCGGCTTTTCGCAGCCGGCCAAGCTTTCCAATGCCTCGGAGCTATCGGGGCTGAGCTCGGATGCGAATCGGATCAGAGAATAGCAAAAAACCGGTCGATCGTAGAGGACGCGGATTTCAGTGATTCGTCGATTCCCGTCATTCGTCGCTTCCCGTCATTCGTCGCTTCCCGTCATTCGTCGAGGATTTTCCGCTCTCCGCGTGTGGCGTGTCGGGCCCGCCCGTAACGCCACACGAATCCCGTCGCGATCAACATGGCCCCCAACAATGTCCACCACCGGGGAAACTC
>JAHELS010000088.1 GCA_024644085.1 Rhodopirellula sp.
GATCGGTTTGTCGCCTTCGCCGCCTGCCGATCCAACTGTGTTGATTCGGCGACTGTACATCAACTTGATCGGGATCCCGCCCACACCCGATGAAGTCACACGCTGGGAAACACGGTACCGGGATTCCCAGTCGGCCAACGAGGTCACCGCCAAGCTGGTCGACCACCTGCTCTCGAGCGATCACTTCGGCGAACGATGGGCGCGGCATTGGATGGACTGGATTCGTTACGCCGAGAGCCACGGCAGCGAAGGGGATCCGGCGATTGACAACGCATGGCTTTACCGCGACTACCTGATCCGAGCACTCAACGCCGACATACCCTACGACCAACTGGTGCGTGAACATCTCGCCGGCGATCTGCTCGAGGACCCCCGAATCAACCAGGCGATGGGGATCAACGAGTCGGCGATCGGACCGGCTCAATTGCGGATGGTTTTTCACGGCTTTGCGCCGACCGATGCACTCGACGAAAAAGTTCGCTTCGTTGATGACCAGATCAACGCGGTCTCGAAGGCCTTCCTTGCCCTGACCGTCTCGTGCGCCAGATGCCACGATCACAAGTTCGACGCGATCAGCCAGGCAGACTACTACGCGATGTTCGGCATTTTCGCCTCGTGCCGTCCCGCTCGAACGGTCATCGATTTGCCCGATCGCGTCAATCGGCACCGCGACGCGCTGGCTCGATTGAAAGTCGACATTCGACAAGCAATCGCCCTGGATTGGCTCGACACCCTCGCTTCGCTGCCCGATCGGATACTCAATGTCGATGCCGATGCGGAAAAGGACAAGGAATCAATCCTCCATCTGCTGGCGCTGATGAGTGACAAAACGGATGATGCTGAATTTGTTAATGCATGGAACGACCTTGTCTCCCAAGAGACGGCCGAATCACCACCGGGTGAAACGACCGCCGGGTGGAATCTCGCCGGTGGCGATTTCGATGCCTGGAACCGCGAGGGCGCGGGTCTGGACCAACAACCGAGCCCCGCGGGCGCATTCGCCCTCGCACCATCCGGCAACGCGGCGCTGCTGGGCATCTATCCGGCGGGCATTTACTCGCATCTGGTTTCGGCAAAGCATCCGGCCCGGCTGACCTCTCCCGACTTCGAGGTCGGCGAGGAAAGCGAAGTCTGGCTCCGAGTCCTTGGTGACGCCGGTGCGACGGTCCGCTACGTCGTCCAGGATTATCCTCGCAATGGCACGGTCTATCCGGTTCAAAACCTCAATCCAAAGTGGACGTGGCAGCGATTCGATCTGTCCTACTGGAAGGGTGACAGTGTTCATCTCGAGTTGGTCACCGGCAAAGACTCTCCGCTGCTGGTCAAGAATGAAGACCGATCGTGGTTCGGCGTCCGCGAGGTGCGTATTGAGCCCAAGGGAGCGCCGGCACCAACGGCGTCACGCGGTTTTCTTCGTGCGATCCGTGACACGCAAACGAATCCCCAATCCTTTGACGAACTCGCCCAGCAATGCGCTACCGCGGTCGGCGATGCAGTCCGGGCGTGGCAGTCGGGCGCGGTCGACGACTCCCAGGCCGACTTGTTGCATCAGTGCATTCACTCGGGCCTGCTCCCCAATGCGGATGATTCGCTCGTCAATGCCTGGCCGCTGGTCGAGCGTTACCGTCAACTCGAATCGGAAATCCCCGTTGCGACGCGCGTGCCGGGTCTCGATGAAACATCCGGCCGGTCGCAACCACTTTTTGTACGGGGCAATCACAAGAAACCCTCGGACATCGTGCCACGTCGCTTCCTCGAAGCCTTCGATTTTTCGCCCTACGGCAATGACGACAGCGGACGGTTGGACCTGGCGAACGATCTGCTTCGTGATGACAACCCGCTGACGCGCCGCGTCATCGTCAATCGCGTGTGGCATCATTTGTTCGGACGTGGAATCGTCGATACGCCTGACAACTTCGGCCGACTCGGTAATCAGCCAACCCACCCGGAACTGCTCGATTGGATGGCGGGCAACTTCGCCGACGAGGGTTGGTCGATGAAAGAATTGATCCGCTTGATCGTGACCTCGCGAACGTGGCAACAATCGTCAACTCCTTCCGAAAAGGCGAACCATATCGATCCGGACAATCGATACCTGTCCCACGCAAACCTACGCCGCATGGAGGCCGAGACGATCCGCGATTCGCTGTTGGCCGTCGCAGGCGTTCTCGATCGCACCGTTCAGGGACCGCCGGTGGGAGGAAACTCAAATCGCCGCAGCGTTTACGTGAAGGTGATCCGCAACTCGCTCGACCCGTTTCTCCGTGCATTCGATTTTCCGGAGCCCTTCAGCACGACCGGCCGGCGCGATGTCACCAATGTGCCCGCCCAGTCGCTGATGTTCATGAACGATCCGCGGATCACCGAGCTCGCCCTCAAAGTGGCCGAATCGATTCAAAACGATCCCGATTTAACCACGGACCAGCAACGTGTGGAGCATCTGTTCGCCAAAACGCTTTCGCGTAAGCCGTCACGAAAAGAAATCGAATGGTCCACGCGATACCTCGCATCGACCCGGGAATTAATGAACCAGCGTCGGACGCAGTTGGCGGTATTACGAAACGACGTCCAACGTCGACGCGAAAGTCTCGCAGCGATTCTCGATCCGGTGCGACAAGGATTGCTCCAGGCCCGGGGTGAGCAGCCGCAATCTTCTCATGGGGCTCTTCCCGAACCGATCGCGCGGTGGGAATTCGACGGAGATCTCGAGGACAGCATCGGCTCGGCGCACGGCGTCGCACACCAGGGTGCACACGTCGACGACGGAAAACTCGTCCTCGATTCGGGCGGCTACGTATTGACCGCGCCGGTCGACAAGCGAGTGAACAGCAAGACGCTCGAAGCCTGGGTGCAACTCGACAATCTCGACCAGCGCGGCGGCGGGGTGATCACCATCCAAACACCCAACGGCGTCACTTTCGACTCCATCGTATTCGGCGAACAGCAACCGCGGCGATGGATGGCAGGAAGCAACGGTTTCCAGCGGACACAGCCATTCGCGGCGCCGGGTGAGCAACAAGCCAACGAGCGCGTCGTGCATGTCGCGATCGTTTATCGAGACGATGGAAAGATCGCAGGGTACCGCGACGGCAAGCCCTACGGAACACCGTATCAAAGCGGTGGTCTGATTAAATACCGCAAGGGCCAGGCAATCGTCAGTTTCGGATTGCGACACTTGCCACCCGGCGGCAATCGCCTGCTCTCGGGGAAGATTGAACGTGCCCAACTGTACGACCGGGCGTTGACCGACGAAGAAATCGAAGCGAGCTTTCTTGGCGCCGACCAATTCGTATCCCAGACCGCGCTGCTCGCGGCACTCAGCAACAAGGACCGCACCGAATTCGACCGTTTGACCACCGAGATCCGAGATCTCGAGGCACGCATCGCCGCGCTGGGACGAAATTCCACGCAAACCGGTCCGCTGGAAGCCTGGTCCGATTTGACACAAGCCATCCTGTCGATGAAAGAGTTCATTTATGTTCGATAAACCGATTTTCACCTCGCGAAGGCAGATGCTCGAGCGTTGCTCGAGCGGATTCGGTACCGTTGCACTTGCCGGTTTGCTAAGCCGGCACACTCATGCGGCGCAGCCGAAACTGCACCACGCCGCCAAAGCCAAACATGTCATTCTCTGTTACATGTCGGGGGGAGTATCACACGTTGATTCGTTCGATCCCAAACCGAAGCTCGCCGAACTCAACGGCAGGTCGATGCCGGTTTCCATCGAACGGACGCAGTTCAACAACAACGGCAACGTGATGGCCAGCCCTTTCAAGTTCACGCCATCAGGTGAAAGCGGAATCCCGGTCAGCGACATGTTCCCCGAGGTCGCGACAGTCGCCGATGAACTTGCCGTGATTCGATCGATGACCTCGCCAGTAAACGAGCATGCCCAGGGCAACTTTTTTATGCACAGCGGGTTTCCATTCATGGGCCATCCCACGGCCGGTGCCTGGTGCAGCTACGGTCTGGGAAGCGAGAACGAAGATTTGCCGGCCTACGTGGTACTGCAAAGTGGCGGCGCTGTTGCGCCGCACGGCGGTGTGGCACTGTTCAGCAACGGATTCCTGCCGGCCCAACACCAGGGGTCCATTCTGAAAGCTGATCGCGAAGATGCGATTCGCAACATCGCCGGCCGTGATCCGCGATCGGTCCAACGGAGGCGACTCGACTTTGTCGCCCAGCTCGACGGTGAATTCCTCGCAAGCACCGGAGACAACGACCAGGTAGAAGCGGCGATCGCGAATTACGAAACCGCCTTTCGAATGCAGACCGCTGTCCCGGAGCTGTGCGATATCTCCGACGAATCGCAGCGGACCAAAACGATGTACGGCATCGACTCGACGGACAGCACGCAAGCGGCCTATGCGCGACAATGTCTGCTGGCGCGACGATTGGTCGAGCGCGGCGTTCGGTTCATTGAACTCAGCTGCTTGACCAAGGGGATCGGTGCCGGCGGCGCGCCCAATCCCTGGGACCAGCACAGCGATCTGGAGAAGGGTCACCGGGCGATGGCGCACCAGGTTGACCAACCGATCGCCGCGCTGATCAAAGATCTGCGCGACCGGGGCCTGCTCGACGAAACGCTGATCGTGTGGGCAGGCGAATTCGGAAGGACTCCATTTTCACAGGGCAGCAACGGCCGAGATCACAATCCCTTTGGATTCAGCGTTTGGTTTTGCGGTGGCGGCGTAAAAAGGGGCACGATCTACGGTGCGACCGACGAACTGGGGTACCACGCTGTCGAAGACCGCTGCGAAGTCTATGACATGTGGGCGACCGTGCTGTACCAACTCGGTATCGATCACAAAAAACTGACTTATCGCCACGGCGGACGCGACTTTCGCCTGACCGATGTCCACGGTAACGTCCTCCACGATATTCTCGCCTAGCTAAATGGTGGCTCGGTTGTGACAACCGAGATTCGAACAGATTCCCGTGCCAGCGAGAATTGAATGCGGCTCGGTTGTCACAACCGAGTTGGTAGACTGTTTCCCGTGATTCACCCAACTTTTTCGGGTATCACTCCCGGCACTGCAAACCATCGAGACTCCCTGTATCGTTCTGATGCGAATCTTCACCCTTCTTCTGATTGCGTTGTCGACGGCAATGATCGCGGCGCAACAACCTGACCTCTCTCGCGCCGGCAACGAGAAAGTTGCCGAAATCATGCGGACGTACGGTGGTCGCGGTGTGATGGCCGACGACTCCGAACCGACACCGGCGGACGCAGCGGTCAAACAATTTCAGATGCACGAGGGATTCGAGATCGACCTCGTTGCAGCCGAACCGATCGTCTCGCAGCCTTTGTTTGTTTCCTGGGACTCGCGCGGCCGAATGTGGGTGGTTCACTATCGCCAATATCAATATCCGGCCGGGTTGAAAGTGATTCGTTTCGACCAACACCTTCGCGCGGTGTTTGACAAAGTGCCCGATCCGCCGCCGCACGGCACGCCTGGCGCGGACAAGATCACGGTGCACGAGGACACCGACGGCGACGGACACTACGACACGCACAAGGACGTTATCACCGGACTGAACATCGCGACGTCGGTCCAAGTCGGCAACGGATCGATCTGGGTCTTGAACCCGCCATACTTGTTGCGTTACCCGGACACCAACCGTGATGACGTCCCCGACGGGGACCCGGAAGTTCACTTGTCAGGTTTCGGACTGCAGGATACCCATTCGGTTGCAAACAGCTTGCTGTGGGGCCCCGACGGGTGGCTTTATGGTTGCAACGGCAGCACGACGGTCGGTGATGTCAGTTCCGAAGTGACCAAGGGTGTCCGGTTCCAGGGACAATGCGTTTGGCGCTACCACCCCACGACAAAAGTTTTTGAGATCTACGCCGAGGGTGGGGGAAACACGTTCAGCCTCGACATCGATTCCAAGGGCCGTGTTTTCACAGGAACCAACGGCGGAAACACTCGCGGTTGGTATTTCCCGCAAGGCAGTTTTTCCGCCAAGAATTGGGGGAAGCACGGACCGCTGACCAATCCCTACGCGTTTGGTTTTTTTCCGCCGATGAAATTCGAGGGTGACGGTCGACGATTTCCTCAGGCGTTCTGTATCTACGAGGGCGGTCTCTTTGGCGAAGAGTTCAACGGCAACATTATCGCGCCCAACGCGCTGCACAACCTGGTCTGGCAAAGTGATCGCATTGCCGACGGATCGACTTATCGCACCGTTGATGGGCCGAACCTGGTCGAGACACCCGATCGGTGGTTTCGACCGGTTTACGCAGGCGTCGGTCCCGACGGCGCCGTCTACGTGGCCGACTGGTACGACACTCGGCTCAGCCATGTGAGTCCAACCGATGACTGGCATAAAGAAAGCGGACGGATCTATCGGATCCATCTCGAAGGTTCGGCACCGTCATACTCGGTGGGAGACTTGCACGAGTTGACGAGCGATCAATTGATCGAGCAACTCGATCACGCGAACAAGTGGGTTCGCAAGCGGGCGACACTCGAACTCGGATGGCGAAATGACCCCTCGGTCGTCGATACCCTGGCCGCTCGCGTCGATGGGGGCTCGCTCGAATCGTTATGGGTGTTGAATTTGATGGGCGAACTGTCCGCGCCGCGCGCCGGCAATTGGCTCGAGAACAATGATCCCGACATTCGACGTTGGGTGGTGCGACTTCTGGGTGATCGTCACGAAGGACACCCGGCATTGGCCCGACTCGCGTCCATCGACAACGACGTCCAGGTCCGCAGCCAGCTTGCCGCGAGCGCGAAACGACTCTCCCCGATCGAGGCGATGCCGATCATCCGTGCCTTGTTGGCGCGCAGCGAAGACGTATCGGATCCTCACATGCCGCTGATGAATTGGTGGGCCGTCGAAGCGCACGCGGGCGCCTGGCCGCAGATCGAATCGATGCTCGAAGTTCGATCGGGAGAGCGGGATCAATCGGTGTGGGAGCTGCCCATGTTCGACGATCACATCGCCAGCCGACTGATGCAGCGGTATGCGGCCTCAGGTGAACCACCCGATTTGCAGCATTGTGCCCGGTTGCTCGAGTTGGCTCCGAGTGACGAATCTCGGAATCGATTGATGATCGGTCTGAATCGCGCGTTCGAGGGACAAGCGTTGCCGCCCTTGCCCGACTCACTCGCCGCGGCGCTCGACGCATATCAGGAGCGGATTGGTGAGTCGGGGATTATCCTCGGGCTGAGGCAGGGAAAGGCTGATTCGGTCGAGGCGGCGATCGCGACGCTCAAAAATCGATCCGCCGATTTAGGAATTCAAGCCGAAATCGCCAAGGTGCTTGGCGAAGTCAACCTTCCCAAAGTCGTGCCAACGCTCGTCGCCTTGGCCACCGGTCGCGCAACATCGGAACCGGCACTGCAACGCGTTGCGATGCGCGCCCTTGTTCAATACAACGATGAATCGATTGCGACCTCGATGGTGAGCGCGTTCGGCAGCAGCATTTCGGAAGAACATGGATTGCGATCCACGGCGTGTCGCACGCTGGCGAGCCGGCCTGAGTGGGCCAAGGTGTTGTTGGCCGAAGTGAACGCATGGCGCGTTCGTCGCGACCAGGTACCCTCGGATGTTGTCCAGCAGTTGCGGACGTATCGTGATCCCGACATCATGTCCCTTGTGGAGGAGGCGTTCGGGAAAGCTATTGACGTTTCCGGCCCGGAAAAAGTTGCCGAGATTCATCGGCTACGTGACGTACTCTCCACGCGAAGCGGAAACTCGCAAGCCGGCAAGGCACACTTCGACAAACGGTGCGGCAATTGTCACCAACTCTTCGGCGAAGGCAAGAAAGTCGGTCCGCCTCTGGACGGGTATCAACGAGGCGACTTGAGCTTTTGGCTTAACGCAATCGTAGAGCCGAGCCTGGAAATACGCGAAGGCTTCCAATCGTATTTGGTTCTGACGCACGACGGCCGCGCCCTCAACGGGATGATTGCCGCCCAGGATGGGAACACGGTGACACTACGAAACGCCGAGAATCAATTGACCGTGATTGACCGTGATGACATCGAATCGCTTCAAGCGATTCCGACATCGCTGATGCCCGCCGACGTCTTGAAAGACATGAACGACGATCAACTGCAAGACCTGTTTGCCTACCTTTCGCTGGGAACGAGAAAATGAGCGACGGAAAACCGAACCAATCACGGCGAGACTTCATCGTGTCCGCCACGACATTTGCCGCGACAAGCGCTTTGAGTGGTTCACTCGTGGCCGACAATACGGACAAGGAATCGAGGAACGCGATTTGTGTCTTTACCAAGCCGTTCAACTCGCTTTCCTTTGATGAACTGGCCGATCGCATGGCGGAACTTGGCGTCGACGGCATTGAAGCCCCCATTCGCGCCGGCGGGCACATCGAACCCGAACAGGTTGAGGAACGTTTGCCCGAATTGGTCGAAGCGCTGGCGAAACGCAAGCTCGAGATCACAATCCTCACATCCGATGTCAACGATCCGGATGATCCGATGACGACGCGTGTACTTCGCACTGCGGCGACCCTCGGAATCAAGCGGTACCGCATGAAGTATTTCAAGTACGACCTGGAGCGAAACATCATTGACCAGATTCACGCCTGGATTCCACAACTTCGCGAACTGGCCGCGATCAATCACGACTTTGGAATCCAAGGTCTCTACCAAAACCATTCCGGCGCCTCAACATTTGGCGCCGCGATCTGGGACCTCCATCTCGCGCTCGAGGGAATTTCACCCGACGACATTGCGGTTGCCTACGACATTCGGCACGCAACGGCCGAGGGCGGCATGAGTTGGCCGTCCACGTTTCAAATGATCCGACCGCATATTCGATCCGTTTATGTGAAAGATTTCTTATGGGGCGACGACAAACCAATCAACATTCCGCTTGGCGAAGGCCGCATCGATCCCGGTTTCTTCAAGATGCTTCGTGACGATGGATTCAGCGGACCGATTTCTCTGCACGAGGAATACCTCGACCACAAACAACCGCAATTGGTGCCACAGCATCTCACTGCCATCAAGAAAGACCTGGAAACGTTGAACCAATGGATTGGTTCCTAGGCATGGAACGTGGCACTTTCAGGCCCGTGGCGATAGCGCCATCGGCTCAGAATCAGTCGCGAGCGCATTCGCGGTCGCGGAGTCTAACCAGGCCGACAATCAACGAAGTCCAACGGTAAACGGAACGCATCACATGAGCCTTTTTCTCCGCGCATTGCTGCTTGCAACCTTTTCTGCGGGTGGTCTTACGCTCGCGGACGAACCCGTGTTCGTCTGGCCCGACTTGGCACCGGGCGAGTCCGAGCGTGCGACGGGCACAATGCTGCCGATGCGTCCGCAGGACAATCCTCCGATCATGCGGATCGAAAACATTCGGCGGCCGCCGATGAACGTCTATCCGCCGTCGAAAAACGCAAACGGCATGGCGTTGTTGATTTTGCCGGGTGGCGGATTCGGTCGCGTCGTTCCCAATCTCGAAGGATCCGAGGCGGCCGAGATTTTTGGCCAGCTCGGGATCACCTCGTTCGTGTTGAATTATCGAACCCGCATAGGTGATGGAAAACACGAACCGGATTGGAAGCGACCGCTGCAGGACGCCCAGCGGGCGATGCGATGGATTCGAGCCAATGCGTCGAAGTGGGATCTGGATCGGGACAAGATCGGGCTGCTTGCTTTTTCGGCTGGCGGCCAGGTCGGCGCGATGCTGATCACGGCGGATGAGGCGGCTTACGAACCGATCGACCAGATCGACGAACATTCGTTCCGGCCCGACTACGCGATGCTGGTGTACCCGTGGCGCATGTACGACAGCGAAACGGACGCGTTGCTACCGCAAATCAAAGTAACGAGTGACACACCACCAACTTTCATCGTTCACACGCACGACGACAATTCAACTTCACTCGGCGCGGTGCTGCTTTACGCCGACATCAAGCGGGCGGGTGTGCCCGCCGAACTGCACGTTTACGAAAACGGCGGTCACGGCTACGGGACGCGCGCACGGCCCGATTCCAACATCGGAACGTGGCCCGATCGAGCCAAGGATTGGCTGCAGCGTAGAATGTCGGATTAGCTGACGCGAGGGAAAATTCACATCACGCAGCGTAAGTTTTGATGTTGCGCGAAAACAATCGCAATGGGCGAGTCGTAGGCCGGACCGAGCCTTGCGAGTTCCGGCGATCACTCAAAACAATGCGGGAACTCGCAAGGCTCGGTCCGTCCTACCAAGCTTTCGCTGGTAAATACTCCCACTTGTGCGCGTATGTAAATCGGGCGACTCAGTCCGGCTTCTTGAAGTAGTAGACGGTTTTCATCGTGTTGTTCGCCATCGGATAACCTTCCACGTCGAACATCTCCCATCCGTCGGCCCCCAATTCATTGATTTTCTGCGCGATCTGCGCGTCGTCCAAGCCATCCGATGACAAGGCGAGATGACGCCAGGTTGCGGCGGGAACAACGTCAGCATCGCGATCCTGTGCGGGCGTCGTCGCCAGAAAAAAGAAGCCCGCCGCGACCAGCGCCGCAACGATTGCAAAGCTTTTGAACATATGGATTCTCCAAATACTTACCTGTAGTCGTTCATCGATACAACTTCCCGAGTTCGCACCGATTCTTCGGCGGCCAGACACATGGCGACTGACCAGCGGCCATCTTCGGCGGTGCAGTGCAGCGCAGCGCCGTGCCGGACGGCATCGACCATCCGGGCGATTTGATCTTCCAGTTCGAACAACTCACCGGTCGGCTTGTCGATCGGAACGGTTGTCACTTCGTCGCCATCAAAAGCCCGAAGCGAAAACGTCGGGTGCCGCGTCCGGTCCATCGCGCCGCTCCATGACGCCCACAGTGCGCCTCGAGTCCCGGTGACCTTGATGGTTTGATGGTGCTCGAACGCTGCGAGCGTTTGCGAAACCACAGCGTAGCCACCACCGGTGAAATGCATGATGGCGCTGAAATTGTCGTGCAACTCCGGATGATCTTTCTGGCGGGAATTGGCCGTCGCGTAAATCCGCTCCGGTTCGCCCGACGATTGAAGGTACCAACGCGCAAGGTCAAAGAAGTGAATGGGTTCTTCGAGAATCCAGCTTCCGACTCGCGCGATATCGTATCGCCAACCGTCCGCACCGAGCCGGTACGGGTTACGCGACAATTCGACCAGCGCGTAGAGCGGCGTGCCGATGAAACCATCGTCGATCATTTGTTTTGCCTTGCCCCACATCGACGACAAACGCAATTCATGACCCACAGCAAAGATACGGTCTTTCTGCTTCGCGATTCGGATCATCTCGTCGCATTGCTCGAGCGAAACTCCCATCGGTTTCTCGAGCAACAGATGCTTGCCGGAATCTAAAACTGCCGATGCGACTTCACAGTGTAAATGGCTGGGCACCACCACGTCGACAAAATCAAGATCGTCGCGCGCAATCAACTCGCGAAAATCACCGTACACCTCTGCCGACGGATAAGCGGTGCGCGCCGCCGCGACGGAGGAATCGCTGCGCGCCGCGATCGCCACCAACTCGGCGCCGTCAGTGACCGTGATCGCACCTGCGTGGTGCTGGCCCCAGGCTCCGAACCCGACCAATCCGACCCTGACTGGTTGAACACTCATTTCGCCAATACGTCCTCGTTAACAAATCACTCGAATGATGCGTGCTCATCTTAACGGATAATTCCGCTACATTATCACAACCCAAAGCCAGCACGGTTGGACAAATGTGAGTCGAACGTGTTTGCCTCGCGTATCGCAGTAAACTCGCGTGTCGCAGTAAACTCGTGTGTCGCAGTAAACTCGTGCGTCGCAGTAAAAT
Organism: Rhodopirellula sp.; assembly: GCA_024644085.1. Classification (GTDB taxonomy): domain Bacteria; phylum Planctomycetota; class Planctomycetia; order Pirellulales; family Pirellulaceae; genus Rubripirellula. The sequence goes on from JAHELS010000088.1 coordinate 11,777, forward strand.
GATGCGAATCGAGGGGCCCGCGGCTACGCCGTCGGCTCATCAACCTGAGACAAGGAGAATCACCATCGGACTCGAAACGATCAAGCTCGCCAGCGGTCGCGAAGTCGCATCGGTTGGACTCGGCCTATGGAAAATCGACCAGCAGGATACGGCGAGCGTGGTTCGCTCAGCGATCGAGTGCGGCTACCGGCATTTTGACAGCGCGAGCGATTACGGCAACGAAGAACAAACCGGCGAAGGACTGGCCGCCGCGATCTCAAGCGGCGACGTGCGCCGCGAGGAACTGTGGATCACCTCGAAGTTGTGGAACACCTATCATCGCCGCCAACACGTTCGGCCCGCACTGGAAAAATCACTCCGCGACCTGCAACTCGATTATCTCGATCTGTACCTCATTCATTTTCCCATCGCCCAGCAATACGTACCGATCGACGAGCGGTACCCGCCCGGTTGGTTCGCCGATCCGGATGTCCCTGAGCCGCGAGTCAAAGCCGACGCAGTGCCAATCATCGAAACGTGGCGGGCGATGGAAGATCTCGTCGGAGCGGGGTTGGTCCGCGAAATTGGTGTTTGCAACTTCGGTTGCTCGCTGCTTCGCGACCTGATCAACCAGACTGAGATCCAACCCGCGATGTTGCAGGTCGAAATGCATCCCTACCTGACCCAGGAAAAGCTGACTCGGTTTTGCCACGAATCGGACATCGCCGTGACCGCATTCTCACCGCTTGGCGCTCAATCCTATTTTCAATTGAACATGGCTGAGGCGAGTGAATCGCTGATCGAGCACTCCGTGATCCGCGAAATCGCAACGTCACATGGGCGTTCGCCCGCCCAGGTGCTGCTTCGTTGGGGTGTTCAGCGAGGGACGGCCGTGGTTCCGAAAACCTCGAATGTTGGTCGCCTCAATGAAAACCTGGCGATCTTTGATTTTGAACTTTCGACCGATGAGATGGCTCGCATCAGCGGTCTCAATCGCGATCGTAGATTCAATGACCCCGGCGATTTTTGCGAGTCGGCGTTCAATACCTTTTTTCCGATTTACGAATGACGAACATGAACTCTGGAACGAGTATGATCGATGTCGAAAGTGTTGCCGTTGACGGCCAACAGCAACATGGCGACAGCCGGTTCCCCTACGTGCTTGCGTGCCGTGGCGAAGGGGCGTCCATGAAAGATGCCGTCGACTGGGTCGCAGCGCAGCGGGATCGGCTGCTCGACCTTGCGAACCAGCACGGTGCCGTCTTGCTCCGAGGATTTCCTGTCGAGAATGCCGAAGATTTCGACACAATCATCCAGGCGCTTGCGCTGGAGAACTTCCCCTACGAGAAATCGCTCTCCAATGCGGTTCGCATCAATCGCACGCCGCGAGTTTTCTCGGCCAACGAGGCACCGCCGGAAGTCAACATTTTTTTTCATCATGAGATGGCGCAAACGCCACTGTTTCCCCGCTGGATCCTGTTCAGCTGCGAAGTGGCACCCACAGAAGGTGGTGCCACGCCGCTGTGCCGTTCGGATGTACTTCTGGAAAAACTCGCACAGCGATGTCCCGAGTTCGTTTCGGCCTGCGAGCGGCTCGGGCTGCGTTACACCAACGTGATGCCTGAGGCCGACGATGCAAAGAGTGGAATGGGCCGCAGTTGGCGAAGCACACTTGGCGTCGACTCGAAAGCAGCTGCCGAGAACCGGCTTCGCGAATTGAATTACAGCTGGAAGTGGCTCGATGACGGCTGCCTGAGTGCGACGACGCCTCCATTGCCCGCGGTCGCCAGCGCGAGCGAGAACCGGCGCGTATTTTTCAACCAGCTGATCGCGGCATTTTGCGGGTGGAAAGACGATCGCAACGATCCGTCCAAAGCGATCCGCCATGGCGACGGTACGCCACTCGACGCGGACGCGGTCAAGGTGGCGGTGGAATTGTCCGACCAGCTCGCGTTCGATTTGCAGTGGCAAGTCGGCGATGTGGCGCTGATCGACAACACGATCACGATGCACGCCCGTCGCCCCTTTGTCGGCAAACGAAAAGTTGTCGCCTCGTTGGCCGAAATGCAAACCCAGATGTTCGAGCCGGTCACCTGACGCTCCCCAAGAAAACGTTCATGAGCAACAACGACGAATCAAACCTGAAGTGGAACGAGGGAATCACCAAGTACCAGTGGCTCGTGCTGCTGATCGCTTCTCTCGGTTGGGTCTTTGACGTATTCGAGGGACAAATCTTCGTCGCTTCGATGCGTGACGCGATGCCGCAGCTGTTGGGCGACGCATCGGAGGGAATGATCAGCTATTGGAACAATGTCGCCCTCGGCTCGTTCCTGCTCGGCGGAGCGATAGGCGGCGTTTTCTTCGGGATGTTGAGCGACCGGATCGGCCGCTCCAAAACGATGATCATCACGATCCTGTTTTACTCGCTCTTTACTTGCGTCACCGCGTTTGCCCAGGAAGCGTGGCAAATGGTTGCGCTGCGATTCTTTGTCGCGATGGGCGTCGGTGGTGAATGGGCGGTGGCATCAGCAATGGTTGCCGAGGTGATGCCAAAGAGATCGCGGGCCGTGATGGGATCGATTTTCCACGCCTCAAGCGTGTTCGGAACCTACCTGGCGACGATGGTGGGATTCTTCGTCATCGCAGCCGAATTGTGGGGCGACGATACATGGCGGCTGGGGTTTTTGATCGGTGTGGTCCCGGCGCTGTTGACGGTCTGGATTCGTTGGAAGCTTCATGAGCCTGAGCAATGGGTCAAGGCTCGAGAGAGGGCAGCCGAGGATCCCAGCGAAAAGCAGGGGCGGATCAGTGAACTGTTCAACTCCCAAAATCTTCGCAACACGATCGTGGGTGTTTCTTTGGCGACGATCGGCTTGGCGACATTCTGGGGCGCGCACATCTACGGCAAGAACGCGTTGATGGAGAAAAAGAAGGCCGAGGTGCTCGTGGCCGCGGGACTCGACGCGAGTTCGCCCGACGAAGAGAAACAGCAGGTTCTTGACGCGCGCGGCAGCGAGATCAAGCGCGCCGAGATGTTAAGCATGTTCGTCAACACGACCGGCGGCGGGATTGGATTGTTGTTGTTCGGATGGATCTCGAACCGGATCGGCCGGAAAGGTGCATTCGTGTTCTACCATGTCGGCGCCCTGATCATCGCGCTGATCTATTTCAAGTTCATCATCGGCGGCGGCGCACCGACGTGGGCGATATGGTTGACGCTGCCGGTGTTTGGTTTTCTGACGCTCGGAATGCATGCCGGCTACGCCGTTTATTTTCCGGAGCTGTACCCGACCCGATTGCGGGGAACCGGCGCCGGATTCTGTTTCAACATGGGCCGCCTGGTTACATTCCCGATGCTGTTGCTGTCCGGTTGGATGCAACGTCCCGAGTCGGCCGGCGGACTTGGCTATTCTCTCGAAGACGCCGCATCGATACTCAGCTGGCTGTTCCTGCTTGGCGTCTTTGTCGTGCTGTTTGCGAAGGAAACACGCGGGACGGAGTTACCGCAATAGCATGGGCGCGGAAATCTGGTTCATGCTTCTAGCGATCGGAGCGATCTCGGTTTTCGCCGGGTTCGTGCACAGTGCGGTTGGCTTCGGGTTCGGAATTGTCGCCATCTCGCTTGTCCCCTTCGTGATCGATGCGCGGACTGCGCACGTGGTCGTTTCGATGAGCAGCGTTCCGATGCTCGTGATGGCCGCATGGGCCTATCGCGAAGGGATCGAGTGGGCGTCGCTCAAGCAAGCGCTTCTGGGTGCGGCGGTATTCCTGCCGGTGGGCTTGTATTTGTTTGAAAACGTTTCTCTCGATTGGCTCGTCCGGGGCACCGGTCTGGCAATCCTCGGCATGGTGTTGATGAGCTTGCGAAACGAGGATATCGGCGCCGATGACACGACTTCCAAAGGATCCTGTTTCATTGCTGGAGCCGCGGGCGGATTTCTCGGCGGGGCGGTCAGCATCGCAGGGCCGCCCATTGCTGCGTTCGCGTTGAAACAGGATTGGTCACAGGCCCGATTCAAAGCGTTCGTCACACAATGCTTGCTGGTGATCGCCACCTACAAGGCGGGGCTATTGGTCGCGAGAGGCTACTTTGTTGACGCGGCGATATGGCAAAGCGTGGTGGCCGCCGCGTTGGCGATTGTGGGTGTTCAGCTTGGTGTTATTGCCAGCCGACGAATTCCCGCGACACCGTTCAAGCGGCTCGTCGCCGCCGCCTTGATCCTGGTTGCCCTGTTGATGATGGGGCGCGGACAAGGTGCACCGCCCGAAGAAAACTCGATGGAAGTAGCACCGGTGTCGACTGAAGCCGCAAGTTGATCCTGTGAATTCGCGACTGGGTGGTCGGCGATCATTCCGCGAGCAAGCTATTGCCGGAACGTGCTTTGGATCAGCACGTACATTTTCCCCTCGTTGTCCGACGGATCGACATCGAACATTCGCAAGTAAAGACGCCCTGTCTTGGGTGCCGTGAAATCTTTACTCTCTTCGATCACAAACGGTTTCGCTTCGGTCAAATCGGCTGGCGAGTTCGCGATCACGCCAATCAGTGTGCCAAGTTTGATTCGGCTATCACGTGGCCGCAATTTCTCGGGAATCTCAATTCCCTTGGGTCCTGTTTCGTAAACCACTTTCCATGTTCCTTTGACTTCCATGTGCACAGGCATCCCCTCTTGCAGCGTCACACCCGAATCCTGCCACAACTGATTGGCCTGGACGTCCGTCAGCTTTCTGTCCTGAATCGCCTGGTTGGTGAGAATCCGATTCAAACCTTCTTCTGCCTTGGAATACTTTGGCACCAATCGAACGAGTGACTCATACGCTTCCCGCGCCTTGTCAAACTCTTTCTTGCGTTCATATTCCATCGCCAATTTTTCGGTCTTCGCAATGAATTCCTTGTGCAAACTCAATAACTGAGGATCCGAGGGGAGTTGCGGCTGGTTTTCAGCCATCGCCCGCATCTGCTCCTGCATTTGCTGCTGGCGCGCCTGCTGTTGCCTGCGTTGTTGCGGACTTTGCGCGAACAAGGTGGACGTCGAGACGAGCGCAACAACAACGACCAGTGATATCAGATTGCGTGGCATGGCTTGATACCGGAGGTGGGATGAACAAGGTAGGCAACAGCATTCTAATCATTCGGACCATGTCACGTCGTGCGAGATGCCATGCATTACGTAACCGAGAGGTTGGTCTATACTGCCCGATCCCCAACATTGATTCTCGCTCCCAACATGCTCTCACCCTATGTTTTCCACACGATTGAGACCCACGCGTTGGATGCTTTTTGCGTCCGCCGTATTATTTCCAAACTTTCCGGTTTTCGCCCAGGACCGCTGGCCGGAGTCAACGTTGATTCGGGCACTGGAACAATCACTGATTGACGAACCGCTGGCGGATCTGGCGGCGGACGCACGTGAGAAAGGCGATGCTTCGCGCGGCGCGCTGCTGTTTCATTCACCGGGTTTGGGATGCGTGAAATGCCACGACCGTAGCACCGAAGCTGCGTCACTTGGTCCGGATCTAGCGTTCTGGCAACGAAAGGTCAGCAACGAGCACCTGGTTGAGTCGGTGTTGCTTCCCTCGGCAAAAATTGAGCCTGCCTATCAGAGCTTGATGGTCCTCACCGAGGATGGCCGGTCGCTCGCCGGGATCGTCAGGCAACGAACCGAAGATGGAATCGTGCTGCAAGCCGGCGCCGCCGAAACCGACGTCATCGAGATTGATGCCAACGAGATCGAACTCGAGAAAAAAGTTGACGTCTCAATCATGCCCTCGGGCCAGGTCAATGCGCTGCGGGCAAGGCAAGATTTCCTCGATCTGATTTCATACCTGATCGCGATTCGTGACGGCGGCATTGAGAGGGCCAATCAATTGCAACCTTCGGAGGATGCGATCCGGTTGCGAATTCCCGAGTACGAATCGAACCTGAATCACCACGGCCTGATCTCAGATTGGAACAGAGAATCTTTGAAACGGGGACGGTCGATCTACAACAGCTTGTGCGTGAACTGTCACGGTACGATCGACAAGCCCGGCTCGCTGCCAACGTCGCTGCGATTTGCCGAGGGGAAATTCAAATTCGGCAGCGATCCATTTTCGATGTACCAAACGTTGACGCACGGAGGCGGGCTGATGATGCCTCAAACCTGGATGGTGCCACAGCAAAAGTACGATGTCATTCATTACGTTCGGGAACATTTCTTGCGCGAGCGAAATCCGAGCCAGTATTCAAAGGTTTCCGCGAAGTATCTCGCCAGTCTTCCCAAAGGTGACTCCCGTGGACCGGAGCCCCGGGTGATCGAACCCTGGACGACGATGGATTACGGTTCGATGCTGACGACAACGATCGAGTTCGACAATGCGTCTAACATTGCCCAAAAAGCGATTTCGATCCGTCTCGACGACGGTCCCGGCGGCGTCGCGCGCGGCAAGGCGTGGATGGCGTTCGAACATGACACGTTGCGCATGGCGGCCGCATGGAGCGAGAACTACGTCGATTGGAACGGGATTCAATTCAACGGCCGTCACGGGGTCCACTTGCGCGCCAACGGTCAGATTCACGCAGCCAACCCGACCGGCCCGGGATGGGCCGATCCGTCCACGGGCAGCTTCGCCGATGACGCGCGCGTTGTGGGACGTGACGAACGACGATACGGTCCGCTTCCATCGTCGTGGGGCAAGTTCATCGGACTGCATCGTTACGGGCATCAGGTCATTCTCCGCTATCGCATTGGCGAGACCGAGATTCTGGAACGCCCGAGCGCGATGCAGGAGCACGCGACACCCATCTTTTCGCGGACGTTCAATCTTGGAGCTCGGCCAGTCGACTTACGTCTCAGTGTGCTCGCTTCGCCTGAGAAAATGTCGATCACCAACTCGGGCGATCGAAACGTGATCGAGACGGCATCGGGTTCAATCACGATTGCCACACCCGGCTTGTCCGATGCAACCAGGATCTCGGTCGAAGACGGGCGCGTGATCCTGACGTTCGCCGAGGGTGAGGAGCCGCTCAGCGGAACGCTGCTGTTTTCATCATCGTCCATCGACGAGGAGACTCTTCAAGACGTCGGAGGGCAACTCGATCGGCTCGGAAAAGACCTGCAGGAACTCATCCGCGGCGGCCCGCCGCAATACCCCACGACGGTAGAGACACCGGCAAAGGAGTGGTTCGAATCGGATGCGTGGGCGGTGGACGAATTGGTCCGCCCCGAAGGAAATCCATGGCTCGCTCGAACGCGAATCACCGGCATCGACTTTTACCCTGGCGGCGACGCATTGGCGGCGTGCACTTGGGATGGTGATGTGTGGCGGGTCGACGGGCTCGGTCGAATTGGACGTCCCGATGCGAAATTGCGATGGCGGCGAATCGCCGCTGGAATGTTCCAGCCGCTTGGTATTCTCGTCGATGGCGACCGACTGATGGTCACGTGCCGGGACCAACTTGTCTCGCTGGGGGACGCCAACGGTGATGGCGAGATGGACGATTACCTTTGTTTCAATAGCGACCACCAGGTGACCGAACATTTCCACGAGTTCGCGATGGGTTTGCAGCGTGATGACGATGGGAACTATTACTACGCGAAATCGGCTCGACACGCGCTCAAGGCTGTCGTGCCTCATCACGGAACATTGCTGCGAGTATCGCCGGATGGAAAAAACACCGAGATCGTGGCCACCGGTTTCAGGGCTGCCAATGGAGTTTGCCTGAACAACGACGGCAGCTACATCGTGACCGACCAGGAAGGGCACTGGAATCCAAAGAACCGTATCAATTGGGTCCAGCCCGGCGGGTTCTACGGGAACATGTTCGGCTATCACGACGTGACCGATTCGTCCGACGACGCGATGCAGCAACCACTTTGTTGGATCACCAACAGCTTCGATCGATCGCCGGCTGAATTGCTGTGGGCCGAGACCAACCGCTGGGGACCAGTGAACGGTCAACTACTGAATCTGTCCTACGGCTACGGACGCATCTATGTTGTTCCGCACGAACACGTGTCAACGGCTTCGGGCGACCGGCAACCCCAGGGTGGCATGTGCCAGTTACCAATACCCGACCTGCCGACGGGAATGATTCGTGGACGTTTTTCGCCCGAGGACGGCCAGCTCTACGTTGCCGGAATGTTCTCGTGGGCCGGAAGCCGCCAGGAACAGGAAGGAGGGTTGTTCCGCGTTCGCCACAAAGGAAACCGGACAGACCTGCCCCTCGATCTGAGCGCCTCGCCGGGCGAGTTGACGATCACCTTCAGCGATCCGCTCGATCCCGAAGCAACCTCGAAGGTCGAGCGGTACGAGGTCACAACATGGGACTTGAAACGAACGGCGAACTACGGCTCCAAGCATTTCAACGAAAAAGACCTGAGGATCTCCTCGGCCCAATTAGCGGACGATCAAACGACGATCCGGCTGTTGATCCCGGATCTGAAACCGACCTGGGGCATGGAGATTGTCTGTCGGCTGAGAACTGCTGACGGAAAGGATGTCCGGCGGGTGATTCACAACACGATTCACCAACTTGGTGACGAGTAAATCGTGCGGAGAAGTTAACACCGTTGCGCGCGTCTACTTGGTCAATTGAATACAGACGACTTCGGCATCGTCGCGAACATATGCTTTGCCGCCGGCGATTGAGGCGGCTTGGCGAGTTCTGCCAAACAGCTCTGCGCGCCCCAATTCGACATAGCCGCTGGCCGAGGGCTTGGCCATGATGAATTCTCCCGCCATGTTTGTGATCCACAACTTGCCGTCGGCTGCGACCAGGTTGCCTTTGCCAAAGCGGTTTTCACGCCAACGTGTTTCGCCGGTATTCGCATCAACACATGCCAGGTGCGTCACCGGTCCGGCGCTACCGACATTATCGAAACCGTAAAGCAGGCCGCCAATCAGAACCGAAGTTTGCCACTCGTTTCGCATCACGCTTTTCACGTCCACCGATGCCCACGACTGGTCAACAGAAAACTTGTCGCCCTCTTTCTGGATATCAAGCATGACGCAACCGTGGTTCTCGCCGGCTGAAATGAAGACCTTTCCATCGACTTCGATTGGTGTGGCGATGTTACAGTCGTAGGGCGTCTTGAAGGGGTAGTGCCACAGCACGTGACCATCTTCAATGCGAATCCCCGAAACGCCCACCGCCGTGAACGCAACCAACTGCTTTTCGCCGGCGATGTTCAAAACAGCGGGTGATGAATAGCCCGGCGGGCCATCCACCGCTGCCCAGACTCTTTGCCCGCCCTCCGCATCCAATGCCGCCACCGTCGATTCGCCACCGGCGGTGACAATCACGAGGCCATCGACGACAACCGGGGAAGAAGCCATGCCATATTCCGCGACCTTCGCGCCAACCGTGCCGACGACGTCATGCTTCCAAAGCAGCCGGCCCGTAGCGAGCTGGGCACACACCAGAACGCCGTCACCCGAATAGGCATAGACGCGATCGCCTGCGATTGCCGGTGTGGCTCGCGGACCGTCACCCATCGCGTTCTCGTACTCCTTTGACACAACGCTTGACCACATCCGCCGCCCATCGGCGGTATTGAGGGCAACCAGGACCTGGCCTTCAGGAGAATTCCACATCGTAACGGCGAGTTTTCCGGACACAGCAACACCGGACATTCCGACGCCGCCGGGCACACGCCACAAAACTTTCGGTCCTCCGGCGGGCCACTGGGAAATCAATTCCGATTCCTGTGCGATCCCGTTACGGTCGGGTCCCAAGAACTGAGGCCAATCGGTTGATTGCGCCATTGCGCGGGGAAGCACCGCAAAGAGCGCCAGGACACAAGCCAATCCAAACGGTGCACGCATGACGGGATTCCTGGAACAAATGAGTGAATGAATCGCTACTTTACCGCGCAGCGGTGTCTCACGGTGCGGTGGCTTCCGTGATATCGGTAAGCCATACTGTGACAGAACGATGACCCTGAAACGAATCGACATGGCCCTCCAAGCACGCGAATTGATTACTGACGAACACCGAGACCAGTTTCGAGATGAGGGCTATTTCATTCTTGAGAATGCTTTGCCAGGCGATCACCTGCGAATTCTCCAAGAAGCGTGCGACGAATTGATCGATTGGATGCACCGTGAAATGGACCGGCTTGGAACGGACCATATCCACATCAGCCATCGCAACAAGCGGTACCACATCGCCAAACAATACCAGCAGGCTCCGAGGCTGCGGGAGTACATATTCAGCGAACTGATGGCCGAGATCTGCCGCAAGACGATTGGCTCCGACGCGTATCTGTTCTATGACCAATACGTCGCCAAAGCTGCCGAGCAGGGGATCAAGTTTTCGTGGCACCAGGATTCCGGTTACCTCGGTTTTTCCCATCGGCCCTACGTCACCGTCTGGGCCGCGGTCGACGATATGACCGAAGAAAACGGTACCGTTTACCTGCTGCCTTTTTCAAAATGCGGCATCCGCACTCTGGTCGAACATGTCCGCGATGAAGAAACGGGTGACAAAGTCGGCTATTTTGGTAGCGAGCGGGGTGTTCCGGCGATCGTACCCGCTGGCAGCCTCGTCGTATTCAGCTCACTTTCGTTTCATCGCAGCGGCGCGAACGAAACCACGAAAATGCGGCGAGCCTACGTGACACAATATTCGAGCGAACCGATTTACAAGCCGGGAACAAAAGAACTGTTGCATCTCGGCGTTCCATTTTTAAAAGACGATGCCGTGGTGTTCCCCAGGTCCGAGTCCTT
>JAHELS010000089.1 GCA_024644085.1 Rhodopirellula sp.
CTTCCGCACAGCCGCAGCGTCAAGAGCGGTGACGACGACGACATCGCCGAAGAACGAAGGCTCTGTTACGTCGGCATCACGCGTGCCCAGGAACACTTGACGATGTCGATGTCTTTGACCCGACGAAAATGGGGCAAGCCTCGTCCGACCACACCGAGTCGGTTTCTGTACGAGATCACGGGCCGTGCCGACAACCCAAACAAGTACCGCAAGACGCGTGTCCGCCGGCCCGTTGGCCGGTAACCCGGTGATCGGGCATCCGAATCACAGACGCTGCAACGCCACGCCGCCCGTTTTCTTCGCCAACTGGACCAAATCGTCGTTGGATTCCTCGACGATGAAAACGTGAAGCATGATGCCCTTGAGCTCTTTCGGCTTCACGTTGATGCCGTGGTCCCCGTCGGTCACGATGATCAATTCGGGCCGCTCGGCATCGATATCGTCGATCAGCGTGCGGATCCGCCGGATTCCCTCGCGAAGGGCCAAATTGATGTCCGTGTCGTCCCCCATGAAGAATTCATAGTGCAGCTTGCGAATCTCGTCCTGCGCCTCGGCGACCTCCGTGACCATCACCTCGTCGTGAACCTGTGAATCAAAAAAACTGTATCCCAACACGGCTTCGCGGCGGCTGACCGCGCGTAGCCGATTCATCAGGATCGCGAGCAATTTATAAATCCGCTCTCCTTGTTGCATCGATTTACTGCGATCCAACATCGCGTAGAACACCTGCTTCTTGTCGCTCCGTTTGATTTTCTCGCGGACCATGAAACTTTTCGTGGCAAGCCGGTATCGAAAGTATTTGGCGGAGGCGACCTTCATCGCCCACGCCGCCGGCGCCATCTTTGGCAACTCGTCAAACGACGTCATCATCCGCATCCGGGTCTGATCACCGTCGGCCGCGGGGATCATTTTCTTTTCGAATCGCGGCTGAAAAGCGACGTACTCGTTGGCCACGCGCGAAATCCTCAGCAGCGCTTCCATGCTTGGTTCGGCGAGCAATCGAGAGGCAACGTTCAACCGTCGTACCGAAAGCGGATGCATCTCCTTGTTTTCTTCCGACCGTTTTTGCATCCCCCCAAAACAATCGCTGAACAACGACGCGATGCGCCCGCGAGTGTCGACTGTCTCCACCAACTGGATCGATGTGACGCCGCGATCCTGTGACATCTGTTCATAATCAATCTTGTCGGTGGGCTTGAGCAGACTTTCATCCGGCAAACACTCGAGCAGTTCCACTTCGTCCGCCTCGAGTCCGCCGACCTCATCCAGCGCCCAGTTGATCTGTTCGCTGATTCTCTCGGGCGGTATCCCACTGACAAGCGAACGCTTCGCCGTCGCAATGATGGCGACATTGGCGATTGCGCGATCGATGTCGGTTCGGCCATGAATCTTGTCGAACTCGATCTCTTTCAACAGGAGTGCGAGTTGGTGATACAGTTCAGCGTCGCGGATCGAACGGTTCGTGTAATCGTCAACGACTTGCATCAGCTTCCACATGCGCATGCGGTAGGTCATCCGCGTACGTCGCTCGATTTCGTTCTTGCCGGCAAGCTTGCCTTCATCGACCAAATGGACGCCGTCCCAGATAATCGGCAGCGGCAAGTGGTGCATGCCGATCGCGTCAAGCTTTTTGATGACTTCGAGCGTGTTGATCTGCTCGCGTCGCTCGCTCATCTCCGGGTAAGTGACGTGCGTGTGGTGCTTGATAAAGTCGTGGTAGCGGCGATCGACGCGAGTTTTTTCCATCCTCACGTTCCCGCGGCGATTTCGGACGCCAATTCTGCAACGCGCTGCTCGGACAACTCTTGCCACTTCTGCAGTTTCGGGTCGGAGATCTGCATGTATTCGAGTTCGTGCTTGAGCGCATCAATGCTGCTCATCAACTCGAGCATTTGTGCGATCGCCTGATCATTGAGTTCGATTCGCGCATCTTCATCCAGACCGCTTGCGTGCTCGAACAGTTCGTTGATCGAGTCCATTTTTCCCCGCAGCCGCTGGGCTCTTTCGTCGATGTCACTGAGCAGTACTTCGATGCCGCCTTCGAGCAGTGCCGAGCGAATCAATTCCTTGATATCTCGTTTGTACGATTCCATTCCCTGGACGTTTCGAATCGTGAGAATATCTTCGACGATCATCTTCTTGCGGCCGTGACGTCCGACGCTGTTGCCGGCCAACCGAAGCCCGCCCAGAGCGATCCGGGGCGAGACGTGGAATCCGCTGTCGCGGTCGTCATTCAGGTTGGCGATGACGTGTGCGTAAATGCGATGAAGTTTTCGCTTGTCGGAACTCGCATTGGGGTTGGCCTTGCTGAACAGCGCCTCGTAGTCGGCCTGCTCGTAAGACGGCCATCGGACTTCGAGTTGGAGCGGAAATCGTTCAAGCAATGCTTTGACGGCATCACTGTCCTTGGCAAACTGACGGGGATCCTTGTTCGTACAGGCAACGATGACTTTCGATTTCAACGCCACCGCTTCGCTGCCGTTAGTAAAAGTACGGCGGGTCAAAACATCCTTCAGCGGCAACAACGCTTGTGACGAAGCGTCGAGAATCTCTTCGAGGATCACCACTTCGTAGGGCAAAAACGAACGCGACGTGTCGTATTCGAGACAGACATCGAGCTTGGCAATATTAGGCCCGCCCCACAATCGATCCTCGCTCATCCCTTCACCGAATGACTGCAGAAAAATCTCCTCTTCGCGATAGCCGAGACTTTTGAGTGCCGTCATGACCATGTCCGACTTGCCGTGCCCACCGGGCCCCCAAAGCAGAACGTTGCAGGGTTGGAAAAAGGCGTGGGTCAGCACACGAATGATTTCGTCACAATGAATGAATCGCGATTTCAGTGATGAAGCCGTGACCTTGGGGATTTCCCGGCGTGGCAGTTTGAGGGGTCCGTCTCCGGTCGTCGAGAAATCGCCCTCACCGAGTTGGATCGAGAATCCATCGTCGTCGGGGAGCCGGCGATCGATCTTCCTTGTCAGGTCTGCGGTGTAGGACTGCATTCCCTGGACGAAGCGAATGCTTTGGAACGCTTCAGCGACGATTCGGTCGTCGCCCCGCTCGCGAGCGCAATTGCTGACGACCTCCAGCGCCTGTAGCGCCATGCGCGGTGACATCACAAACGTTTTCGTTTCATTCAAACTGGCGATCACCGATGCCAGCCGCCCGTGCAGTTCGCGACCACCCTTGGTCGCGCTGGGCCGAACCTTCCCGAACAATTCCGCGTAGTTTTTCTCTTCGTAGCTGGGCCAACGCACTTCCTTTTGCAACAGAAAGCGTTCCATCAGCGCCTGGACCGCGTCATTCCCGTCGCCGAATTCACGCGGATCTTTGTTGGTACATGCGATCACGACTTTGGCCGTCATCGGGACTCGGTCGGGCCCGTTCATGAAAATACGCCGCGTCAGCACATCCTTGAGCGGCAACAACGACTGGGCCGGCGCATCGAAAATCTCCTCAAAGATGACCGCCTTGTAACGGGGCGAGAGAAACGAGCGTGATGTGTCGTACCGCAGGCACGTATCGAGCGAGGCCATGTCGGGACCTCCCCAAAGCCGGTCCTCACTCATTCCCTCGCCGAATGATTGGATGAACACTTCGTCGTCGCGCAATCCGATTGCCCGCATTGCCGTCAATACCATGTCCGACTTGCCGTGGCCTCCCGGTCCCCAAAGCAGCAAGTTGCACGGCTCGTAGAAAGCGGCCGAGATAAGGTCCGCTATTTCGTCGCAATAGACAAAACGTTCTTCGAGAGCGGCACGCGTTCGAGGCAGAATCTCTACACGCGGCGTCGGCAACCAATCCCAATCGTTCGGCGGCACGTTCGAAGGCTCCCATGGACTGTCCCTCCTCGATTGGCCCGGCGGGCACGAGGTTGGAGAAAGATGAGTGATTGAGAGAAGGTCCCCATGATCCCATGAAACCGTGCCGGGTAAAAGCAGTGGCCAAGATCCGCATCGGACCCTGCGGTTCCCCGAATAACCGTTGCAAGCCGAATTCACGGTCACGCCGCGACGATTTCTGATTCTTGACGCCGGTGGTCCCGATCCACCCACCGTTTTTGCGACCTACGGTTTCGGCGTATTAGATTGTGTTCATACCCCTTTGCCGCACGTTTCGCACGCGGTTGGTCGCAATGCCCGGAAAAACCTCAACCACTGGCAGGACCAGGAAGCGACGTCGGCGTCGCCGCGGAATCGCCGTGGTCGAATTGGCGGTCTGCCTGCCGATTCTGGTCGTCATCCTGTTAGCAACCGTCGAAACCTGCGTGATGCTGCAACTCAAGCAGAACCTGGCGATCACCGCTTACGAGGGTGCTCGGGTTGGAATCATGCCCGGCGTGCAAGGCAACACAGTTGACTTGCAGTGCCAAATGTTGCTCGATGATCGCAGTATCAATGGCTACACGATCACGATGGACCCAGCGGATCCTGCGACGATGAATGTGGGCGAAGACTTCACGGTCACGATTGCGGCAGATTGCGCTGCCAACTCGGTCTTCGGCAGCGTGTTTTATGAAAACAAGACAATGGTGGAAACCGTCGTGATGCGGGCCGAATGATTGTTTTCGTCCCGACGAACACTCCCCTTCTGGCTGCGATCCAACAGGAATCAAGCGTGAATCAAATCCGAAGTCGACGAACTGGCGCCACGATGGTCACGGTAGTCATCCTACTGCCGATCCTGTTCATCCTGGCGGCAATGGCAATCAATCTCGCGTATATCCAGGTCGTCAACACAAAGGTTCAGATCGTCACCGATGCGGCGGCCCGTGCTGCGGGAACCGCCTACGTCGAAACGGGCGACGAAACGCAAGCGCTCGCGGCGGCCCAGCAAATGGCTTCCCTGAACCCGATTCAATCGTTAGTGGTTCCGATCGAGGCCGGCGATCTGGAATACGGTTTGAGCGAAAGGCAGTCACACAACCAGGCCTACACGTTTACACCCGGCCCGGACGGAAACGCAGTCCGGCTTACGACCAACGCTTTTGCCAACGGCCAGGGTAGCGCCCTGCAACCGTTCTTTCCGATGTTCTCGCCGAGTTTCGAAATTCGCCCGCAATGCAGCGCTACGAATTCACAGACCACACTCGATGTGGCGGTTATCGTTGACCGAAGCGGGTCGATGGCATTTGCCGCCAACGAAGCGAGCGGCGGCGGGGGCACGCCGGCGGCGGCACCGCCGGGTTGGACTTATGGAGACCCCGTTCCGCCCAACAGCCGTTGGTTGGATCTGGTGGCCTCGGTCAATGGATTTTGCGACGAGCTTTCCTACACCGCCAAAGCCGAAAAGGTTGGGCTGGTCAGCTATTCGAGCAGCGCCTCGCGCGACGTCGAACTCACCGAAGACTACACGTTAATCAACGATCACAATCTTTCGATCTCAGCATCGTTCTCTGGCGGGATGACAAGCGTCGGCGAGGGGATCAAGAAGGGCATCGACGTGGTGACCAATCCGTCGTTTGCCAGACCGTGGGCCAACAATGCTTTGGTTCTGATGAGCGACGGAAACCACAATACGGGAACCGATCCGATCGTCGCGGCCGATGAAGCCATCGCCAAGAACATTCCGATCTACACGGTCAGCTTCAGCGACGAAGCCGATCAAACACTGATGCAACAGATCGCTGACATGACCGGCGGCACACACTATCACGCCGTCGATGCACAACAACTCAATGACGCTTTCCGAAACATTGCCCGGCGGCTTCCGTCGATGCTGACGCAATAGGGGTGGACCGATGGGCCGTCGATCAATCAATCATTCGCGACGAAGCCGACGTGGTGCCGCGGCGGTGGAGTTCGCCGTCGCTATCAGCGTGCTGCTGATGATCGTCTTTGCGTCGATCGAGTTCGTCCGACTCAACATGCTCAAACATTCGATTGAACATGCTTCGTACCTGGCGGCCCGCGAGGGAATCATCGTCGGTGCCAAAAGTAACGACGTCAAGCAAACGGCCCTGGATCACCTTGCGATCTTTAACCTTTCCGGCGCGACGGTGACGGTCAATCCGAATACGATCAAGGACGACACGCAGGTGGTGGAAGTCACCGTTGATGTTCCGGTCAGCGGGAATTCTTGGATTTCACCAGCCTACTTCGGCGGAACGCTCACCGCCCGCACACGGATGCTCGCCGAACGCGCCGCCGCGGAAATGGCGGGAGCACTTCCCACCGGCCCGTAGAGCCGGCACGATCCTCGCGGCCCCAACGTGATCAAGCGGCCATCTCGCCGCTTCCTTCACCCCGGCTACGTCGTCAAATGCGTGACGTTGACGCCTCGCGTTATGCAATGCGTGATTTCTTCGTTCCAGGTGAACGCGGCCTCGGTGGCGGGGACGCAAATACCTGACGAGCGGATATAATCGGTGGACCCTCCCCGATCCTCCGCTGAAGCCTCGCGCGAGCGCCTTGTTGCCCATGCGTATCCTTGACCTCATTTCACCCAAGGACCTCTCGCGCGTCGCCAAGCTGCAAATGTTGGCTCGCCAGGTCGTCGAGGGATTCTGTAGCGGAAAGCATCGCTCGCCCCACAAGGGGTTCAGCGTCGAATTCAAGGAGCACCGGCAATACGTCCGAGGCGACGAACTTCGCAGCATCGATTGGAAAGTGTACGCAAAGAGCGATCGTCTCTTCATCCGCGAATTCGAGGAAGAGACGAACCTGCGTTGTACGCTTCTGGTTGATCGCAGCGGCTCGATGCGGTACGCCGGCGACCGGTCCAAGGGGCTGACCAAATACGATTACGCCCAGCAGCTCGCGGCGTCTCTCGCCTACTTGATGCTGGGCCAGCAGGACGCCGTTGGTTTGGTCACATTCGACGATGATTTGCGTGACAAAGTCCCGACCCGCAGCCGGCCGTCGCATCTACGTGCGTTGTTGACCGCCTTGGCGACTGATGGTTCAAAACGCGAAACGGATCTGGGAGGGGTCTTTCACAAGATCGCACCAAAGCTGGGCCGCCGCGGCTTGGTGATCATCATTTCCGATTCGATGGGGGACGTCGCATCAATCTCACATGCGTTAGCCCAGTTTCGTGCGTCACGTCACGAGGTGCTGTTCTTTCAAATTCTCGATCCTGACGAAGTAGACTTTCCTTTTTCCGGGCGAATCCAGTTTCGTGATCTCGAGAATGTAAGCCGGGAACATACTGTCGACGCTCGATCATTGCGCGACGCTTACCTCAAGCGACTGAAACAACACGAACAGGAGTTACAGGAGGCCTGTCGAAAGAATCGTGTCGACCTCGTGCCGATAACGACCGACCGACCCTTCGCCGACGCGCTGCATGAATACCTGGCGTTGCGGAGGCGGATTCGATGACGTTTCTCAACGCATTATTGGCGCTGGGGGCACTTGCCTTCACCGTTCCTTTGGCGATTCACTTGTTGTTTCGAAGCCGTTTTCGCACGCTCGAATGGGGTGCGATGCATTTGCTTGACAACGTGATTCGAATCAACCGCCGCCGCATTCAACTGCTGCACTTGTTGTTGCTGTTTCTGCGGTGCATGCTGCCCGTCCTGCTTGCGTTCTGTCTGGCTCGGCCGGTATTGACTGGATTTCATTCTTTGCCCGGCGACGCGCCCCAGTCATTGATTCTTGCCATCGACGACAGCCGCAGCATGTCGGCGCGCGACGCGTCGGGCATCAGCCGGATGGACCATGCCAAGCAATCACTTGGCCAGTGGCTGGGTCGAATGTCGCGCCGCGACGAGGTCATCCTGATTCGCTCGAGTAACGTCGAAGCGCCGGCGGCGACAATGGGCCCCCAGGAGGCAATTGGTCGGTTGCGCGAGGTGTCGGCCGATTCCGGTCCCATCGATCTTTCCGCGCTGCTGCGAGCCGCCATCGAGGCAGCCGATGATGCATCGCACCCCCAGCGCCGAGTGATCGTCGTCTCCGATTTTCAAAGCCACAATCTCAATGATGCGACGATCAAATCGACGAGCCGTTTGAATACGTTACTGGCGGAGAAAACGATACGGCCGGTTTTCAGTTTTTGGAATCTCGGTGTCGATTCCGACGAACTGGCAAACGTGTCGGTCGAGTCGGTCGAGCTTGAATCTCCCGCCGTTGTCGCCGGCCGCGGTGCCCGTTTCTCGGCCCGGCTTCGAAACGCCAGCGACACTCCGGCCCGAGACCTGCGCGTGGTTTGGTCGATTGACGGTCAACCGCTCGATCCATCGATCATGTCAATTCCGCCGCGCTCTTCGGGGACCGTACGATTAAGTCGACGGATCGAAGAGGCCGGTGTCCACACCGTTGCTGTTTCTCTCGAGCACGCCGATGCGCTGATTGCCGACAACAGACGATCGATCGCGGTGGATGTCATCCGTGAAATCAATGTCTTGCTGGTCGATGGGAAACCGAGTAACCGACCGCTCGAGGGGGAGACCGATTTTCTTGCGATCGCACTGAGTCCGTTTGCATTCGGTGGCGAGGACCAACCCGATGCGGTTCGCACCCATGTCGTTCGCAATCAGCGTCTGGATCAGGAAATCGCCGAGCGGAGTCCCGACATCGTCGTTCTCGCGAACGTCGATTCGATTCGAGATGCGGATCGCAACGCGATATCACAGTTCGTGCTCGGGGGCGGCGCTCTGGTCGTCTTTGACGGAGATTCGATCAAGTCCGACGAGTACAACAAAGCATGGGCGAGCGAAGAGGGCAGTTGGAATTTGCCTGCGCGGATGGGATCGTTCGTCGGATCCGAAGCGGTGGCTGACGCCAAACCGCTGCCAATCGGCCCTCCCAATGCTCAGTATTCACCATGGCACGTTCTTGGGCCGGCGGATGAACAACCGTTCGGGGACGTCGACGTCTACGGGTATCGCCGTTTGACGCTGATTGATCCGGATCAACCATCTGATCCAGAGGGCAATGAGACGAATTCGGCTGCGGTCAAGCTTTTGAGCATGTCGGGCGGCGATCCGATTGTCGTTTCGGCCCGTCGCGGTCGAGGACAGGTCGTTCAGTTCGCTGTGCCCTGTGACACCGCGTGGACAACGTTTCCGATGCGAAGAGTCTTCCTTCCGATGATGCAGCAGTTGGTACTTGATCTCGCCGGTTCGCGGAAGCAAATGACAGTCGACGTAGGCAATGGTTTCTCGGTCGCAATCAGTGAGCTGGCGTCTCCTTTGAAGGAAGGTGAGGTAATCGACGAAACCCAAAACGCAACCTTTACCCTCGAGCCGCCGCGAGGATCTGAATCCGTGATCGAGCCGACGGCCGGAGCTTTGCCGGAGATACTGGTTTCGACCACGCCGGTCCCGGGTATCTATCGAGTTCGCCAATCCACACCGATCAAGGAAACCGAGGTCCCGATCGTCACATCGACACTGCGAGTCGCGGAAGTCCCTTCGGTCGAATCGATCCTGCGAGATGCCGAACCGTCGCGGTTGACGGCAGTCGCCGCATCGGTGGATGCGAATATTTATGGCAACATGCAAGCACTTGAAGCGGACGATCGGACTCGACGTTATGGTCGCGAAGTCTGGCGATGGCTGCTGGTGGGACTTTTGGTTTTCATGATTGCCGAGTTATTCATTCAGCAGCGAACGATGCGTTCGACCGTGGTGGGGGCATCATGATCGGTTCGATTCGATTCGCCGGCGACTTGCATCCAGTCTTTGTATTCGGTGCCGCACTGATTGCCGCCGGCCTGGTTGTGTGGTTTTACCTTCGCGAAAGCCGCTCGGTCGCTGCGCCGTACAGTTACGTTTTGCCCGCGCTGCGTGCCGCGGCCGTTGCGCTGGCGATTCTCGTGCTGGCGGCCCCGATCTGGCATCGGACGAAAGTCGTTGGGACGCTCGGGCGGGTCGTGCTCGCTGTTGATTCGTCGGCAAGCATGTCGATGATTGACAGTGCAGCGACCGAGTCGAGCCCCAACCGGCTCGATCGCGCGCTCAAGCTGCTCTCGGGTGAAAATGAAACCAGCGGATGGATCGAGTCGCTCGCCGAAACGCACATCGTCGATGTCGTTGCATTTTCAAGTGGCGACCCGGTGATGATGTGGTCCAGCCGTGACGACGGAGAACTGCCCGCCGCTTTCGATATCGTCCCAGGGGGTAACCGTACCGATCTTTCCACGGCGTTGGCGACAACTCTCGCATCTCTTGCGCCCGGCGATACCGATACCTCCGGCGACAGTGAAGAAGCCGAAGTATTTCACCGCGCCGCAATCGTGTTGATCACCGACGGACGCGATAACGTCGGTGTTTCGCCTGTCGACGTTGCCGAACAGCTCGAGTCTGCGGGAATTCGCGTCCACGCAGTCGGAATGGGATCCAAGGATGAGCCGGTTGACTTCGGCATCGTCAACGTGATTCGACCTGACAATGTGGCATCGGACGGAAATCTCGCCGGCGAAATTGTCTTGAAGCGATACGGGACCGGAGCCGACGGGAATGAGGAACCGGCGTTGCTGCGGATCGAATCGGGTGATCAAGTCGTCTGGCAGCAATCGATCGAGGCATCAACCAGCGGCGAGCAAACGATTCCATTTGAATTGGACGTCGAATCGATTGTCGAGTCCATTCGTGCGGAAACCGCCCGTGGCGTTGAGCGGAGCACCGTTGTGATGGACCTCCGGGCCGTCGTGCAACCGGTGGCGGGAGACACCAGCTCCGAGAACAACGCGATGTCGTTTCGTGTTGCTGCGTCGACGCGCGACCGTCAACTGTTGATCCTCGATGGTTCGAGCCGCTGGGAAACCCGCTACATCCGAAACCTCTTCGAACGCGATCCCGCTTGGCAAGTCAACACGGTTCTGTACGGGCCCGGCACGGACATGCCGCGGGTGAAACGTGGTGAAGAGCCCGGTGAATTCCCCGATTCACACCTGGCGATCTCGAAGTACGACGCGATCGTACTGGGCGAGGTGCCGCCCGAACAATTCACGCCGGATGATGCAGAATTGCTGAGGGAGTTCGTCACGCGTGGCGGAGGTTTGATCGCGATCGACGGCCGCTATGGCGGGATGAAAATGCTCGCGGGGGAATCGCTGCCGGATTTAATCCCCGTTGAATACCTGGATGAGAGCCCGATGCGGCTCAAGTCGATTCGCCCTCGTCGAATGGGGTTGGATCATCCGGTCTTGAATTTGTGGGGCGAGAAAAAACAGCTGGCCGAGTTCTGGGAACGTTTGCCGGCGCCGCCGACTGCACCGCGCGTGCGTGCCCCCGAAGGTTCCGAGGTGTGGGCCGACGCCGTGGCAATCGACGGCCACGAGTCGCCATGGCTGATCACGCGTCTGTTTGGTGCAGGCCGAGTCTTTTATTTCTCGACCGATCAAACGTGGCGGTGGCGATACAAGGTTGCCGATCGCTTTCATGCCCGTTTCTGGAACCAACTGCTGCACGCGGCGATGCAGCCGCCTTATTCGGCCAGCGACAACTACGTCGCGCTGGGGACGGACAAGATCGAATACGAAGTGGGGGAATCGTCAACAGTGCGAGTCCGGCTGCAGGACACCAGCGGAAACCCAGTGGGTGATGCCACGGTCGACGCCATGTTGATTTCAGACGATCGCGTGCTGGCAACCATTCCGTTGACCGTCGACGACCCGGCTCGCGGAACTTACCGGGGCACAACGCCGCCGCTTGAAGCCGGAGCTTACCAGGTTCGAATCCGGGCGAGTGGATTTGACGCCAATGCGTTGCAGGCGACGACACCGATTTGGGTCGGTGCGCGAGACACCGTCGAATTGGGCCGGGTCAGCCTTGATGAGAACGCGTTGGTGCAAATCACCGAGACCGGCGGCGGAGTTTACGTGCACGAATCATCCGCGAGTGATCTAATCGAGACATTGAGACCGCTTTCGAGCGGTACCATCGTGGAATCCGATATCCTTTTGTGGCAATCGTTCTATTGGTTCTGGGCAATCATCCTGCTGCTCGCTATAGAGTGGTGGTTGAGAAAACGAGCCGGATTGGTTTAACAATATGTCTTCCATCAGCACCGAACTTTCGTATGGACTTGCACTCGATCCGAAAACAGCCGCCGCGCTGACGAGTTTCGCTCGTCGACGCCGCGTGCTTCTGGTACTCCGTGCGATCGCCGCTGGATTTCTCGTGTTCGTTGCTGCCATGACAGCCGTGGCGGTGTGCGATTTCACGTGGTTGTTGTCCGACGTCATTCGTTGGTCGCTCAGCCTGGGCGCATACCTGGTCACCGGCGTGTCGATGTGGTGGTTCGGATTGAGACAATTGGGCCATGAAGACCCCAAGCAGATCGCGAGACAACTCGAGTCAGCCGATCCCAGGCTACGCGAGGATCTGTTGTCGGCGGTGGAACTCGCTGATCCGGATCTTGTCAACGGCTCACCAAGTTTTCGACAGAGGCTTCAACAAAGCGTCGCGGCCCGGGCTGCGAGGTTGAACATTGGCGGCTTGCTTCCGGTTGGACTTGTCCAGCGTTGGTTGTTGGCCGGCACCGTGGTCTTGATCGTGTGTGTTGTGATGTTCACGATGCCAAGGATGCAATTTGGGCGGCGGATGGCACGGGCCATGTTGCCTTTGATCGCGATCGAACGAGCATCGCTTACCGAAATCACGATCTTGAATCCGTCGCCTCCCTCCGGTTTCGTCGCCGAGGGTGACGCCGTCGGTGTCGTGGCCCAGGTTCGAGGGGACTCGGTCGACGATGTCGTGTTGCAGTGGCGCACCGGGGACGGAGTCGAGGGTGAGTCGATCATGACACCTCGCGTCGAGACACCGAGTTCATTCAGTGATGGAACGTTGCATCACGAGGATGTGTTTGCCGCGAATTTGTCAATTGGATCGTCGCCAATCGAATATCGAATCATCGGCGGCGATGCGATCACGCTGTGGCACGAATTGACGCCGCTTCCGAGACCGCAAGTCGAATCGTTCAAGAAGCGATACGTCTTTCCGGAGTACGCGAAACTCGCCGACCGCGTGGAGGAAGCCGAACATGGCGATTTGAAAGCGCTGGCCGGGACATTGGCGGAAGTGACCGTTCGTTTTGACGAACCCCTCGACCGTGCCACCTTGCAGTTCGGAAACCGCGGTGTCGTTTTCAACCTTGACGCGGTCGAGGGCTCGGATCGCGAATTCAGCGTCAACATTCCTATTCGCACGCATGCCAATTACCAGGTCGACGGCACCAGTTCACGATCGGGACTGAACAACCCATTCAGTCCTCAGTTTTCGATCACGCCGGTCATCGACACTCCGCCGGTCGTAAGTTGGTCATCGCCGAACACTGCAACGATCATCGTTTCGCCCCTCGACGTGGTGCCCCTCGGTGTTAGCGTCACCGATGACCTGCCGCTGGAACGTGTCGTCCAGGAGTTCCAGATCAACGAGAATCCGGTCATCCGCCGGGAAATTCCGGTTCCGCAGGCCGGGCGTGAATTGAACCTGGAATGGAAATGGGACCTGATGCGGCGAACGGACGACGAGGAACCGTCATTGAAACTCGCCGGGGGCGACATCATTCGTACTCGAATGGTTGGGATCGACCGCCGCGGCCAACGGGGTGAATCGAGTTTCATCGAATTGCTGGTTGCCGAAGAGGGATTCGATTCCCAGCGCCATGAGCGACTCGAGGAATCCGGTGATGTCCTTGCACAGGTCGCCCGTTGGTCGCTGCGAGCCCGCGAGCACTCCGAAAGGCTACACGAGCGGATGGCCGCCAAAGCTAGCGACGAGGAAATCCTTGCTGAGATCGAGACGGGCAAGGTTTTGGATGATGAACACCAAATGCTTTTCCAGCGCGTGAGTGACTTGTTGGAAGCGTCACGAAGCTTTCCCGAGGCCGCCACGCTCGAATTAATTGGTCGAGCGATTCTCAACGTCAATCAAAAACTCGCTGCTTGGGCTGGAACCTTCGAATTGGCCAGTGGCGAAGACCATCCTTCATGGAAAGCATCACGAGAAAAAGCACTTCGCGATCTTACTGGACAAGCGCGCCGGATTTCTCAGGACGCATCACGGCTCGAACAATATGCCAGAACCGTATTTGGCGAAGACCTGACAGTGGGCATTGTGGGTGATGCGATGGCACTCAAGCGGAGTTTGCGGCCACTCGTTGCGGAGGATTCCGATCTGCCGCAAGAAAGGTTTCCCCGGTACCTTGCCGTTGCGATCGGACGCATGAACGCGATCGGCGACTTGATCAAGCAACACGAAGAAACGTTGCCCGAATCGACGCGCCGACATCTGGAGAACTGGGATCGCTGGTCCGGCACATGGACCCAGAGACTGGAAACATCGATTGAGAAACCGCCGCAGCACGACGCGCACCGATCGCTGGTTCGTCAGTTTGATGCGGAGCTCGTGAATCAATTCAACCACGGCATGGTCGACGGACGGTTGGCATCGGCCGTCACGCAATTGCTCCGCGAGATTCGCATTCAGATCGGGTCGACGGTGGACCTCGAGCGACAGATGGCGAGCTTTGGGGACCACTCAAACAAAGCGACCGAACAAGCGGAAAAGGAATCAGATTCGAACAAGGTCGCAGGATTCAACCGCGACGCGGCCTACGCGAATTCCCTTTTCAACCAAGCGCGAACGCACCTTCTCGGCCGGCTGGAACGCGAAGAATCGCTGCACCGAAGTCGCCCCCATGTCGATCTGCAATTCGCCGCTGACATGAACTTGATGCAGCGTGCCGTGGAAAACGTGACAAAGGACGGGTATCTGCCCTATCGCGAGGAAAAGGCAGTCATCGTCCATCAGAAACTCTCGCGCGCTTTCCAAACGATCGAGGCAAAGCACGAGGTCGACATGTGGCTTGGTGAACTGAGAGAACTGATGCTCGCGGAACGACGCCTCGAGCCGACCGCGCACACCAAGATCAAACATCCGTCATCGATCGAGCGGTTTGCCTCCGGAATGGAATGGCCAGTCCGATCCCTTCAAAACACTGGAATTGATTGGAAAGAACTCGAAGCGATCGACAAGTCACGCCACAACGAGCACTACCAAGAAGCCAAGAACCTGATCGTAGCGCGACGTTGGAGCAACGACCCGATGCGAACTGCGGACATCCCGCTCGGGGTGCTCGAGAATAGCCTCAGCGAATCGCTCGCGGCGTTGCAGCCGCGCGTCGAAGAGGCACGCGAGACGATCCGAAAGTATGTGTTGACATTGCCTGAGCAGGCGCGTGAGGCGGCGCAGAAAGCCAGAGAAGCGCAGGAGCGCACCGAATCTCGACCCGACTCGCAACAGCAGACCGCCGAACAATTGGACGAGCAACAGCAGGCCGCCGAGCAGGCCACTCGCGACACGCTCGAATCGCTCGTCGATCTCGCCAATACGGCTGATTTCACCGATACCCAGCAGCGCGAACTCGCCCGAGATGCCGATGCCGCCGCCGCCGAGATTCAAGCGACCGCGGAACGGGCCGAGGCCGCGATGGACCGCGCCAGCGAATCGCCAGATGACCGTAGCCGCAGCGAGGCACTCGATCAAACCGCGGAGTCACTCGAACAGCTTGCCGATGCTCTCGAGAGAACCGCCAACCATTTCGAACGTGCTGAACAAGGCGGTGACATTGCCGATTCGCGCGAGCAATTGAGGCAAGCCGAAGAGGCGTTGCAGGTGCAGCAGGAACTCGATGAACGATTTGATCGCGCCGAGGCGCTTGCCGATGCCGCACAAAGCAGCCCAGAGGAATTAATGGAACGACTCGAAGGCGAACTTGCCCGAAATGTTCCGATGCAGGAGGAGTTGTCCGACATCGCGGAAAGAGCCGCCGAAGCAGCACAGCAAAAACTCGAGCGCGCGGCCCGCGAAGAGATCGAACTGAATCGATCCCTCGAACGATCGGACCCGACGTTCCAGGAACAGAAGCGCCGTGCCGCGAAACAAATCGAGAATCTTTCCCGGCGGGCGGCTGCGGTCGACCAGTCACTGCTTAACCCAACCGATCGCGCCGTGTCACAGGCGAAGACTCCTGATGCACGTCCCAAGCTAAACCAGGCACGCGAGGAGCTTCGCGAGGCGATCGAACGAGCCAACAAGATGGGAGGCGAGAACGCCCTGTTGTCGGAAATGAAAGACACCGCAACCGAAATGTCGGAGGCACTCGAAAATGCAGAGGCCTCACTTGCCGAGGTTCAGAAACAATCCCAACAGGCCCAGGAAAACCAGATTCACCCCGATGACGCGCAACGTAATCGGGCGAAACAAGACTCCGAGAACGCCGCCCGTAACGCGCGAAACCAACAACTCCGCTCGGCAAGCGACGAGAAACGCCAATGGTCCGCGGTCGAGCGCGACGCGGGCCGGCGTATCCAACAGGCACAGCGGCAAAAACGAGACGCCGAGAATCGCAAACGTCAGGTCGAGCAACAAATGGCTCGAGACAAAGACAAAGCCGACGCGTTGGTCCCACGGCGCGACGAAATGCAAAAGCAGATCGATGCCGCGGTCCGAGCGGAAACCGCGGCCCGGGAAACCCGCGATTTCGCAGACCAACAGGAAAAGTTGGCCGCTCAACGCGAACAATCGGTCAAGAACCAGAAACTTCCACCATTGGATAAGGCCAACCCGGCCGCCGAACTGGCGACGCGGATGTCCGAAACCGCAGGGGAACAAATCGCTGCGATTCGCGATGAACTTCAAGATTTGGCGGAAAAAGCCGACTTCTCGGATCAACTGCGGGCTCCACCCCAACAGGCGCAGCAATTGGCCCGCGGACAGGAGAACATCGAACAAGACGTTCGAAGCGCAGCCGAGCAACTCCGAAGGGCTGCACGTCACGAAGAACGGCTTGGGCAATCTGAACTCGCCGAACAATTGGATGCAGCGGCCGAAGCCGTGAGCGAGCGCGCAGCCCAGGCTGCGGCTGAGGCGTCTCAATCGCTCGAGCAGGCAAAGAGCAGCCCCGACAAATCGCCACAGGCAAGTCAGAGCGTTGCCAACGCGGCAAGCGAAATCGGCGATGCCGCCCAACAGATTGCTGACTTGTTGGCCGAGATGGCACCATCGTCCGAAGCTGCTGCGTCCCAACCTCCGAGCGAGGCAAGCCCGAGCCAACAAAAGGGCCAGCAGCTCGCGCGGACGCTCGACGAGTTAGACCGGGCGATGGCCCAGTCCGAGGCGGCAGCGCAGCAAGCGACGGAGGATGTTGCGGCGGGCCAACAAGCAGCGGGCCAACAACCACAGGAAGGCCAATCCGAAGGCGGCCAACCCCCACAGAGTCCGACTGCGGCCGATGCCTCCCCAACGCTTGCCAACGCAGTGGATTCCCAAGCCCAAAAGGCGGCCCGACAACGCAACGCCCAGCTCAATCCAAGTAATCCCGGCGAGTCGCAACCCAGCGGTCCTCCGTCGGATCAGAACGCATCCAATTCATCTCCAGCAACACAGTCTGGCTCGGGCGAAATGCCCGACGGCGGATTCGTCGACACGATGGGCATCGAGCGATCCGGCGCCGAGTGGGGCCAGCTGCGAGAGCGGCGCACCGATGACGCCGCGGAGAGCCGCTCGGCAAACGTCGCCAGCCAATACTCTCGCGAGATCGAGGCATACTTCCGGGCAGTGGCAAAACGTGCAGCGGAGAAAGGCGAATGATTCTCAGGCAAAATC
The DNA here is from genome assembly GCA_024644085.1 of Rhodopirellula sp. GTDB lineage: Bacteria > Planctomycetota > Planctomycetia > Pirellulales > Pirellulaceae > Rubripirellula. Next base: position 17,561 of record JAHELS010000089.1, read on the forward strand.
AACTCACGCGAAGAGGACTTTTTTGCGTCGCGGCCGCCGCAGCCTCCCAGGCCGCAGCCGCGCGCTTCGCACTCGGCCAAGAGGATCCGGCATCACTCTACCTCGCCGATGATGTTGATCAGGCTGTCGATAAAGGAATCAAGTTCTTACTCAAAACGCAGCGGCCGGATGGGGCCGTGGCGGATCGCGGTCACGACGTTGCGATGACTTCGTTGGCTATCATGGCGATGGCTTCCATTGGCAACGAACCAACACCGGAAACCGATAAGGGCCGGGCAATGGCCAAGGCGATCGCCTTTGTGCTCGACCGACAAAACCAGAACATGGAAGGTTATTTCGGTGCTCGCGACGGCTCGCGGATGTACGGTCACGGAATCACCACGTTGATGCTGACCGAAATACTTGGAATGGGCACGACGGTCGAGCAAAACGAAAAGATCCATGGAGCTCTGAGCGACGCCATCAAGCTGATCCTTGCCGCACAGGATGTTCCAAAATCAGACAAAGACACTGGCGGATGGCGGTACACGCCCAGTAGCCGTGATTCCGATTTGTCCGTCTCCGTTTGGCAGTTGATGGCGCTTCGATCGGCCAAGAATGATGGACTCGACGTGCCCGGCGAGGCAATCGAGAAAGCGCTGGCGTACCTGCGTCATTCTTACGCATCTCCGATCGCGCGCGATGGGACACCGCGGGACAAGATCAGCGGTTTCAGTTACTCACCCGGGACTCATCACCCGTCCTTCACCATGACCGCAGCGGGACTGCTGGCGATGCAGGTGTGCGGCCAATACGAATCGCCCATGGTCAGCGGTGCAGCCGAGTGGTTGTTACAGCATCCACCGAAGCAAAACGAACGTTTCTTTTATTACGGCGTTTATTACTACGCCCAGGGGATGCACCAGGCGGGCGGCAAGTACGCGGAGCAAGCCGACAAACTTGTCCCCGAGATGCTGTTGGAATCCCAGGGAGGCGACGGTGCGTGGCTGGCCCGTGGCGGTGAAGAGCGAAACGTTGGGGCGGTGTACGCGACCGCTCTGGCCATCCTCAGCCTGAGCGTTCGATACCACTATTTGCCGATCTACCAGCGGTAGATCCGCCGGCCGGGGTGACCGGTCAATTCTTTTGCCGTGACTGCATCCACATGGCATATTCGTTGACGGAAATCTTGCCGTCACGATCGCCATCGGCGTCGGCGGGACTCATCAGCATCTTGCCCCACTCCGAGGCGGTCAACATCTTGTCTTTGTTCTCGTCGTATCGATCGACAATCCGCTGAGCAACTTTCACGTACTTGTCATCGGGCGCTCCGCCTGCTGAAGCAGTCGAAGATGCAGCGGGTGTTGACGAGCCCGACGCGGCTGAGGGCGCCGATGAGGGGGAAGAGGTCGACGCCATTTGCGACGCACCTCCCTCTTCGACGCTTCGCAGCGCCTCGACGGCCGTGATCACACCGTCACGATTGAAATCGGAGTCAAAAAACTCGTGCAACACGTCTTCATTCCAATCGCTGGCGAATTCGGCCATCGTGACTTGACCGTCATTGTTGGCGTCTTTGTCCGTGAAGAACCCGGGCAATCCTTCCGGCAATTTTCGTACGGTCGTTGGTCGATAGGAGCGACGCCCATTGAATACGTCCGGGATTTCAACGCTCTGCTCGCGAGTCCGTTCTCGGCCGCGGTCTCGTTCGCGGTCTCGGCTTTCGCGCGCCTGCTCTTCGCCTTCGCGGCGCCTTGCGTAGCGAACCGACAATTCGCTCTGTGAAAGCTTGCCATCACGGTTGCGGTCAAAGTCCATCGGGTTACCGGAAAACCGGCTCGACAATTCGTCCTTCGTGATGAAGCCATCTCGATTGCGGTCGTACCGGCGTAATGTCTCGCCCGCTTGACGTTCGTCGTCCGCAGTCACCGGTACCGACAACATCTCCGCAGCAGCACCAAATCCCATCAACAGGTTTGGCTCTGCGTCTTCCTCGCCCAAACCAAATCCGGGGACCAACAACTCAGGCATCAAAGCGTCATCGGCCGCCTGACGCGTGTCATCGCCGCGATCCGATCCTCGGTCCCGGTCGCCGCCGCTCCGCATGCGTTCGAAGCCTTCGGTGATCTTGCTGAGCGGAATCGGCTGGCCAGGCTTGATGCTGGGATCCGATTGCTGCATTCGTGAGATGATGAATTGGGCCGGACCCTGCTGTTCCTCCGGATCGATGATTCCGTTGCCATTGGCATCCAAGCGGCTCAAGAAGGAACTGGGGTCACCGCCGCCGCCGCGGCCACCGAATCCGCCGCCGGGCGTACCACCGCCGCGTCCACCGAATCCGCCGCCGGGAGGACCACCGCCGCCGGGCGTACCCCCGCCGCGTCCACCAAATCCGCCTCCGGGAGGCCCACCGCCCCGGCCACCAAATCCGCCGCCCCGATCGCCGTCGCCGCCGCCGCCTCGCTGGGCACAAAGGGTGGTGGCTGTGAGCAGGCAAAGTGCCAAAACGCTGAGAAATCGTGTTGTATTCATGCCAATGAAACGCTGTTTTTGGGTCAAAGTTTCGCTCCGACAACCGATTTCGTCGCCTCCAAAGCAGCCAAGCTCCCAATTATACCCCGCTGATATCGATTCGCTACGAACTGAACCTGGAATCGGCGGGGCCCCAAAGCGATCGAGGTTGTCCCAATCGTCCGTTTTCTTTTATAGCCGGGGGTGCCCATTTCGCACGGGACAACCTTTTTGCCGGCGCACCCTCGAGAGTCATCCATGCAGGAAACCCTTCTCACGCTCCGCGGAATCCACCGGCTCTGTATCGCCGGCTGCGTGACCGTTTTGCTGCTGGCGATGACGCCCAATCTCGCCAATCGATATCAGGATGCTCTGGATGAACTGCAGCAGCTCGAATTGAACTACGCCGCCTTTGACCACACCAGGATTGACGAATACGAATCGGAGTATTCGAGCTATGAAATGGAAGATGAGGACACGGAATTCAGCGATCTGATTCGGCGCTGGATCGCCGTCGACCTGACCAACGACGGAGGGCTGGAAACCTCATGGACGTTTCAGCCGGATATACGGGACCGTGTCCTGCCGCGCTTCGACGCGTCGAGAGAATCATTCGTGGGCTTGGATCGGCCCCTCTCGGAACTCTCACTCGCGGAACTATACGAAATCAATGCGTCACCCGACGGACACCTGGTGCAGATTTTTGTCCCCGATCGGATTGAATTGAAACAGAAGTTGATCAAGATCCTTGCCGAAAAAATCCCCGAGCATTACAGCTGGGAAAAGCGATTCCCATGGCAGGAAGAACCCGATCTATCACCTCGAACCATCACCGTGCGGGTACGTTTTCCGCCGGTGACGTCCAACTACATTCCCGGCATCGGCGAACGCATCCCGACGAGCGTTCCCTTCGTCGTCGAATGTGGACTGAAGGACGAAGAGTTGGCCGCGCTATGGATGGACACCGTTTCGGCGAAAAGCCGCGAGGTCTACGAGATGTCGATGGCCGCCGAGTTGACCAGCGATTTGTCTCATTCTCGCCGGCTCTGGTCCGAGGTTCACGGTTTGACAGCGTCGGATGCGATTGAATTACTAAAGCAGCGAAAGGCCGACACAACCGCCGATGTGACCGTGATGGGATTCCGCTTTCCCAAGCACATTGCTTTGTTACTCGGACCACTGGTGACGGCAATCCTGTTTCTCTACCTGCAATTGCATGTCAAGCATGCCATACCACGGATGCGGCGGCACGGTTGGCAGGCCGAAGATTTTCCCTGGATCGCATTTTATCGTGACCGGACTTCCCGACTCGTTACCGTTTGCACATTCGTCTATCTGCCGCTGGTTTCCTGCGGAATGCTTTGGATCAGCGAAATGAAACTGTCCGACGAGTTTCCGTGGACGATCGCCGGTTGTACCCTGTTCTGCGCCGCATCGGGCGTCACCACGCTCGCTCGCATTCGCTCGATGCCTGTGAGCGGCGAAACGGCACCGTCGAACACGGTCAATGAATCTCAAGTCGACCTGGCCGCCGGTGACGACACTGATGCCGCGGCAACCGAAGTTGCGGCAACCGACGAACCGCTCAAGTTGGTCGCCTGAGCCGAATCGTGACCGCGGAATGAAGCGCCGCGAAAATTGGGCGCCCTATAGATTCCAGTTCGACCAGGCCGCAAACAATTGATCGAGGACTTCGGTCTCAGATGCGACCGAAACGGAAAGATCCAAAAGCTGCACCGTCGTTTGCAACGAATTGCGAACCTCGACGCTCCACATTCCGAGGTCCCAGTGAACCGTCTCGACCATGACGCTGGTCTGAACGACGATCGGCGCAAGGTCGGTCTCCGGCGATGACAAATCATTCAAGCCGCGATCGAGCACAGTCAATGCGTCGGGTGCACTGGTCGGTGACTGGCTCGCCAACAGCGGCGCGGTATCGGCGATATGCATGCCACCGATGTCGTTGGTGAATCCGAAATCGCTGCCGTCGAAATAGAGTCCCGTCCAACTGCCCGTCGTGCTGCTGCCGAGCGTGACGGGTTCGAAGGGACCTTCCTCG
>JAHELS010000326.1 GCA_024644085.1 Rhodopirellula sp.
CAGGGGTGAAGACGTCGTGAGCCCACTGGATCAGCGCGATCGTATTGCGATGCTCGATCGCAACTCCTTTCGGCTTGCCAGTCGACCCCGAGGTATAGATGACGTAGGCCAGGTGCGATGGCTCGGTCACGGAAACGGGGTTTTCCCGACTCTGATTCCCGATCGCTTCGGCATCCGCGTCAACGCATACGAGATGGGCGTGGTGCGGCGGCAGATCGTCTGCCAATTCCTGCTGGGTCACTACAACCATCGCGCCGCTGTCCTCGAGCATGAACCGCACCCGCTGTGCCGGATACGACGGATCCAGGGGAACGTACGCACCGCCCGCCTTCAAGATCGCCAGGATCGCGACGACCATCTCCGGGGAGCGCTTCATGTTGACGCCAACCAGCGATTCGGGACCCACGTTGAGCTCGCGCAGATGAGCAGCGAGCTGATTAACACGCTCGTTGAGCTCGCGGTAGCTAAGTCTCAGGTCTTCGGCAATCAACGCGACCGCGTCAGGTGTGCGCGCGGCTTGCGCCTCGAACATTTCGTGAATCGATGCGATCGGCTGGAAGTCCCGCTGCGTGTCGTTCCATGATTCCAAAAGATCTTGTTCTTCGGAGGGAACCAGCGACAATCGCCCGGTCGTGGTCGTCGATTCCGTCATCGCGGCGGTCAGGAATTCTTCGAACTCGCGTAAGCGAAGTTGCATGGTTGCGTCATCGAACATTTCCGAGTTGTACGTGCACTCGAGCAGCATGCCGCCCTCGCGCGGTAACACGTTAAAGAACCAGTCAAAGTTCTCGAACCGTCGCGGATTCGATCCGCTTACCGCGCTTAGATCGCCGAATTTCAAGGGAACGGATTCCGGGTCCATGTTGAATACAACCGAGACCAGCGGAACACGCGCGGGATCGCGCGGGAGATGAAGTTTCTTGACCAGCGTTCCGTACGTGAACCCCTGGTGGTCGAAGGCATCCAAAAGTCGCCGCTTGGTGACATCCAAGTGGTCCAGGAACGATCGATCACGACGCGCCGTGACTCGAATCGGCAGCAGGTTGGCAAAGTGTCCCACCAGTTCGGGCTCACCGTAAACGGCCTGTCCCGCCGAGGGGATACCCACAACGACATCCTGTTGCCCGGTGAGTCGCTCGAGGAACGCAGTGAACGCAGCGAGGATCACAGCGAAGCCCGTGCACTCCTGTTCCGCCGAACAGCGTGTCACGGCCTCTGAGAGTTCCGTCTTCAGTTGATGATGAAGCCGGCCGGCGGCAAACGTTTTGACCGGTGGGCGGGGCCGATCGGTCGGCAGATCGATCGCCGCCGGCGGGTTACGGTATCGGTCCAACCAATAAGACTCTGCCTGATCGGCATCGGGATCCTGCCTCTGACGCAAAACGTTTTCGATGAATGATGCTGGCTTGGGCAGCGACGGGGCGCGGCCCGCGCACAACGCCGAGTAGATCTCGCTCACATGACGCAACAGCGTGCCAGAAGAATATCCATCACAAATGATGTGGTGCATCGTCAGGAACAGCAGATGTTCGCGCGGCGCAAGACGGATCAAACTCGGACGGAACAGCGGCCCGTTGGCAAGATCGAATGGCGTCGTGACTGCTTGGTCGCGCAACTCGGCCAGCCGGGTTTCCCGTTCTGGTGGCTTGAGGTTACCGAGGTCATGCCGAACCAGGTCGGCCTTCAAGGTTCGGCGAACTTCCTGGTATTGGCCGTCCTTGTCGACAATGGTGCGCAACGATTCGTGGCGGTCCACCAGATGCTGGACGGCCATCGTCAGCCGCTCCACATCCAGGTCACCCGAAAGCTGCAATGTGTAGGAGAGATTGAACGAGCAATTCACGTCGTCGCCAGCCGCGGCGGCCAACCAAATCTCCGATTGTCCTTCGGTCAGCGGAATGCGGGTGTTGCCCGTGCTGGTCACGATCCGCTGGTTCTCTTGTTGGGCCTCAGGCGCTACTGCTGCACCGCCGGACGCCATCGTCGGAGGAACCAGGAAACCAGCTTCCATCAATTCGCCGACGCTCGACTTGAAAGCCTCGACAAGAAACCGCATATCCTTGTCGGTGTGTGCCGTCGAGATGAACGCCGCCCGATTCTCCGTGATGTGAACTCCCTTCTCGCGCAAACAGCAGTAAAACAGGCTGGAAAACTCTTCGCACGCTTCGAAGGTAATCAAGAAGAAGGAACTGAATTGCTGGATCCGCATCGGGGCGCGAACGGTGTCAAAGTACTCATTGAGTTCATCAGCGAATCGCTCGGTACGATCATTCAGTTGTTCCTGCAGCGCCGGGCCCGCGGCCTTCAAATGCTTCAGTGTGGCCCGCGAAGCAGCCAATGACAGCGGATGCCGAACAAAGGTTCCCGCAAACCAGGTAACGCCGGCTTCGGGCACAGAATCATCGCCATACTGCCACATCCCACCGTCGAGCGCGTCCATGTACTTTGCATCACCGGCAACAACACCGATGGGCATACCTCCACCGACAACCTTACCGTAAGTAGCGATGTCAGCCCGCACGTCAAACCACGCCTGAGCACCGCCGGGATCGCATCGGAACCCGGTCACCATTTCATCAAAAATCAGTGCGATGTCTTCTTGAGCCGTCAACTGGCGAAGCGCCTGCAGGAACTCTCGTGGTTGCAATTCCGGATTGCGAGTTCGAACCGGTTCGACGATGACAGCGGCAACGTCATCTGCGAGTGATTGGATTTCCGCAAGTGAATTGAAGTCGCCGTAGTCAAGCAAGACGAGGTGCTCAAGCATCTCCGGAAGAATACCGGGCGCCACCGGCAGGCTTCGGCGTTTTCCGCCGACCGTCACGTTCCGCCCCAGGACCTCGTCAAAGATGCCGTGATAATCTCCCGAGAAAGTGACAATCTTGTTCCGACCGCTCACCGTGCGCGCCGTCCGCATCGCCGCAAGCACGGCTTCGGACCCGGTATTACAGAAACAGGCACGCTCCATACCCGTCATTTCGCAAATTAATCCAGCAACTTCGCCCGCGAGCGTCGTTTGCGGCCCAATCGAATAGCCCTGTTTGATCTGACGTTGAATTGCCTTGTTGATCCGGCGCGGCGAATGACCGAGCATATGCACGCCAAATCCGACTGCCAGGTCGACGTATTTGTTGCCGTCGAGATCCCAGATGTAGGCGCCCTGGGATCTCTTCGCCACGATCGGGTAGACGCACTCTTTCCATGCCAGTCGAAATCCGGCCACGGTGCGGGGATCGGCCAGTTGCTCACGGTTCTGCTGGGCATATTGCTTGGACGACTTTGTCTTGCGATTGAATCGAGCCGTGAACGAAGCAAGAAATTCTTGTTGCCGCGCGGTTAATTCATCCGAGAGCCGCCGCGACACAGGGCGAAAGGGTCCGAAGCTCGCCTCGTCCGTACTGCCGGGCGATGATTCATTTCCCTCTGAGTCGGATTTCTTGAGGGCCCCATTCTCATTCTCGCCCAGTGATCGAATCGCCTGCTGCTGCGTCAATCTCAATCGCTGCAATTCGGACTGCTCGACGTCGCCGGCGACCCGCAACATGTCCAGTTGTCGATGCATCACCTCCATCTGCTGGCGAATCACATCTCGGGCCGACAGCGCTTTGGAGTTGCCGTTGGCACCACCTGCCAACTCGCTGGCACCAGCCACGGAAGCGGCGGGAATCGGAGCTTGCGGGGGTGTAATCGATGGAGCCGCTGGCGGCGCGGCGTCGACAGTTTTGCTGGGTGTGGGTTGAACACTGGGCGGAGCTGGGGCGAATGCCTCAGGCGGAAGCTGCGCGTCGATGAACTTTGCAAGCGCATCGGGCGTCGGTGCATCGGCAAAGAGTTGGCGAAACGTGATCTTGACCTTGAATTTCCGCTGAAACGCAGTGTTCGCCTGGGTCAGGAACAGCGAATCGAATCCCATGTCGAGGAACGTCGCATCCTGATCAATCTTTTCCGGTTCAACGCCGCTCAACTCGTGCAAAATGACGCAGATTTCGTCAGCGATGCGTGTTTTGCGATCCCTTGAGTCGTCCACCTCTGGGCCGGCTGGATTGGGCGGCGGCGTCCCTTCGGCTGACAACGAAGTCTGCTCCCTCGACAGCGTCTCGACTGCCGTTGCCGGATCACCGGGCGGCGTGGCGTGAACATTTGACGAAGACTTGGGCTTGAGCCAGAACCTTTTTCTTTCAAACGGATAAGTCGGCAAGCTGACCCGCCGCCGATGCTGTCCCTCGTAGAGGCGTTGCCAGTCAATCTCCACGCCCGCCGACCATAACTGTCCCAGCGCATTGAGCATGCAACTTAGATCGGCGTCCTCTGCGCGAGGGTGCCGAAGAGATGCCACCACCGTCGTCGGCGTTTCATCCGTGCGGTGCTGTTGAGTCAGCATGCTCAGTGTCCGGCCCGGCCCCACCTCCAACAACACGCGCGTGGGGTCGCTCTGCAACTCGTTCACGCCGCGGCTGAAATGTACCGGCTGGCGCAATTGCTGTGCCCAGTACTCTGGGCTGGTGGCTTGCGCGTCGGTGATCCAGGTTCCGGTCAGGCTCGAAATGAAAGGGATGTTCGGACGATTGAATTCGACATCACGGGCCAGTTCCAAGAACGGCTCCACCGCCGGTTCCATCATGGCCGAGTGGAATGCGTGCGAGGTCATCAGTGCGCGGCATGAATTCCCTTCATCGGAAAGCTTCTGCTCGACCATCGCGATGGCGTCAGTAGGCCCCGACAGAACGCTCAATGAAGGTGCATTGCATGCCGCCAGACCGACATGTTCGCTCAGGTACGGCTCGACGCCTCCCTCGGAAAGCTGGACAGCCAGCATGCTTCCCGACGCCTGCTGCTGCATCAGTTTTCCGCGTGCCACCAACAGCCGCAATGCGTCGTCCACCGAAAGAACGCCGGCCATCGTCGCGGCGATATACTCGCCGACGCTGTGCCCGATCATTGCCGACGGCTCGATCCCCCACGATTGCCAGAGACGCGCCAGGGCGTACTCGATTACAAACAAGGCCGGCTGGGTAATCGACGTCTGTTTGAGTTGTTCGCTGGCCGCGACTTCATTCGCCTCAGGGGGATAAAGCACGTCGCGAAGCTGGAATCCCAATAGCGGCTCGAGCTTATCGCAGCACGCATCAATCTCGCTGCGAAATACCGGTTCGAGTTCATACAGTTCCCGACCCATGTTCACATACTGTGCCCCCTGGCCGGGGAACATGAAGACGATCGGTCGATCGCTCCCAACGTGCTCCGATGAATGCGCGAGTTTACCACTGTTTAGCTGGTCGACCCCGTGCTGCAGATCGCTGCAGACCACGAAATGCCGATGCTCGAAAGCGGGTCGACCAATCTGTAACGTATAGGCGACATCCGCCAGATTGAGGTTTGGGTCGTGCGTTAGATGCTCGGCCAGGTCGGAGGTCGCGCGACCGAGCGACTCGCCTGTGCGGGCCGAAAGCGGCAGCAACTGCCACGATCGACCGGGCGAAGACGGCTCCAGCGTCGGCGCCTCTTCCAGAACGGCGTGGAAGTT
>JAHELS010000090.1 GCA_024644085.1 Rhodopirellula sp.
GATATTCATTCGGGCCAGTATACCCGTGCCGGATCGATTTGATTCCGGTCTCAAACCGAATCGTTTCCGGCCGCGTAACAGCACCATCGGCCCGTTTTTCCATTCCATCCTGCACGGTCGCCCGCATGATCTGTTCTTTTCATCGCACTTCGTTCCTGCTCGTCGCTCTCGCGTTGCCAATTTCGGTGATCGCCCAACAGCCACCCTCGGGCGGTGATTCGGCGCCGGAAGCGACCGAGGGGGCCAACGAATCGACGGAAGACCCAGCGGCCCAAACGGAGGCTGCTGATGTTTCCTCCGACGGTGTGGATCCGGTCGATCGGGACGAAGTTGAAAAGGAAGTGCAGCGACGAACGGCGGTCTTCAACGAGCTTCGTGACAAATTGGCGGAAGCGGTTGGTGACCAACGGGCGACGCACATCCGGTATATCAACAAAGAAGACCGTTCAAATGAAGCGAGGTCGAGGTATCGTCAGCAGCGGGCGCGGGTACGCGAGCTGCTTGACGAGACTTTCACAGCTGCGCTTGACCTGTCACGAATCGCGTTGAACGAGGAAGCGGCGACATTTCTGGTCACAATGATCCAGCATCGTTTTGGGCATGACATTTACGATGAAGAAATGGTCGAGGGATGCGCGCGGTTGATCGACGGCGGCTCACAATTGAAATACGTGTTCCAGGCCGGCGCGCGATCGGCCGTCGTTTCAGGAGATTTCGATTTGGCGAAACGGTTATTCGAGGCGCTGACCGCCGAGCACATGGACAATGTCGACAAGACCTTGATGTTCAATCTTGATGAGTATCAAAAGCAATATGAAGCGGAACAGGTGATCCGCGAACGAGAGATCGAGGAAGATCGGCTGCCCCGCGTCAAGCTGGAAACGACACAGGGTGACGTGATTGTCGAGTTGTTCATTGACCAGGCGCCTTCGACCGTATCGCATTTCATTCAACTCGTTGAAAACGACTTTTACGACGGACTTGACTTCTTCCAGGTCCTCGATGATCTGCTGGCGTTGACCGGAGACCCCTCGGGTGTTGGCAGCGGCCATGCCGATAATTTTCTTGTTGACGAGCACGACCGAGAAGACGCTCGCAAAGCATTTCGCGGCTCACTCGTGATGGCTAAGATTCCGCAAGATGAGCAAGGTAATTTCATCCCCAACACCGGCAGCAGCCAGTTCGCGATTCTGTACGTTCCGATCCTGGCGATTTCGCAGCAGCAAACCGTGTTCGGCCGCGTTGTCGAAGGAATGGATGTCATTTCGCGGCTCCGACGCGTCGATCCCAGCAAGAAAAAGGAAAAGGGAGCGATCGAGTTACCGCCCGACAGCATCATCGAAGCGACCGTCCTTCGACGCCCCGATACCCTGCCGGAACCGGAGTACGCAGATCTGACGCAGCCTTGAGGCGGGTCGGCGCGTTTGAAAAAATGATCCCAGCCGCGTATTCTTAGCTTGGTTGGCTGTCCAGACTGAACAGCCATTCCGCCGTCCCACACAAATCTTCGCCAGCGCATGACCCGGTCGAAACGTAACAAACCAACCGACATCCCCGCGGAAACAAATCCGTCTCGGCGGAACTTCATCAAGGGGGGAAGCCTGATGTTGGCCGGCGGCGCTATCGTCGGCAGCAATCTGAGTGTGGCCCGCGGTGCGCACGCCTTTGGAAGTGACATCATCAAGCTCGGTTTGGTGGGTTGCGGCGGTCGCGGGACCGGTGCCGCGATTCAAGCACTTAATACCAGCGGTGGCGACGTCAAGCTTGTCGCGATTGCAGACGTTTTCGAGAATAACATTCAAACGGCTTTCCGCTCGATCAAGGGGCGACACCCTGGCAAGGTTGACGTTCAAGGTCGACGATTCGTGGGCCTCGACGCCTACAAGCAGGTTTTCGAGAGCGAAGCGGATTGCGTCATACTTGCCACCCCACCCGGTTTTCGCCCGCAACACTTCGAGGCGGCCGTCCAAGCGGGTAAGCACGTATTCATGGAAAAACCCCTCGCCACCGATGCGCCCGGCGTCCGCCGTGTGCTAGAAGCAAATCAGGTAGCCAAAGAAAAGGGGCTCGCCGTCCAGGTCGGATTGCAACGCCGCCATGAGAATCGGTACCGCGAATGCATCGGCCGGTTGCAAGACGGCGCTATCGGCGAGTTGTTGTTTGCCCGAGCCTATTGGAATGGCGGCGGCGTCTGGGTGCGACCACGAACACCCGCACAGACGGAGTTGGAGTACCAGATGCGCAATTGGTACTACTTCACCTGGCTTTGTGGCGATCACATCAACGAACAACACATCCACAATCTTGATGTGATCAATTGGCTTGCTCAAAGCCACCCGATTGAAGCCCAGGGACAAGGCGGCCGCGCAGTCCGGAACGGTATCGACCACGGCCAAATCTTTGACCATCACATGGTCGAGTTCACGTACCCCAACGGATTCAAATTGCTCAGCCAGTGCCGGCATATCCAGGGTTGTTGGAATCGTGTCAGCGAACATGTGGTTGGATCGTCGGGATCGTCCGATATCAGCGATGCGTTGATTCGCGACGCCGAAGGAAACCAGATTTGGCAGAGTGAAGCGGAAGAGATCAAAGGGAAGGGATGGCAGCAGGAACACAACGACTGGTTCGCCGCGCTCCGTAACGGTGAAATTCCCAATGAAGCCGATTACGGCGCGCGGAGTACGATGACGGCGATCCTGGGCCGGTCTGCAACGTACACAGGCAAAGTCGTCAAATGGGACGACGCCATCAACAGCCGGAGTCCTTTGGCCGTCACCGACGCGATGCACTCGCTTGACGACCCGGCTCCGGTCAATCCGGACGCCGAAGGCCGTTACCCCGTCCCGGTTCCCGGCGGTAAGTCGCAAGTCGTTTGACGGTCATCGGTCGCGGGTGGCGAGCCGATCAATCCCGACTGACGACGGCGTCGACTTCGATTTCGACCAGATGGTCCGGGTCAATCAATTGGCTGACCTCAACCAACGTTGCGGCGGGGCGGACGCTGCCGAAAGATTCCGCGTGGGCCCGGCCGATTTGCTTCCACATCGTGATATCAGTCACGAACATTCGTGTGCGCACGACATCGGTCAGATTCGCGTCCACTTCCGCCAGGGCTGCGGCAATCTTCTGGAGAATGAACTTCGCCTGTCCGTAAGCGTCGCCGATGGCCACGGTTGTGCCATAGACGTCCGAGGGCGACGTACCGGAAACATAGACGTGATCACCCACGCGAACGGCACGAGAGTAGCCGACAGTTGACTCCCAGGGCGTTCCGCTGGAAATCTGTTTTCGAGTCATGTCAGTGTTTTCCTTCCTCCGCGTCCTGGCGGATCAAAGCAATCGATCGAGTTCGTCGGTCAAAACGCGAAATCTCTCCAGCGTCGTTGCCACCGGTTGTGGACTGCTCATGTCCACGCCGGCACTCTTGAGCAACTCGAGCGGATCCTTGCTGCAACCGCCCGAGAGGAACGACAGGTAATCATCCAATTCCGATTGGCCCCCTTCGAGAACACGTCGCGAGAGCGCAACTGCGGCACTCAGTCCCGTCGCGTACTTGTAGACGTAAAACGCGCGATAGAAATGGGGAATTCGAAAACACTCCAACTCCAACGCTTTGTCAATCACGAATTCGGGCCCGAAATAGGCCTCGAGAAGTTCGCGGTAGGCGCTTTTCAGCGATTCGACGGTCAACGGCTCGCCTGCCTCGGCCATCTCGTGCGATCTTTTCTCGAATTCCGCGAACATGGTTTGGCGGACCACCGTGGCGCGAATGCTGTCCAACTCGTTGTTGATCAAATAGGCTCGCTCGTTGTCGTCACGAGCATTTTTCAAAAGGTGGTCGGTCAACAGTTGCTCGTTGAATGTGCTGGCGACCTCCGCAACGAATATCGTGTAGTTGTAATATTGAAACGGCTGGCTTCGCGCTGAGTACCAGCTGTGCATCGAGTGACCCGCCTCGTGTGTCAACGTGAAGACATCGTTCAACACTTCGGGTTTGTAATTCATCAGAATGTAGGGGTCGCCGTCAAACGACCCGCAACTGAACGCGCCACTCTGCTTGCCGCGATTCGGGTACCGGTCCGCCCATCGGGCGCGCAGCCCTTCCCCGAGAACTGACGTGTACTCCGACCCCAGCGGCTGGAGCGAATCGATGACGACTTCGACCGCATCGTCCCAGCTGTGGTGCTTTTCAATCTCGCTCAAAATCGGAACGTAAGTGTCGTAGTGATGCAGATCGCTGAGTCCCATTTTTCGGCGACGGACATCAAAGTAATGGTGCACCGCTGGCAGCGAATCCCGGACCGCGCCAATCAAGTTGTCGTATACCTCGACCGGCACGTTGTCGGGGAACAAGGCGGCATCGAGACTGCTGGTGTAGTCTCTCGCTCGCGAGTAGTAAACATCTCGCTGGACGCTGCCGCAAAGTGTGGCGGCGAGCGTGTTCTCGTGGGCCGCGAATTGGTTGTAGTATTGGTCAAAGGCGTTGCGTCGGACTTTTCGTTCAGGGCTGATTAGCAGTTGGCTGAAGGTGGCGTGCGACAATTCAAGCTTGTTGCCGTTGTGGTCTTCGATCTCGCCAAACCGCAAATCCGCGTCGTTCAACTGCCGAAAAGCGTTCGACGCAGCCGAGGCCATTTCGCCCTGCATCGCCAACAATCGCTCTTCGTTGTCGGTCAACGTGTGCGGGCGATACCGGAGCAGCCGTTCCAATTGCAGCCGAAACGGTTCGATCGCCTCGGCCCGCAAAAGCAGATCCAATTCATCATCGGGGATCGCCATGATCTCCGGTCGCATGAAACTGGCTGCCTGGCTGGCGCGGACCGCAAGATTCTGGTACCGCGATTTCATCCCCTGGTATGTACTGTCGGTTTGATCCTCGGTTGTCTTCAAAAACGCGTAGGTCCCCAAGCGTTCTGCCGCACGGTCAAAATCGCTGTCAAACGTCAACGCTTCGGCCAGCACGACCGGGGATTCCCCGAGCCGTCCACGAAATGTCTCGAAGGTTGGAATCAACGCATCAAGCTTCTTGAAATCGACATCCCAGGCTTGATCGTCCGCGTACAGGCTGGACAAATCCCAGCGGTCACCCGGCTCGACTTCGTCGCGTGACGGTAACGTTGCAGTGCTCATCCGTAATTGATCGTCCTGGGAATAAGGGAAGCGGGTGCGGCCATTGTAGCGAACCAGCGAAAGTTGGAAGACGGCAGACCAAGGCTCGGAAAACGGCACTCTGCCTACGGATTCGCTACCGCACCGATTTGTGACGTGCCGCGACTCCCCGGTCCTACATTCCGTTTCAACACCCACTGCTCTTGCGTTAAACTAGGCTCTGTCCCGCAACACGAGCCGCGTGCCCAAGCGTTGGGAATGGATAGCATGAGACGCATTCTTCCGAGCCGCGTGGCCAGCGCCATCCTCGGCTCGGAAGCAGATGCGAATCAAATCGCGGGACACAGCCTCACACTCGAACACATGCCCGGTATGCCCACCAGCGTCCGACTTTGGGCTGGTCCTCCACATTCGAATTTGGATTGACAGGAAAACTCTGATGCTGACCGTGAAATGTCCGCACTGTACGACCGCGTTGAAGCTGAAACAGGCACCGCCGTCGGGAAAGGTGAAGTGCCCCAAATGCGGGAACGCCGTCGTGATCCGGGCGCCGAGCAAACAACCCGCCGCAACGAAACCCTCTGGCGTGACGGCCGGACCCAGCCTGGATCCAGACGACGAAGGCTTCGATTTTGGCCGGATCAATGCGCCGAGCGCATCGGGCGCGTCCGGCGTTTCACATTTTCCAGTCGCCGGCCGTTTGTCGGCTTACGACGGACCGATCCCCGGAGACCCCTTGTTGGCTGAGGCAAAAGAAGAAGAACAACAGGAGACCTCGTCCGCTCCGCCAGCGCCGGCTGCGAAAAAGAAGAACCCAAAGGTTCTCATCGGGGCGCTCGCGGCACTTGGATTATTTCTAGTCGTCGGTGTCGGCGCTTTCGCCATGATGGGCGGCGGTGGAGGCGGTGGTGAAGCCGACGTCGATGTCGTCGCCGCAGCGCAGGCAACAGCGCCGTCTGGATACAAGGCGGTCGGCATCGAAGGATGCGTGGTGCTGATGCCCAAGGGCTCGGAATGGGACAGCTTGCCGAGCGTGATCGAATCAACCGCGATCATGAGCGACGAAAGCGGGTCGGTCTATTTCATGGGTGCCATGAATGGTGGTAAGCGACCCTTGGACAAGGACCAGTTGCGAAAGAAGGCGGAACGCCAACTCGGCGGCGAGATACTCGGCGGCAGCGAGAAGGAACGCAACGGATACCCGTGCATCCACGGAATGCTCGACGGCAGCATCTTCTTGCCGCGAATGATGGTCGAAGTGTTTCACGTCGAGGAAAGATTCGTGATCCTCGGTGTCGCGCCGGCAAGCCTCGGTGCCGATCCCTCTACTCCCGTCAATCGACAGGCAGAAGAAGCGGAGCAGAAAATCTTCTACAGCTCTTTCAAGGTTGGCCCCAAGCCATCGGGATGGTTGTGGTAGCGTCGAATCGCTATTCATCAAGCAAATCAAGGAAAGCCCGCATCCACGCTGGGTGGGCGGGCCACGCCGGTGCGGTGACCAGGTTTGAGTCAACGTGTGCCGAATCCATTGTTGCGGCCGGCTCCACGTATTCTCCACCACCGGCCGTGATTTCGGGACTGACCGCCGGGTAACAGCTGCACGCGCGATTCTTGAGCACGCCTGCGGCCGCAAGAATTTGTGGGCCGTGACAGATGGCCGCGATCGGTTTGCCGCTTTCTGCGAAATGCTGGACGATTTCGATCACACGTGGATTGAGCCGGAGGTACTCCGGAGCACGCCCGCCCGGCAGGACCAACGCGTCATATTGACTCGGATCGAGCTGGGAAAAATCGGAATTGATCGCGAAGCGATGACCCGGCTTTTCGCTGTAGGTTTGGTCGCCCTCGAAGTCATGAATCGCGGTCGCCACCGAATCTCCGATGACCTTGTCCGGACAGACGGTCGCGACGTCGTGTCCGGCGCATTGAAGGATTTGAAATGGGACCATCGCCTCGTAGTCTTCGACGAAATCGCCGACGATCATCAAGACCTTTTTTCCGTTGCCTGGATCCATGGTTTGCGTCACTCGAAGGGGAAGGCGGATTGAACATGCCGTCGCAGACCGATTATCGCGTCAAGACACAATGTTTGGCAATCATCGATCGCGGCCGACCAACGTCAACCCAGGTGGGCGATGGCGACACCGAACCCGATTTCCTTGCACGTGCCGTTTCAATCGGTACAGGTCACTCAAACGGGAACCCGGGAAACCCGTAAAAACCGGGGCAACGTTTAAGATTCGCCCAATCCATGATCGTCGACTAGAATACCCGTCGGGTGTTTACGCCTCTTTTCCATCTCGATCAACCGGCTCTCCAGCCGCCCGTTTCAAGGAAACGATTCGTCATGAACCGTTCACTGGCAATCGCCTCGGCTGCTTTGTTCACATGCGTCGCATCGACCACTTCAGCCCAAGAGCTGATGCCGCCACACGTCACCGAACAACTCGGTTTGACCCAGGCGTGGGCAAGGCCAATGAATGTGCCTTTCGGATCACAGTCCATCGCCGATCAACAACTTTTCGTCCACGAGAAAGATCCGCAAGAATTTGTTGAAATCGTGACCGGCGCCGCGGCGGCATCGGCCGCAAAACCCGCACCGGCGGATGCAAACGCGACAGCCGAAAAGACTGATGCGCAGCCGGCTGGCAAAGTGTTGGTTCGCATTCCGACCGATCGTATCGGCCCAGGCGGCAAACCCATCGGCCGGGCAGAAGCCGAACGTCTCGCCAATAACGAAATTCGACGCCTAAAACGCCGCGGCATCGATGCAAGTATTAATGTACGCACAGTGCCGCGCGTTCGACTTTACACGATTGGAACGAACGGGGCACTCGAATGCCGGGACGCCGAAACCGGGGAACCGCTCTGGGTTGTTTACGTTGGTGACCAACGATTGCCGTTTCTCGCCATCGGAACCAGCGAAGATTATTTGACTGTGATCAATGGCGGGAACCTGATCCAGGTTGAGACCAAGACGGGCGAAGTGATCGAGGAAGTCCAGATGTCCGGAGCGCCTCTGTTCGGTGCGATCAATTCCGGCGACTTCGCAATGGTTCCGCTGATCGGCGGCGCTATCGAAGGCTACCCGCTTTATGACCCGACCCGCGATCCCTTCATGGAAATTGTGGCCGGCAGCGCCTTGGCAATGCCGACCAAGGCACCAGAATCGACGAGAGTTGGCTGGGGCACCGATCGCGGTTTTGTCTACGTGATGGAGCTGCAAGGTACGCCGTCGGTCCTGTTTCGACTCAACACCGACGGAATCGTCAGCGGGCGGCTCGCCTCTGCGACCGGCAATCGTTACTTCTTCGGTTCCGAAGCAGGCCAGGCTTATGGTTTGCGAGCCACGCGGGTCGGCCAGGTCCTGTGGAGCCAGCCGTTTGGGGAACCGTTTTACAATGAGCCCCTGGTGGTCGGCGAACAGGTGCTGATCCGATCGACTTACGGCAACTTGTTCTCGCTGAATGTTGAGAATGGCTCGATGACGTGGGACAAGACCGTTCCCAACGTCGCAGAGCTGATCGTGGCCTTCGACGGACGCGCCTACTGCACCTCACTCAGTGGTTCCTTGATGGTCATCGAACTCGAAAGCGGCGAAGTCGTTGGAACCTTTTCTGAGGTCCGTCCCAGCCAGTTTTTGTCGAACAGCTTGACCGATCGTTTGTACCTCATCAATACGGCGGGCGACGTACAGTGTTTGCGGCCCGAAGCTGCTTCGCTGCCCAACTTCAACGTCCAACCTGATGTTGCACCGGTGGAAGAAGAGGCAATCAAAAAACCAACGCCGGAATCGACCACCAGCCCATTCGGACCTGCGATGAACGATCCCTTTGGCGCAGGCGCGGCCGGTGGCGATCCGTTCGGTGGCGGCGGTGACCCGTTTGGCGGAGGCGGTAATGACGCCCCCATGGGCGATCCCTTCGGTGGCGGAGGCGATGATGCGGGTATGGACAATCCGTTTGGCGGAAATCCCTTTGGCGGTTGATCACTCGTGAGCCGCGTCGAAGGATCCGGATTGCCGACGATCCACGATTGCCAGGACTGCGGTGCCTGCTGTCTGCACATGGGGTATCCCTCGTTTCAATACGATCTTCCGTCCCAGGCTGACGAGGTGCACTGGACCAATCTTCCTCGGTCACTCAAAGCGGAATTGTTGAATTACATCGCGACCTATCCGGTGCCACCGCCGGGTGAGCTCGACGGGGTCTGTGTCTGGTACGACGCCGAAACCCGACGGTGCAAACACCACGAGCATCGTCCGCAAGTTTGCCGCGATTTTCAGATCGGCGGCAATGATTGTCGCGGCTGGCGAAAACACTTCGGCGTCGAAAAGAACCGTTAGCACTGCCGAATTCCCGGCTCACGCGACTCTTTCCCAACGTCACTCCTGTTCGCATGCGAGAACTGCATCGCCGAGGAAGTTACAGATCTCGCTTGGGACAAACGAGCCACAATTCCGGCAGCAGCGTTTGGACTTTAACTCCAATGTTCGCGGATCTTGCGGCAAAGGAACTCGGCGCTGCGCGCCATTTGGTCCATCCCCTCAACACCGTCCTCGATACTGATCCAATTGTCGTCGAAACCTGCTCGTTTCAATTCCGTGAAAATCGCATCGTAATCATTCAATCCTTTGCCAATCTCACCGTGGCTCAATCGCTGGACATAACCTTCGACGCCCAATTCCTCATTGCGCAAATCTTCAATCGTGCCTTCCTTGACATAGCGATCGCTGGCGTGCATCGTCACAACTCGATGTGAGACCCGCCGCAGCAATTCAAGAGGATCTTCGCCCGCCAGGATCGTATTGCTCGGATCATAGTTGACACCGAAGTTATCCGCGGTGACGGCTTCCACGAGATCGCAAAACACATCCATCATTTGCGCGAATTCCGGATACGCCCAAAAATCGTCTTTGTAATGATTCTCGATGATCAACGTGACGCCCCGCTCGGCCGCGTACGGAGCGCAAGTGTTGATGCAATCAGCCGCGAACTGCACTCCCTCGTCGCGTGAAATCTCCGGTCGCCGCTGGCCCGACAGCACGCGGCAATAACTGCCGCCAAGTGCAGCGGTCATGTCAATCCAGAATCTTTGTTTGTCCATCTGCTCACGTCGGAACTCAGGGTCCGGGTGCGTGAAGTCAGGCGAGCAGCACATCATCGGGATCGACAAACCCTTTTCCTCGACTTTGCGTCGCAGCGGTTGCCAATTGGCATGGTCCTGCATCTCGAGGAATCCGGCATACCATTCGAGACCCTCGACCGGCAACTCCGAGGCGACGTCCACCCATTGGGCCAGATTCATCGTGCCGTCTTTGCACAGAGATTGCATGTAGAGTTTCGGAAAGGCAGCGAGCTTCGGCATGGTGTTGTCTCGATTAAGCGAACTCGTTCCGGCGTCAGGAACCCGGCTTCAGCACCGACTTCACCACACTTCCGCTGTGCATCGTCTCGAAGGCGTCATGCCAGTCCTCGAGTCGCCACGTCCCACCGATGATTGGTTCAACGTTCAATTGCCCGCTGGCGAGCAGCGCCAATACGCGTTCCCAAATCGTCCAATGATGGCTGAAACTTCCCTGCAACGTCACGTTCTTTTGCACCAGAGGGTCGATCGAAAAGCCGAGAGGTTTTGGGCCCCAACCGACCTTGGTGATCCAACCCGCCGGACGCACCAAATCGATCGCCAATTTCAGCGTCTCAGAAACGCCCGCCGCATCGATGACTACATCCGCGCCGAGTCCATCACGCTGCATCGCCCAGGGCCGCGCGTCGGTCAGCGGTGTGCAATCGTACTTTCTTACAACCTCGAACCGCGCCGTGTCCGATTCCAACCCGAGAACGGCGACGTCGCCACCGCAAAGCCTGGCCATCGCCGCACATAGAATCCCGATCGTGCCGGGGCCGATGACGAGCACGCGATCGCCGGGGTTGACCCGAGAGTTGCCAACCACGGTGTTGTAGGCGACACAGCATGGTTCGGTCAGCGCCGCCTGTTCCAGCGGAAGCTCTTCGGGCACGCGATGGAGGCATCGTGCCGGGACTCGAGCGAAACGCGTCATCGCGCCGTCGACGCCGTAGCCAAAACCCTTTCGGCTTGGGTCGAGGTTGTACAGACCGCGACGCGTCATGGGGTTGTCCAAATCGATCACCGCGGCGGTTTCGCTGGCAACACGATCACCCTCGCGCCAACCATTCACGTTGGTCCCGGCTTCGATAACCGTCCCGGCGAATTCGTGTCCCAACACCACCGGGTAGTTGACGGGCCAACTGTGCGATGCCGTCCATTGATGCAGATCGCTGCCGCAAACACCGACCGCGGCGACCTCGACCAGAACATCATCGACGCCGATCGAAGGCTTGGGAAACGACCGGATCTCAACACTCCCCGGTTCTGGAGCAAAATTCACAACCGCAGCGGAGTCCGACATCAACCAACATCTCCGAACGCGTGGACTTTTTCACAGATCAGTCGAAGTGAACTCTCGAGGTCGCCGTCGGCCGTCTTGAATGCATCGGCATCGATCGTCAGCGGAGCGCCGAGCACGACAAGTGGGGCGCCGTAGCGGGGACATTCAATGGCCTGTTCGATCGACAATCCGCCTACCGCCTGGACCGGTACGTTGACGGCCTCGACGACTTCCCGCAAATCATCAAGCGGACTCGGCATCCGATCGCCTCGAGCCGCGATCCCGCGTCGCTCGTCGTAGCCGATGTGGTGAACAATGTAGTCGCATCCAAGCTGCTCGAGTCGCCGGGCTCCGTCAACCATCGTGCGGTAGCCCAGATTGTCGCCCATCACGCCGACGCCATGATCTCTTCCGGCCTTGACCACACACTTGATGGTTTCTTCGTGTGCCTGTGCCATCACGACCACGTGTGTCGCGCCGGCGCCGGCCATCATCTCGGCTTCGAGATACCCGCCATCCATCGTCTTGAGATCCGCGACGATCGGGGTGTCAGGAAAGCGCTCGCGCAGGGCTCGAACGCCATGCAAACCTTCGGCGAGAATCAACGGTGTCCCGGCCTCGAGCCAATCGACGCCGGCACGAATCGCCATTTCAGCGGTCGCGAGAGCCTCGTCGATCGTCGTCAAGTCGAGCGAGATTTGAACAATCGGTTTCATATTGCTTCGCCAGCGCCGATCGCGATGAGAATTCGCACCATCACAACGCGTCTCTTCAATAACTTGCCGCAAGAAGCAGCGGGATGCAGCGTCTCGTTGACTGTAAATCTACTCCGTCGCGACCGGGACATCGCTTTCGACTTGCTGGGCCCCGGAGTCGTGTTTCCGCTCGAGCGCCTTCTCGAATTCGGCCAATTGCCGCACCAGGGGTGGTGAATGAGGCATCAATTTCAACGCGCGCTTCTGCATTCGAATCGCGTTTTCGATATCGCCAACGGCATAATAACATCGGGCGCAGGTATCAAGCTTGGCGCCGTCCATCTCGAGATCAATCGATTTCAGGCTGTAGGCCAGCGCCTTTTGGAAGTCCCCGCTGGTATTGCAAACGAGCCACGCGTACTGATTCAACTCACGCGCCAAGGACACGTCACCTGTTCGACCGAGTTGGCGTGCCTGGGCTTCCGCATTTTGCACCTCGGCCTGCACACGACGAATTGTACGGTCCAGCATTTCGTCGACCAGATTCTTCCACTCCTGGTCCCCATCGAGACGGTACATCTGGATCAGAATATCGATGTTCGGCGGGTACATGCGATATGCCTGGACCAACAACTCCCGGGCTTCGTCCGTCTTGTCCTGCTTGATCAGGGCCATCGCACGGTGGTAGTCCACGTCGCTGCGGATGCGGTTGTATCGAAACATGATCGTGGTGTTGAGTTGTTGTTTCAGCTTGCCGTCCTTTTCGACGCGGTCGATCAACGGCTTCAACACTTCCACAACGTCTTCGTGACGCTCGAGTTCACCGAGCATCTGTGCCAATTCAGCCCTTGCGATGGTGGAGGGCTGGGCATCTATTTCGAGTGCGTTGATGATTTGTCGGAACTCGCGTTCGGCCCAGTGGAACAGTCCGCGCTCCTCCAACTTCTTGCTGATCAACAAATGCGCCTGGGCTGTTTCCTCCACTTCTTTCGGCTGCATCTTCGCCTTTTCGGCTTCATCCGTCGGGAGCGGCTTGATCCGCGACGCCTGTTGGGCAAGTTGATCCGCTTCTTCGTCCGCACCGGCTACTTTTTTCGCCTCGGCGGCACCGTACAAAAGAATCGGCTGCTTGTCGAACATCCGAAGATGCTGCTCGCGCAATTCGAGCACGAACGGATGCAGGTGATTGTCAATCGCCCAACTGCATGCTTCGATCAACTGTCGCGTGGTGGGAGCGATCAAGTCGATGTTCTCGCTGGCCAGGCCCAAAGCCTCGTCGACCTGTCCGGCCGCGGCAGCCCGGGTCGCGCAAACGCGCACGAGTTCGAGGACCGACGGTCGCGAGGACTGTTGCGTCGATGCAGTGTCAATCTGGTGGCGTTGCGCCGCAATCAGCTGGCGCCATTGGTCAGCTGAGTACTCGCCGCGAGCAAGATCCGTCGAATAAACTCGCAACCATTCGGATGCCTGGCGATCGTTGTCCCCGAGAATCTCGAGCACGCGTTCGGCGTTGCTGCGACGCGTCGAGGGATCGCTCGCCATCGGTTGCTGCATCAATGCCAATGCGGCCCGCCGCGCCAATCGCAGCGAGGTCTCGAAACGCACCAGACGAACGAGCGCGGGAAGCCCCTTTCTTGACGGAAACTCCGCCAACATGTCGATACGGCTGCTACGCTCCGTCTCGTCCTGTGCACCGTATTCCATCAGCGCCTCACGGACCTCCGGAGGATCGCTCTCCTTGGACCAACTCACCAACAAACTGCTGACCAGATACTTCGCGGACATCGAAATCTCGTTGTCCGGATGATCCTGGGCCAGATGCAATTCGTCAAACGCCTCCAACCCCATCCGTTGCAACTTCTCCCTGGCACGGACGCGCGTCGCGTAACTGTCCGAACCCAGCAGTTCAATCAGCTTTCCGACTTCGGTTTGGTCATCGTTGTCGGACGCGCGCGTGGGACTCGACGCACAGAGCGCCGACACGAGCGCCAAACATAGCACCAACCGTGAATAGACAGAGAATGACATTTTTCGAATCACCGGAATTCGGACGAGCCAGTTATCACCACCCAACAATCTAACCATTTGGGGAAGTTGGGTGACAGGGAAGATGTCAAAACCCCGTCAAAACCGGCCCCTGACGGACTGGTTTCCCCATCCCGACCCAACAGTACGCGCCGCGGATTGCATACGGATCTGCGTTCCGGTCTGGCCAGGGCGGGGCAATCACGATACGGCCGAATCGTAATGAGCGGCCATTTGAGAGACTGCTTCGGCAACCGCTTCGCGGAACGACGCCGGCTCGAGCACCTCGGCATCGACTCCGAGCGAGAGCACTTTCGGTAACACCTCGCGAGGATGGGACGCCGGTACGCTCAGCATCGCCGATCCGTCTTCATGAACCTCCAACGTTTGCTGAGGATGCCAGGGATCTTCGCCCACCCACGCGGCGGCTCTTGGACCGAGACGGATTTTCACGGTGGTTGGATCTTCGCCGGAAAAGATTCCGATACTCTTGCCCAGATGCTGAGACAGATCCATGTTGGAATCCGGCTTGAAGTACTCGTCGAGCGCGGTGGCGCGCCGAAAACGGTCAAGTTTCCAGTGCCGCAATCTCTCACTCGGCTCGTCGACGTCGGGCAACGCCGCCACCACGTAAATGCTGCTTTGATATACCGCAAGCCCATAAGGTTCGATGCGTCGCTGCGTCACCGGTTTCCCAACCGCTTCGTACTCGATCTCGACGACGCGATGCTCGACAATCGCACGATTGATCGTCTTGAGCATTCCCTCATGCTTTTCGTACGTCTTGCTCGGCGATCCAAAAACGTGCAACGTCTTTCGATAGTTCGCGTAGTGATCGAACACACCGTTTGGCACGGCCTCCTGGACCTTGTTCCAGAACGTTTCGATTCCGCGCCAATATTGCGTTCCCAGCAACGGGTACAACAGTTCGCGCCCGATCGACAACGCAATCAATTCGGTTGCCGAAATTCCGATCTCATGCACACCGGTATTGTTCAATCCCAGCTTGTAAACCTTCCCCCGTTCGACCGTATCGTGCTGGATGTCAAAACCGGCCGCCTGGAGAGCTTCGATATCACGGCGAACCGTTCGCTCGTGCAACGTGCTCAGACCAAGGTCGGCGACCAGATCGCCGCGAAGTTCTTCAAGAGTGCGACCGAATCGCGAGTACTCGAGTAATTGCAACAACTTGTGTTGACGAATCAGCTGTTCGTTGCGAGCCACAACGGTTACCTTCCCTGTGTGAAGTAGTGTTGACGACTCATTGTCGCGCGTGATGCACGGCGTGGGTAGCCCCGACGGCGAGCGGAAATCGGACGAGGCGTGCAGGCCGCGTTGATCTGGCTGCGGTGATCTGGCTGCGGTGATCTGGCCGCGGTGATCTGGCTGCGGTGATCTGGCCGCGGTGATCTGGCCGCGGTGATCTGGCCGCGGTGATCAGACCGCGACGTCCGCCTCGATGACCTGGAAGAATTCGAGTCCGTCAAACAGTTTCGCGATCGCACGCATTTGCTCGTCGGTCGCTGCGGGCGGGAAAATCGGATCGAGATCCCATGACTCCTCCTCACCGGGCAATTGAAAATCCCGTCCCAGAATCTCGGATACCCGACGCCCTAATTCCTCCCGCTGAAGGCTGGTGATCTCGTCAAGTCCGTAACAAAAGGCGAGTGGGTTGAATTGACGGATTTGTTCCACATTTCGAGTTTCGGCCTCGCGAAGCGCTGAAGTCTTATCGAGAAATACGTGACGCGGTGACTGTTCCTCATTCAAATCGTAGATCTCGTCGTTGTATTCAAATCCCCGTTCGACAACGACGTACGCTTTGCAGGTCTGATTCGAAATCGACCTCAGAAACGTGGCTTCGTCTGCAAGACCAGCTTCCTCGCAAACGTCCGAACTGATTCTCAATTCATCCATCAATCGATTCCTCGGTCACTTGCAGTGGGGTCACCAGGTCTATTGCCGCCGCCACGGTAGCAAAGAAAGAATGCCGCGGCTTGTTGAGCCCTTGGCTGAAAACGGTGAGTTACGCGCCGTTCCTCGTGCCGAAGAGTCGTCTGGTGTTGTCAAATTTGCGTCGCAGTCGAGCGAGATCACTTTGTAAAGTTTCAGGCCCATCAGCTTCGCGACCTTCGACGTTTTCTCGTCGCTCGTTTCGGCCGGCAAGAGCGGTCGCTTGCATCGTTCATCGTTCCAGTATTCCACGTCTGGACCGGGAAACTGAATCGGAACGTCGAGGATACGTGTTAGCTCTTCGGAGATCTTGCCGGCATCGATAACGTGCGACTCCATCTCGAATCGCTCGAGCACTTCGCTGAGTGGAGTGTTTCGCCAGTAATCGCGAGTCAAACGCTCGACCTCTCGGTCCGCAGAATCCTGTGTCAAGAAAACACGAGGCTCCTCCGGACTCAACCCGTTGCATTCATCGCCGTAGTTCGTTTGACCGATGGAGACGGCGGCATAGAGCTTCGGCTTTCTGATTGCTAGATGCTTGACGACATCCGCGGCATCATACAGCCCATTGTGGCGAATCGCGTCGACGCATTCCTTGAATCGGCTCATCTCAATCGCTCACCGTGACCCGTTTCATGCACTTGGACCGCGAAGGCGGCTCTCCCTGGCCGTTCATCCAAGGTTTGTATTCCATCTCGCACAAGAAATCCTGGAGCGTCGGAATGAATCCGCCAAAGTCTTCCATGATATGTTGCTCGGCGATCGTGCGAACAGAAATCCGCTTGCCGTCGCTGTTGGTGACGGTAACACCGAAAGCAATCTCCAGCGGCCCGCCGGGGCCAATGTACCACGCGTTGTGCGTGATCGCCCGGTGACGATTGTCCGCAAACGCCGACTTCGTCGCATCCAGGTGGTTATGGATCTCGAGGTAGTCTTCCGCATCGCCGCCGAACCGACGAGCCGAGGAAACGGCGTGGACCCAAGGTTTCGCCATGACAATTATTGTGTCGCGGGTTATTGAAGGATTGATACAGGAAACCGTTCGTTGCGGTCGGCCAACGAAGCATCCGTCGCAGCCGAAAGAGCATTCCAAACATGGCTAGGCGAAGATGTCGGTGACGCCGACTCCCTTGCCATCTTCGGTGACATAGAAGGGCCTGGCCTCGACGTCGAATCCTGTTTTTGGACTGATGCCCATCGCTGTCATGATCGTGGCGTGCAGATCAGTCACCGAAACCGGGTCCTCGATCGCTAACAGGGGACGCTCCGGTGCCGTACTACCGTACAGCAGGCCTTTCTTTACGCCACCACCAAACATCACCACACTTGTACCGCCCGTGAAATGTCGATGAAGCCCGTAATGTTTCATCTCGGTGACAGTGTCGACTTTGTGAGTCGCCTGGTCATTCGCATTCGAACCCGGTTTCCCTTCGATGATCGCGTCGCGGCTGAATTCCGAAGCAATGATGACCAAAGTGCGGTCGAGCAGTTTTCGCGATTCCAAATCGAGAATCAATTGCGCAATCGGCCGGTCGATTTCCCCATGCATGCGAGCCATCGTGGTGTGACCTTCGGCATGCGTGTCGAAATGCAGAAACGGCACATACTCGGTGGTGACCTCGACGAACCGGGCTCCCGATTCGACCATACGCCGCGCCAGCAGGCATCCGCGGCCAAATCGACTTGTGTCGTACTTTTCGTAGCTCTCTTTGGGTTCCTGATGAATTTCAAAGGCAACCCGATCTTCGCTGCTCAGCAATCGATACGCTTTATCCATCGCGCGCAACATGGATTGCTGGTGATAATCACTGGCGAAATCACGCTGCGGACTCTGATCGACCAACTTGCGGAACAATCGGTCGCGATTCGCAAACCGCTGGCTGCTCATCCCTGCGGGCGGCATCACCGACTTCGCCGCCTCATCGGGGTAGGGCAAATTCATGGGTCCAAATTCGCTTCCAAAGAATCCCGCGGTGGTGAAGGCTTTCAGCTCTTCCTTTTCGCCTACTCCCTCGAGTCGCTGGCCGATGTTCACGAATGCCGGCATCACCGGATTAAGTGGGCCAAGTACTTTCGCCATCCAGGAACCGAGGTGCGGGCAAGCGACCGTCTGTGGCGGAACGTAACCGGTGTGCCAGTGATATTGATGCCGCGAGTGGAGGATGCTGCCAAGATCAGGCTGGACGGCGGACCGGATCAGGGTGGCGCGATCCATCACGCCCGCGATGTTCTCGAGACCTTTGCAGATTTTGATGTTGTCAACCGCGGTATCGATGGCCGGAAAGGTGCTGACCATTTTTTCCACCGGCAAACCCACCTCGAAAGGCGTGTACAGCTTGGGGTCGAACGTGTCGGGCGCCGCCATTCCACCAGCAAGCCAGATCAAGATGCACGAATCGGCGCGTGGCTGGGGATGAACAACCTTTTCACTGGCCGATAAGGGTCGTGGTGCCCCCATGCCGAGCGTGGCCGTTGACGCCAGCGCCAATTGCTTCAAAAACTCTCGTCGTCGAATCGAGTCGTGCAACACTCGCTTGACCTCCACGTTCGCAAACCAGACCACCGGTGAACCTGTCGCCCCAAGTCTATCTTACCATCATGAACTCAGGCATCACGCAAATTGCCCACAACAGATCTTCGATTGACTCGGCGGTTGGATCATCGCCTAATTCTTCGGCAATCGTCTTCCATTCCGCGCCGGTCGGTTCACGAGAGAGAGCGAATCGGTAGATTTCAGACACGAAATCTCGCGTCGACGGATCATTCGCCCGGAGTCGTTCTGCACCACTGGCAATCGCACCGGCCAACGTGTCGCGGTTCGCCAGATCGATGGCTTCGAGCGTTGTCAAATCAGCTGGGCGTGAAGTAACAATCTGGTCCCGGTTTGGACGCCCGAGTGACCGCATCAGAAAGTCGCTTTTCAATAGCGACGCCCGCACCATCGACGACTCACGCGAAACCCCGGTCGCCAACGCCCGCTTCGCCGGAGCGTCGACCGAAGAATAGACATCCGGTCTTCCAAGTGAGATGATCCCTTTCCACGGGCCGACAATTCGGCCCAACCTCCCCTCACGGCCTCCCACAGGAGGACCATCTGTGTATTGCCACGACGCGTCCGACGCGACCTCGACGACGGAACCATCAGCCAAGATCAGGCGGGCCTCGAAAAAGAGACCTGCCAGATTCGGCGACTCGCCCGCGTTTCGAGCCACAATCACGAACTCATTGTTCCCCTTCTTGAAACGTCCTCCCATCGCGATGGTTTGCGGTCGGGTCCAATCGTCGCCCGCCGCAACCTTTCGCCGGCCGATGTACAGCTCGAACGAGTTGTCAGCGGTCACGACCGCCGCGCCGGAAACGACACCGGCGGGAAGGTCGATCGTCTTGCGAAACACGAGCTGTTCGCCGGCGGCGGGTGCCTTGCCATCGGCGGCGGAGTCGCCCCAAATCCACTCTCCTTTTAAATCAATCTGATCGACCTGATCCTTGTCGACTTTTCCGCGCGTGACGGGCGCGTCGAATTCGTTCGGTCCCGCGCCGCTTAATTGCCAAACTGCATCGAGGTATTGTTCTGCGGTCATCCGTTTCGCCCGACGTCCACGGTACACGTATTCCAATTCCGTCTGAGGATCGTGATCGAGTGACTCGGACCGCGATCCATACGCGCGCGAGATTGCGATCAGCCGCAGCACCGCTTTGAGGTCGTACCCGGACTCGACAAGGAAGTTCGCCAGAAAATCAAGCAGGTCTTCGTTCCACGGCTCGGTGTGCATTGCGTCAAGCGGATGCACGATGCCGCGGCCCATCATTTGTGCCCACAGGCGATTGACGATCGTCCGAGAATATCGACCGTTGTTCGGATCGGTGACAAGGTCCGCCAATTGTTTGAGCCGCTGGTCCCGCGGCGCGTCTTTCTGGATTTCGCCAAGTTCCGGGAATAACCACCCGGGCTTCGCAGTCTTGCCAATCGGCTTGTCACAACGGTGGATCTCAAGTGGCTGTTGCGAATACACAGCCGCCAAAGAATAGGCGTCGGACAGTTTCCAACGGTCAATGAAACTGTCATGGCATGAAGCGCACTTGAGATTGATCCCCAGAAACGACTGCGCGACGCTCTGGGCAAATTGGATCTCGTTGGTTTGACCAGCGCTGACATTGCCACGCCATTTGATTCCGTCGATGAATCCGCGGCTGGCGTCACTCGGCGGGGCCACCAATTCGCGTGTGAACTGATCGAACGGTTTGTTGTCGATCAGCGAGCGGTACAACCATTGGCTGATCTGTTTGCGACCACCCGTGATAAAACCGGTTCCGTCGTAGTCGTTGCGAAGCAGGTCGTTCCAAAACGTCAACCAATGTTCTGTGTAGGCAATCTCGTTTTCGAGCAGCTGGTCGATCAATCGTTCACGTTTCGTCTTTGACGCATCGGAAAGGTACTCCGCCAAATGCTCGGGCGTGGGAAGCAGTCCGATCAGATCAAGCGAAGCCCGCCGCAGAAACGTCGCATCATCCACCGGTTCAATCGGCGGCAGGCCGCGCTGGTTCAAGTAGTCATCGATGATCTGATCGATCGGGTTGGCATCGGCGGGGCCGGGCAGCGAAACCTCACGTGGAAGCAATGGCGCCTGGTAGGTCGACTCGGCGAATGTGAACGCTTCGGTCCACGGCAATCCCTCATCGACCCATTCAGCAAGCGTTTCCGTTTCCTCGGGCGAAAGAGGTGGAAGGTCCTTGGGCGGCATTCGCTCGTCATCGTCGGTCGATCGGATCAGCTCGATGAATCGCGACTCCGCTGAGGAACCCGGCCTGGCCGCGTCGCTTTCGAGAAAGAGCGCCCGAGTGTTGATCGAGAATCCGCCCTCCGCCTCAGCACCGCCATGACACTTCACGCAATGCTTGCGCAGGATCGGCGCCACGTCGTGAGCAAAATCGATTGCATGCGCACTACCGTAAAGCAGCTGCACGACGGCAATCGTGAGAATCAAGCGATGTTTCGCAAGCTTCAGAATCCTATGCATTGACGACGATGGTACCTGCCAACCGGTCATGTAGTGTTTTGGCTCGCTCAGTGAAAACGAAAAACGCGTCGATCAATGCCAGGAAAGGCACAAACTGAGAGATCAATCCGAAAACAAAGTATCGCACGAGCCAACCCTGAACGAATCCCGGGAGCTGGCCCGTTCCTTCCATTACGATTCTTGTGCCTACCAACTTTTTTCCAACCGTTTGGCCCGTCTTTGTGATCAGAACTGCGTTAATAATGACCGGGACAAGTCCGAAAGCAACGGCTAGCAACAGGCCGGCAATTGCCCCGGCGTCGGAACCCTCGGTGACCGCTGCAATAGCCGCAATACATAAGACGCCGAGTATGACTCCTAAAAGATGAAACAAGAAATCAAGAAGAGCGCCACCCAATCTCGCGCCAGCCCCGGCGATCGCCGCATTCGCAGACGCTTGGAAGCCTGTTTGACTTGGCGGCGCGTACTGTTGCATCAGTTTTCCGCCGCCGAAAGGAGCACGTGGTGCCGCCGCTCGCGCCGACGGCATCGGCTTTAAATCCTGGTCTGTCAGTTCGTCGAACATCGCCGGATCAAAGCCATCGGCGGCAGGGGTCGACGGTCGCGCCGGTGCGGGCGGTCTCGCAGCAGCCGGTCTCGCGGCAGCCGGTTTTGCCGCGGCCGGTTTTGCAGCACCTGGATTTCCGGTCGCCGGTTTTTGCGGCGCCGGTTTCGCTCCGCCAGCAGGTCCGCCTGGCGCGCGGAGCT
>JAHELS010000327.1 GCA_024644085.1 Rhodopirellula sp.
TCTCGATCAGTTCCACGCCGAGCATTTCGGAAGAGCTGACCGAGACCGCGACGTTTACACTCACCCTCAGCGGTGATCCGTTGACCGGCGGCGATACGGCGAGCGTCGACATCAACGCCTCGGGGTCCGCCCTCTCGGGGACCGACTACGACAACTTCGTTACCGCCATCGCGACGGCGGCCGCAGCGACGACGGGAGTCACGTTCGATGGCACCGATACGTTGACTTTCGACAGTTCCTTCAACGGAGGTGCAGGGCAGGGAGCCTTTGCATTCACCGTCAACGCCATCGATGACGCCGCTTTCGAGGGCACCGAAACGATCATCGCGACGCTATCCAACCCAATCGTGACCGGCGGTTCGGCAACGCTCTCGACCATCAACGACTCCTTCACCGAAACGGTCAACACGAACCTGACGGCCCACACACCCGACTCCGGCAGCAGCTGGACACAATACTTTAACGATAGCACTTACGGTGAAGCGTTCATCAACGCTGCACTGGACGTGGTCGAGGGAGGCTCGGGAACCAGTCAAAACGACACCGGCCAGGCCTATACGGCTGGTCCCGATCCGGTCGGCGTTGACCAGTCAATCAGTTTCACGTTGTCGGCGATCGAGACCGACAGCGGTACCAAGCCCGTCGGGTTGTTCGGCCGCAGCGCCGACATCAACAACTTCTATTACCTGCGGATTCTTCCCAACGGCAATGCGGCGGACAGCATCAGTCTGTGGAAGATGGTGGCAGGCACACCCACGCTGTTGGCTTCGATCGATGCCACCATCGCCAACGGTGATACGTTCGAGTTGGAGATCACCGACGCAACTAAAAAAGTCTTTCACAATGGCGGCGAGGTGCTCTCGTCCGCCGACAACGCGCTGACTGATGCCGGGAAATGGGGATTCTTTCTGGGGAACTTCAATGGCGTTGGCGGTCATTACCGCACGACCTGGAACATCGACGACTTCCAGGCCGAGAATCCAACGGGCGCGGCTGCCACTCGCACTAACATCACCGAAACGGATGTCGTCAATACGCTGGTTGTTGACACCACTTCGGATGTTTCCGACGGCACGACGACTTCGATTGCCGCCCTGCTGGCCAACAAAGGCGCCGATGGCTTCATTTCGCTTCGTGAAGCGATGGAGGCGGTCAATGCGACGGCCAATGGCGGGACACCCGACGAGATCCACTTCGGCATCAGCACCGCGGATGCCGGATACGTCGACCCGACGCCGGGCGCGCCGGGCAGCGGCGATGAATACTGGGTGATGCAGCCGACCAGCGATCTGCCACACCTCACCGAAGCGGTGATCATCGACGCCACGACCCAGGCCGGTTACACGGTCGGCTCGCCCGTGATTGAACTCGACGGCACCGATTCGTCCTTCTTTAACGACGCCTTCACGTTCGTCGCCGGAAGTGACGGAAGCGAAGTTCGAGGCTTCTCGTTCACGTCATGGATGAACGGAATCGTCCTGAACAGTGACAACAACACGATCGCCGGCAACCACTTCGGGATCAATGCCGCCGGTGTGGCTGAGAATAATTTCACCGACGGTATCCGCATCAACGGGGCGGGCAATACAATCGGCGGACTGACGGCGGCCGATCGAAACGTGATCTCGAACAGCAACAATGACGGTGTTGAGATTACCGGGGATAACAATACCGTTCAGGGCAACTACATCGGCACCGATGCGACGGGACTGCTTGACCTGGGCAACGGCCAGCGCGGCGTCAATATCAATGGTGGTTCCGGAAACGTAATCGGCGGATCGTCGACCGGCGCACGAAACATCATTGCAGGAAACAACAACGACGGCGTTGTGTTGTGGGGTGCCGGAGCAACGCTGAACGTCATCCAGGGCAACTATATCGGTGTGGATGTGACCGGCAACGCGGCGCTCGGAAACACCGGCGATGGAATCAACCTCGGCGGCGGTGCGAACAACAACACGATTGGTGGCGACCGTACCGCTGGCGAAGGAAACGTGATTTCCGGCAACATCGGCGCCGCATCCGACGGGATCGAAGTCGACGGCGCCGGCAGCGACAATAACAAAATTTACGGCAACTACATCGGCACGAATTTCGACGGCACTGCGGCCATCGCCAACGCGCGGCACGGCGTGGTGATTTTTGACGGAGCCCAGGGGACGCGGGTCGGTGGCAGCGGCACCGGACAGGGAAACATTATCTCCGGAAACACCCAGTACGGTGTTTTGATAGACGGCAACGGCGGCACCACGACCTCCGGAAACTTTGTCCAGGGCAACACGATCGGCTTGAACGCCGCTGGCACGGCAGCTGTCGGTAATGGCGCCGGCGGTGTCTATCTCTTCGGAGGCGCCCAAAGCAACACCATCGGTGGCGACTCCGCACTCGGCGAAGGCAACGTCATCTCCGGCAACGGCGGATCGACGGCGGGTGTCTACATCACCGGTGACACAACCGACGGCAACCTCGTGCTCGGCAATCGCATCGGAACCAACGCGGCTGGGACTGCCGCCATCGGAAACAACCACGGAATCTGGAACCAGGATGCCGATGGGACCGTGATCGGCGGAAACAGTGCAACACTTGGCAATGTCGTCTCCGGCAACGCCCTTCACGGCGTTTACCTGAACGGTTCGACCACCGGCGTAACGGTCGTCGGCAATTTCATCGGCACCACCGCGACTGGGACGGCGAGTGTGGCAAACTCGTTTGACGGCGTTCGACTCGGGGGCGGTGCCAGTGGGAACACGATTGGCGGCGACCGAGCGCTGAACCTGGGCAACGTCATTGCCGGCAACTCGCAAGTCGGATTGCACATCAATTCGAGCGACAACAACGAGGTTTACGGCAACTGGATCGGCACGAATTCGGCGGGAGCCGATTTGGGCAACACCCTGGAGGGCGTTTATTTCGACTTCAACTCGTCGGGCAACCTGATCGGTTCAACGACCGCCGGACTCGCCAACACGATCGCGTTCAACAGCAAGGGTGTCGCCTTCAAGAGCACGGCCACCGGTACCGGCAACACCTTGATCGGCAACTCGATCCACAGCAACACGGCTTTGGGGATCGACATCAACGAAGATGGTGTATCCGGCAATGACGCCGGCGACGCCGATGGCGGGCCCAACAGCACGCAGAACTTTCCGGTACTGACGCAGGCTGAACTCAATGGCACCGATCTGGCACTCAGTGGAACTCTCAACACCGACGGCGTGACGACCCAGTACCGCATCGAGTTCTTCGGCAATGCAGCCGGAACGCAGGACCCGACCCACGGCGAAGGTCGCTTTTATCTCGGCAGCACTACCGTCACGACTGACGGCAGCGGCGATGCGACCTTTTCCAGCGTTACACTCTCGGGGGTCTCGCTCGCCGCAGGCGATTATGTGACGGCGACAGCAACACGAATCGATGATCCGGGACAGGTCGGACTCGACGATCAGCTGGCATACGGAAATACGTCCGAATTTGCCGCGAATACCGCGATCACCAGTGCGAATTCGGCGCCTGTGCTCAGCGGTGCGAACAATCTGACCGCGATCAGCGAAGATCCGGCGTCGAATCCAGGCAGCTTGGTTTCCGCATTGATTGCCGGCCACGTGTCCGATCCTGACACTGGCGCATCAGGGGGAATTGCGGTAACGGCAGTCGACAACACGAACGGAACTTGGGAATACACCACCAACAATGGAGGAGTCTGGACAGCGTTCGGTACGCCGTCTGATTCCGCTGCCCGATTGCTGGCGGACGACGCCAGTACGCTGGTTCGGTTTGTTCCCAATGCCGATTGGAATGGCACCGTGACCAACGGGCTGACCTTTCGAGCATGGGATCAAACCAGCGGAGTGAACGGTGGTATCGCTGATACTTCGGGCTTGACGGGAACAATGCTTGACGACTTCACGGTAGTTTCTTACAGCAATGACAACGGCACGTTGACCGGTCAATGGACGACTAACTGGACCGAAACCGACATCGGCGGTGGGGGAGCTGCCTCGGGGAATATGCAGGTCACCGGAGGCGAATTGCAAATCAGCCCGAACGATCTCGGTGATATCTATCGCGAAGCAGACCTGACTGGCGCGACATCGGCCACCCTGACCTTTGACTACAACAACAACCTGGTCTCAGGGAACCCAAATATTGTCGTGGAAGTTTCGGGTGATGGAGGAACAAGCTATACGCCATTGGAGAGCTTCACAAAAACCTTGAACACCGGCAGCGGTAGCAAGTCGTACGATATCTCTTCGTACATCGCCAGCGACACGCGAGTCCGCTTTAGCGTGAGCTCAACCGCCGGCGGCCCCATCTCCTTGAATGTTGACAATTTGCAGATCGAGGTGACGGGCGGTACTGGTGGGTCTTCGTCATTCAGTTCCGCTACTTACTCGTCTGACATCACGGTCAACGCATCCAACGACGCGCCGGTTGTCGCGGCGCCGGTCGCGGCATTGGCGGCAACCGAACAAACCAATCTGTCGATCGAAGGAACCGGATTTTCCGTCACTGATGTTGACGAGACTGGATCGGGCGGGCGGGCGGTCATTTCGGTCGGTGAAGGAATCATCACCGTGGTCGAAGGTGACTCGGGCATCACGATTGACTCGGGTAACAACTCGGGGTCAGTTGCGATCACCGGCACGATTGCCGAGATCAACAATCTGCTGACCGGTGGTGGTACCGGAACCATCACCTACGCCAACAACAGCGATACCCCCAGTGCATCGACAACCATCACGGTGCTGGTTAACGACAATGGCAACACGGGGACCGACCCAGGATTGACGGGCGACGCGGTCAGTGAAGAAGGTTCCAACAGCCAGATTATCAACATCACCGCGGTGAACGATTCGCCCGGCGTCGCCACCAATACGGGGACGACTGTGCTGGAAGGATCGACCGGAACGGTCATCACGACCACGATGCTCAACGAGGGTGATCCGGACGATTCCGGTACCGGGCTGACTTACACCGTCACCAGTGTGACCGCCAACGGCACGCTGAAATTGAGTGGCGTGGCACTCGGCCTGAACGACACCTTTACCCAGGATGACATCGACAACAATCGAATCACTTATGACCATAACGGTGGAGAAACCACGACCGACGCATTCGACTTCTCGCTGGCCGACGGCGGCGAAGACGGCGCCACGGCCACCACCGGAACCTTCAACTTCACCGTCACGCCAGTCAATGATTCGCCGACAGTGCTGACGAACACCGGCGCGACAGTCAACGAGGGTTCGACCGGCAATGTGATCGGTAACACGATGCTCAACGAGGGTGATCCGGACGACTCGGGCACCGGGCTGACTTACACCGTCACCAGCGTGACGTCCAACGGCACGTTGAAGCTGAGCGGCGTGGCGCTGGGACTGAACGATACCTTCACCCAGGACGACATCGACAACAATCGAATCACTTACGACCACAACGGCGGCGAAACAGTCGCCGACAGCTTTGATTTCTCACTCGCCGATGGCGGGGAAGATGGAG
>JAHELS010000328.1 GCA_024644085.1 Rhodopirellula sp.
GTCATATCTCGTTTCGGCCCTGCTCTTGGCAGGGCTTTTGAGTGCCCAGAGTAGTGCGCAGACCGAACGAGAACTGGAAGAACTTTCAGAACAGGTCTCATTAGGAACAATCGACGTCAAACGCAATGCTCTTCTCGCACTTGGGCGCTTGAAGAGCGAATCAGCATCCAGAATCGCCGAGAAAGCCCTCCGTGACGAATCCGAGATCGTCCGGGCAACTGCAGTTCGCACAGTGATTTACCTTCCTCTTCGTGACTCTTCTAGCCTTGTCATTCCGTTTCTTTCTGCCAAGTCCGCATTTGTTAGAAAAGAAGCCTTGTTTGCTCTGGCCGATATCGGTGACCCGGATAGCGCGAACAGCGTGATTGCCGCAATGCTTTCTGACAAAGACAAAGAGGTCCGTGCGACGGCAGCCTATTCACTTGGAAGGATCGGCAATCCGGTTGCGATCGATCCACTCGCATCTGTATTGAGAAAGAAGCCAAAGAAGAAGCGGGCCTTTTTGCGGCGATCCGCGGCCCGTTCGATTGGACAACTCGCAGAAGCGCTTGCAGGAAAGGAGCCCTCTGAGTCGGTGCCTTCAGATTTCTTGGTAGAAGAGGCGATTTCGTCGACGGAAGCTCCGGTGAATCCTAAGGTTTTTACGACGGTAGATGTTCTTATCAGGGTTTTTTCGAACCCCAAAGAGTTGGCTGATACACGCCGGGAAGCGGCGTTCGCGCTGGGCGCTATCGGTTCGCCTCGGGCTAAGGCACAACTCGAGAAATATTCCGCCGGCCCCGATTATGTGCTTGCCCAGGTTTGCCGGGAAGCTTTGGCAAAAATTCGCTGATTCGCGATTTCCGCTCATAAAGTCTTTGCCTCCTGAATTTCAGTTTAAACAACCGATTTGGTTTAATGTCTTTATGCACTCAGCTGAAGCGAAAGGCACTGGCACCAGCATCACGTTGGGGAACAATGTTGCGTTACTCTGTGATCTGATGGGTGGGTGGAGCATGCCTGATTTCCCCGGCTGACATGAGCGCGATTCTCGTCGTTTCGATTCTGGTTCAACTCGCGGCCCTATCCTGGTCGCTGGCAATCTATTGGCGATTGGGGAATCGGCGGGTACTCATCGTCATCGCATTGTTGGCATCAATTCTCGCCGCCAACCTGTTCACCTTCATCTCGAGCTGGCCTGTCGGTTCGGCTTTCACCCTGACGATGCATCTTCGGGATGTACCGGCGTTGTTCATCAGTTTGCTCGCATTCCTGTTGGCAATGAATCTCGAGGGAATGTTCGCAGCAGGGGCGAACAACGAATCCGCGATCGATTCCGAAGGCAGAGGTGAAAGTGAAGCATTGCGTCTTAGCGAAGAACGCTACCGGGTGATCGTTGAAACCAGCGGCGAAGGCATTTATCTATGTGAATTCGACGAACCAATGTCGATCGACTTGCCCGAGGAAGAGCAAATACGTCGACTGTCGACCGAATGTCAT
The DNA here is from genome assembly GCA_024644085.1 of Rhodopirellula sp. Lineage (GTDB taxonomy): Bacteria > Planctomycetota > Planctomycetia > Pirellulales > Pirellulaceae > Rubripirellula. The sequence continues at coordinate 1,480 of JAHELS010000328.1, forward strand.
TTTTCCATTTGCAATGATGCCTTTGCGCGGATGTATGGATACCAGTCGGGCGATCAAATGATCGGCAAGCGTGCAATCGATTGTTATCGGACGCACGAAAACGAATCCAACGTGGAGTTTTTACGGCGGCTGATCCACGGCGGCTACCATGTCACGGACTTGATATCCGAGGAATTCGATCGTGAGGGCAACCGCGTCGTGTTCTCGAATAATTGCCTTGGAATCGTACGCGACAATCATTTGATTCGCGTTTGGGGAACCCAGCGTGATATTACGGAGCAAACATTGGCGCGGAAGAGAATTGCCGATAGCGAACGCCGGTACCGCCAATTGGTCGACAACGCGCCGTATTGCATTCACGAAATCGAGCTGGACGGACGGATTTCGTCGATGAACCAAGCTGGATTGTCATTGCTGGGATTGACGGACGGTTCTGGCGTGTTTGGCGCCGATTATTTGAGTCTCGTCAGCGAAGAGGACCGGCCAAGGATTGAGAAAACGCTAAACGACGCCAAGCAAGGGAAATCGGTTCACTTTGAGTTTCGTGCTACTGGTGGGAACCTGTTCGATTCGAGCTTCATCCCGCTTGCGGACGCACAGGGACGAGTCGAAAGGATCATGGGAATCAGCCAGGACGTTTCGGATCGGAAACGTGCGCAGGTTCTGATTCTCTCGGAGAACGCGATTCTGGAAGGAATCGCCAAGGGTCAGCCGCGGAACGACACGTTGCGGAATCTGATTTCGTTCATTGAATCGCAGACGAGCGACTTGATCGCTTCGGTGTTGGTGCTTGACGAAGACGGAATTCATCTTCGACACGCCGTTTCCACCGGCTTGCCGGAATCTTATGTCCAGGCAGTGGACGGAATCGAGATCGGTCCGCTGGTTGGATCTTGCGGGACTGCGGCATATACCGGCGAAGCGGTCTTCGTCGATGACATCGCCACCGATCCTCGCTGGGCGAGCTATCGTCGCCTCGCGGCGGAACATTCTTTGGCGGCGTGTTGGTCCACGCCGATCAAAGATCACCTTGGCAAGGTACTCGGGACGCTGGCGATCTACCGCAAACAGCCCGGTCCTTGCAGCCAGTACGACCGAAAGCTTATCGAAATATCGACCCATTTGGCGGCGGTCACGATCAGCCGTCACCAATCCGAAGCGGCGCGCCGGCACAGCGACAACCGTTTTCGAATGATTTTCGAGCAGGCAGCCGTCGGTGTTGCGGTGCTCGATTCAACGTCCGGTTTGATTCTGCAGGTCAATCGCCGCTACTGTGAGATCCTCGGGATGCAAGAGGATGAATTGGTAGGAAAGACGTGGATGGAATTGACACATCCCGATGACTTGGCGGCTGATAGTGCAAAGATGATGGAGCTGCGTGAAGGCCGGATACGTGATTTCAGCATCGAGAAGCGACTTCGTCGCAAAGACGAAACCTTCGCTTGGATCAACTTGTCGGTATCCGGCTTATGGGAGCCGGGTGAATTGGCAACGACGCACATCGCCATCGTCGAGGATATCACCGAGCGGAAAGAAGCTCAGCAGGAAATCCAGTTGCACCGCGATACGCTCGCGCATGTCACGCGACTGAGCACGATGGGCGAATTAATGGCTGGGATCGCGCACGAGGTGCGACAACCCCTTTATGCCGTCTCCAATTTCGCGACCGCGGCCGCCGTTACGTTGCAAGACCTCGATTCCAAGATTCCGGGCTCGTCAGACTGGCTCGTCGAGTTGAAGGATTGGAATCATGGGGTCCGCGAGGCATCGCAGAGGGCAAGCGAAATAATTGAGCGGCTGCGCGCGTTTGCCCGCAAAGCGGATGGCATTCGCGAGTCGTTCAATTTGAACGAGGTTGTGCGAGACTCGATCGAATTGATTGCGTTCGAGGCTCGCGAGGGGAACACCGAAGTTGAATTGAATCTCGAATCGGCACTTCCAAATGTGATCGGAGACCGAATCCAGTGCGAGCAGGTTGTGGTGAATCTGCTGCGAAACGCCTACGAAGCGATCGCGGCCAAGTCGTCGCCAGGTCGCGTCTCAGTGCGAACCCATTCTCAAGACGGTTTCGTTGAGACGACGATCGAGGACAACGGCCCCGGCATCGGAGCAGAACAATCTGGTAAGCTGTTTGAGGCGTTTTACACCACGAAAACGGATGGAATGGGTATGGGGCTGGCGATCAGCCGAACGATCGTCGAGGATCACGACGGCCGGCTTTGGATCGAGGATTCGAAGTGCGGAGCTGAGTTCCATTTTTCGCTTCCTGTTGCGGTGGATCATTCGGCCGCCCTGCCCGATGATTTGCTGGAGCAAGTCGACTCGGTCTGAAATCCTGCTTCCCCTATCGACGGCATCATGCGAAAATGACCGCATTACCGATATGTGGAGTGAAGTGGTGGAGAGAATACGATGACGAACAATGAACCGACCGTCTTCGTGGTGGACGACGATGCGCAAGCACGCAATTCGGTCCGCGCGCTCGTCCGCAGTATGGGCGTGCACGCCGAAACATACGAATCGGCCGAGGAGTTTCTCGACAGCTTCGAGCCGCCGCGTGCCGGCTGCCTCGTTACCGATTTGAGGATGTTGGGACTCAGCGGGATCGAGCTACAGGAAAAACTGGCCGCCGAGGGAATCTCGCTGCCCGTCATCATCATCACAGCACACGCGGAAACGCCGCTCACGGTCCGAGCGATCAAAAAAGGTGCGGTGACCGTACTCGAGAAACCGTGTCGCGATTACGAGTTGTACGATGCAATTCGCGATGCCCTCTGCATGGACACCGAAACGCGCGAACAGTCCGCCGAGCAAAAAGCATTTCTTCGGAAACTCGAAACACTTTCGGCGGATGAACGCGAAGTGCTCGATTTGATGGTGGATGGTCTGGCCAATAAAGTGATCGCCAGACGCATGAACGTCAGCGTTCGGACTGTTGAGAACCGCCGCCAGCGGATTTTCGAGAAAACTGGCACTGACTCGCTTGCCGAATTGGTACGTCAGGTTGTCGAATCACGGGTCACCGCCCACTCTTGAGTGAACTCGGATCCTTCCCAAACCGATGGGAATCGATCGAGAACTAAAACCCGTCCGCACCTGCCGCGCGCATCCATGCCGGCCCTCTCTGTTGCGGGACCCTTTTGCGCCCAGAACTCTGCATCAGAATGACGACGTTGGCGGATTACCGCATTGGCATGCGGCGATCTCGCTTCAGCGATCCTCCCTCGGATCGTTACGTTCACGTGCAATCTCGGCGCACACTCATTGAGGTGCCTCATCTTCAATTCACGATTGACGCATCTCGGACGCGATGTCAACCAAGACACAGGTTTTTATCGTCGATGACGATTCTGCGATGCGACGTTCGCTCGAAGCGGTCGTTTCGTCTTTGGGATTGCACGCGCAATGTTTCCAATCTGCCGAGGAGTTCTTGGAGACACCCGAGGCGCACGCGGGAACCGGATGCCTGTTGGCGGACATGAGATTGCCGGGGATGAGCGGATTGGAGCTGCTCGACCAATTGCCCCTCACCAGCGGATGTTTCGAGACCATCATCATCACGGCGTTTGCGGAGACCGAGTTAACGGTCCGCGCAATACGCAGCGGTGCGATGACGGTGCTCGAAAAACCGGTTCGAGACCATGAGATTTGCGCAAACATCCAACTGGCGATCGAAAAGATTCAGCAGAAGATCAAATGCCTGGAAGAGACTCAGGATGCGCGGCGTCGATTTGAATCATTGAACGACGACGAAGTGCAAATCCTGGAGATGCTGATGGCGGGCAAGCCCAACAAGGCAATGGCAAGTCAGTTGAAGGTCAGCACTCGCACGATCGAAAACCGCCGCCGCCAGTTGTATGAAAAGATGAACGTCCAAAGCGTACCCGAACTTGTACGCATGGTTGTCGAACTTCGCTCAATGAAAAAGTCCAACACGCCAGTCGCCCGGAAATCAAACTCTTTGCGTCCGGAATCGTCGGACTCCGACGCGAATCCAGGCTGAGAAAAAGAACATTC
>JAHELS010000091.1 GCA_024644085.1 Rhodopirellula sp.
TCGGCAGTTATCGCGATCGCTACCGCAACAGCAAAGGCGTCAAGCGTGAAATCAACGTTGGTCTTCGATTCCTGCACAAGGATTACGAACTGGGACTTCCGGTGGATACGTCGGGCGTAACCGCCGATGGGGATGAATTCAACGACATTCGCGAGTTCAAGAAACACCTGGGCAAGTCGACGGAGCAGGTTGCCCACAACGTGCTGTCGAAGCTGATCGCATTCTCAACCGGCGGTGAAATTGAGTTTGCCGACCGCGAAGAAGTCGAGAGAATACTGGAAGCGACACGGGACGACGGGTATCCGCTTCGAAGTCTCATTCATCAGATCGTTCAAAGCCGCATGTTCACTCACCGTTAAGCGTTCAACAACCATGCATATTCCCCTCTCTCGCCGCGCCGCACTCAAGGCTTCTGGAGTCGCGATCACGCTTCCGCTGCTCGAATCGATGAATCCCGCGATTGGGAAACCGGTCACGGTACCGCTCAAGCGAATGGTCTTGATTTGCAGCACGCTTGGGTTGCATCCCCCTTCGTTGTTTCCAAAGACTCCGGGAAGGGATTACGAAAGTACCGACTACCTTGATTTGCTGAAGGACCATCGCGACGACTTCACGCTGATCTCCGGTCTGTCGCATCCGGACCAAAACGGGAAACAGCCGCACGACACCGAGATGACGTGGTTAACATCAGCCCGCAATCCGGGTCTTGGTGGCTTCAAAAACTCAATCTCCATCGACCAATACGCCGCCAAGGAACTCGGGTACGTGACTCGATTTCCGTCCATCGCACTCAGCAGCAATACGAAGAAGAGCCAGTCGTACACGAGCAACGGTGTCATGATACCGGCCGAGGACAGACCGTCGTACGTGTTTGCAAAGTTGTTTCTTGACGGCAGCCCTGAGCAGGTGCAAAGAAAGCGTCATAGTCTGGCCGATGGTCGCAGCATCCTGGACAGCGTCGCCGAACAAGCACGAGCACTCAACGCCAGGACGAGTGCAAGTGATCGTCAACAGTTGGAAGAGTACTTCGAGTCCATTCGCGCGGCTGAGGCCGATTTGATGGAGGCGGAGGCATGGCTCGATCGGCCTAAACCTCGTGTCGATGAGCAGCCTCCGCAAGATATCGCCGATTCGGCGGACCTGGTCGGTCGAGCGCGAGCGATGTTGAATCTGATACCACTGATTCTGCAAACCGATTCATCGCGGATCATCACCATGGTGATTCAGGATCATCACGTCGTCCCCAAGATCAATGGCGTGACCGCAGAGCACCACAATCTGTCACACCACGGGCAAGACCCGGAGAAAATTAAACAGCTGAAGATAATCGAATCCGAGATCCTCAAGAGCTTTGACGACTTTTTGTCTCGCATGGCGCGGTCCACGGAGGCGGGCACACGGCTGCTCGACCAAACATCGGTTCTGCTCGGAAGCAATCTTGGCAACGCCAACGCGCACGACCCGAGCAATTTGCCGATCTTCGTTGCAGGTGGCGGATACGACCATGGGCGATACGTGACCCACAATGAATCGAGAAACACTCCGTTGTGCAACCTGTTCGTGAACCTTCTGAACAACATTGGAATCGAGACAGAACGGTTTGGGACCAGCACAGGCACGCTCCAGATCTCGTAGCGACTTCGGCAGGATGTCCGCCACCACGTATTACCGTTCAACGCAACACAAAACCAGTGGCAAGAGTCGTCAAGACTTTCGGCCCGCGAGCTGACACCCATAACTCCTTACGAGATTCACTACGACAGAGCGAACAACACCCATGAAACCGAAACTCCTCCTTGTCACCTTCGTTGCGGCAATGAGTTTTCACTCCTCGGCCGAGGGCGACACGTTTTCAGACAACTGGCACCAATGGCGGGGGCCGGATGCCACCGGCGTTTCCCCGACGGCGAATCCACCGGTCGAGTGGAGTGAAGAAAAGAACGTCAAATGGAAGGTTGCGATCGATGGCAGGGGAACTTCCACGCCCATTGTTTGGGGCGACAAAGTCTTTGTGTTGACAGCGATCAATACCGGTGTGAAAGACCGATCCATTCCCGACCCGGAAGATCAACCCAAGACAAACTTTTTCGACATCAAGCGTCCCAATGCTCAGCACGAATTTGTTGTGCTGTGTCTTGATCGCAATACGGGTCAAGAATTGTGGCGCCAGGTCGCGACCACAAAGATTCCTCACGAGGGCGCCCATAACGACAACGATTTCGCATCGGCTTCACCTACGACCGATGGAAACCATCTGTTTTGCTGGTTCGGCTCGGCTGGTCTGTATTGCTACGACCTTGACGGCAAGAAACTTTGGGAGCGGGACCTTGGCGAAGCGAAAGTTGGGTCCAGTCTCGGCGAAGGTTGTTCACCGGTACTGCACGACGGCAAACTGGTGATCGTTCGCGACCATGCCGGACAGAGCACGATCGAGGTACTTGATGCCGAATCGGGTGACACACTTTGGAAGCGAAAGCGGGACGAAGACAACGCCTGGGCAACGCCACGGGTGATCGAGCATAGTGGCAAAACGCAAGTCATTACCGCGGCATCCAACGCGGTGCGCAGCTACGACCTCGACTCCGGCGAGATCATCTGGCAATGCAGTGGCTTGACCGGGAACGTCATCCCGTGCCCGGTCATTGATGGCGACTACGTGATCTGCATGAGTGGCTACCAGGGCTACGCGGCGATGGCGATTTCGCTGACACAGACCGGTGATATTTCCGGTAGCGACAAGATCCGCTGGAAGACAGACCGCGGTACCCCGTACATACCTTCTCCGCTGCTCTACGATGGGTTGCTCTTCTACAACCAATCGAACCAGTCGATTCTTACTTGCCTCGATTCCAAAACGGGAGAGGCCGCCTTTGGTCCCGAGCGGATCGGCCAGCTATCGAACATCTATGCATCTCCGGTCGGCGCGGCCGGTCGTGTCTACATCATTGGCCGAAACGGCACGACGTTGGTTCTGGAGCGTTCATCTCAGATGAAGGTCATTGCCGCCAATCAACTCGACGATACGTTCGACGCCTCTCCCGCTGTGGCAGGAAAGCAGTTGTTCCTTCGCGGTGCGGAGCACTTGTACTGCGTCGAAGAGGAATAGCTTGCACCGAACTAGAACCTTGTCAGCTCTTTCGTGGCGGCGTGCCGCAGGCTGTGCGCCCCACTTTCTGCGGCACCCTTCACAAGAGCCGCGGATTGTGGGTCCGCGAGGTACCGGCACATCTCAATCGCACGAGCACGATCATACGTCTTGCCTGCTCTGGTCATTCGATGCAATTGGCCGAGTGACGTATCATCGCCAAGCGCCGCGATTGCTCCGTGGACAAACGCCGGACTCGCCGCAAGGTCAAGCGACCGGACACGGACCAGGTCGTCTTTGACCTCGTGCACCTTCAGGTCCGCAACGAGCTTGCAGAGCGTTTCGATCTCATGCTGGCGAGCCCAATTCTGATTGTCACCAACGACGGCTGTCCAGGCTGCGATCGTTGTTCGCAGCTTCGCGGTGGCTGCGACGTTCCCCCTGGATACCAGCTCGCAAATCACATCCATGCGTATTAAGCTCGACTCATCCTCGAGGTAATCAGTCAGAATCTCTACGACGTCGGGTGGATCGATGTCAATGAACGCCCGTATTGCTGAACGCCGGATCGATGCGTTTTCGTCAAGGATTCCTTGACGCAGCAGCATCAGTGCGCGGGGCGACTTGACGGTTGCCAGAAGTCTTACCGATGCGCTGCGCACCGAGTCATCCTTGGACGCGATTAATTCCGGGTGATCAAGGAGATAGGTTCCGTCATCCCGATACAGAAGTTGGCAAAGGGCAGGGTAGCGAATGTCGCTGGCCGGATGCTCTGCCAGTCGCTTCCACATTTGCCGGATCGTAGCCGACTCAGGCGTCTGGACGATCTTGAAACCGTCGGTGTCAATTTCGGCAAGGACTTCGAGCAGTTGTCCTTTCATGTGCCAGTTTGCCTCTGGCAACTCCTTTTCGATGATCGGTATCGCACGGGCGCTAATCAATTTAGTCAGGGCTTGTGCGGATGCCAGTTGCACGCCATACGAATCGACGCGCGGTCGTTCGTCGTACTGCGCGGTCCCTGTAGGTGACTTGTCGTGAAAGAGTCGTTCCAGGAGTGGAATGGCGCTGTTGAGCCCGATGCCTTCCATCAACCGGATCCCGCAAATCTTCTTCTGGGAGTTTTCGCTTTCGATCCAAGCGTTTGCCTGAGGGCGGACGACGTCGGCAATTTTCTCCCATGGCACTTCGTGCAAATCGAGTAGCTTTCCGGTGGCCAGGTCAAAACATCGCACTGTTCCGAAACGGGTGATCAGCGCGAATTGTCGGTCATCCTCGAGGAAGAAAAACTTCGCGCCTACGTTCCACCAAAGCGACGATACGGTGCGTTCGGCCCTCAGGATTTCGGCCTGCGGCAGAAACTCATCGAGCCGATAACTACCAAGAATCTTTCCACCGTCGCCGAGTATGACGATCACCTGGCCATGACCGAGATTGTGATACACGTCCCGCAGGACAACGTACTTGCCATCGTTGGTCACATAGGCGCGGTGCGGGGGGAAGACGCGTTCGACATATCCACGTCGCCAATGTTCCTTGAGTCCGTCGTCGGTCACTTCGCAAAGCGAGAGCGTCCTGTTACCACGCCAGCCAACCTTCAGGACCCACTTCTCGTTGGCAGAGAAGTGTTCTTTCTCAGGCGGTCCCCAAGAGTCACCGTGGGCAACGCCGCACAAGAGCAATGAAACAATCAGCCAAGGAAAAGCATAGCGACGAAACGATTGCCTCATGATCGGCATCCTTCTCAACTTCTAATCGCGACATTCACGGCTCATGACGAGCTCATCATGCTTGCACGCTAGTTGCGGCGACGAATCGAATCGACGCTGTTCGGTGAGCCATGCCCACCAGTGACACGACGTTGAACCTCAGTTTAGCGGACTGGCGACTGTGTGCCGATGTGCGCGTGGACGGTGCGTCGATCAGAACTTAGGGACGAAGAAGTCGCGCTGATTCGCCATTGGATCGGGCAAGTGGCTGTTCATGAAGCGCACTGCGCGTTCGTTACACCAAGACGTCTAAAGACAGAAGCGAAGAGCATCGCCGATGCCTCAGATCAATATAGCGAATGTGTTGCCGAACGCTTGAGTTTGGCGCCAAGGCCCATGGCCAAGTTCCGATAGAGAATGCAGCCGACGTCACCTCGAGTTCGGATCAGCTTGATGAGGTCTTCGTTCTTTATCATCGCCAATTCACAGGATTCGAGTGCCCGAACATCAGCGCTGTGTGGAGCGTGATTCAGCAGCGACAATTCACCCAGGAACTCTCCGCTGCGGACAACATCGGTGGCACTCTCGTCAACGAAAATTTGAGCCGTGCCGTCGATTAGCACGTAGGCTTTGCCGTCACGAGCACCTTGACGCGCAATCAATTGATTCGCGGTGAACGTCACTTGTTGAAACAGATTGGCCAAACAGGCGGTCTGTTCCCCGTTAAGCCCCCGAAAGAGGAAGGTTTGAGGTAGCGCTGCGGCGAGCAGGGGTTCGATCCACTGAGAATTGAAGTTATCGAGTACATGATGCGCGATTGGCTGCATCGCCTCGACCAAGCGGACGTTGTCCATGGAGAGCGGCACGAAGTAACGCGCCATTCGCACCACATCGAGTCGCTCGACATAGTGAAAAACGCCAGCTGGAACATACGCCAAGGGCAGGAAACCAAGTTCCAGTAATGTCTTTTGCATCCGTGGCGCATCCGCACTAACGTCGGTTTCGATGTAGTCAACGCCCCATGTCTGACATCGATTTTCCAGTTGTGAGAGGAGATACCGAACTGGTCGTTCGTTCAAGTAAATCAGTTCAAAAATACGGACGGCATTGTCGATGTTTGGATCGCGTGAGTAGCCGATTGCGCCTACCAGCTGTCCTTCGTATTTGGCCAGGAGGTAGTTCGTATTGTGACGTTGCAGAGCACGAGATCCGAAATGAAGTTTGACCGGACCAAAGATGTCGCGATTTCGCAATCGACCACGTTCAAACCGCAACAGCCTTGCATATCCCTGGGCTGTCATCTCCTCGACTTCGAAGACGCCATCGGAGGGATAGGCAGCTGCAGATTCGTCGACAATCGCATCACACGCCAGGCCCACATTTCGCATCGCCGCATCGGCCAGCCAATGAATCGCCGGGGCAACATGCGGGTGATTCCGGCGAAGATCCAGCGAGTCGTTGAAAAAGCGTGCGAACAACGCGACTGGCTCACCGTTATGAATCGGCAAGTAGCCTACCGGTGCAAAACCGTGATGCAACGAGATTTTCTGCGAGTAGACATGCTCGACACGATTATCAGCCAATCCAACGTGCAGGTGTTCTCCCACACGCGCCAATCGCGCTTTCATCAATTCAGTTGCGATTCCATGCCCGCGTCCCTCGGGATGTACCACAAGTCTGCCAAATTCACCTAACAAATCTGTAAACGCGCCCACATCAAAGACAACCGATCCTGTGCCCAGCAATTTGCCGCTGGATTCGTCGGCCGCAACTAGCATCAAACAATCATCACTGAAGATTTGTTTCTTCAGATAGGTTGCGTCAAAAAAATGTGGGAAAGCATAATCATCACCGTAGGCCGCCTGGAAGATGCTGCGGATTTGCTCCACGTCTCCTTCAACGGCATCACGGACCGAAATTCGTGAGTCACCGTTCATTGCGTCGCAGCATTGTCATCTAGATTTACCTGCGAGATTCCGTGCTTTTGATCGTAGTATTCCTGACTACTTGGGGTTTTCCGTATTTCTCGGCTGCCGTAGACGCTCCTGAGTTGCTCGTTCATGTCAATGAAGTCTGCCATTTGAGCATCTCTCAATCGATCTTCCGAGAATAGATCGATGTACCAGCGTTCGAACCTCAATGGTCCACCATGTTGCTGTTCAACTGATTTCAAGAATTCATATTTGCCATTGGGGTCCTGTTCTTTTCGTTTTCGCTCATCAAGATAACGATGCTGTTCTCCAGACGCCAAGATCACAGGTTCGCCTTTTGTATTGAACAACCGACCTTCGGGTTCCTCTGGTGACATTTGACCAACTGGTCTTCGATCCGAACCTTTACCGTCGACGTAGAAGTCAATCGTACTGAGTGCACTTACCTCGGTACTGCTGGGCAGATTTCGTAGCTCTTTGGATGCAACCGAAAACTTTTGCACCAATAACGGGCGGTTGGCGTTGAACTGCACCCGTTTTTGTTCATTAGCATGATGATTTTTGGAAGTTGTTTCTTGGACAGCCATGGTCGAGCGTTCCTATGCTCACGAGTCAAGATACCGTTCAACAAAACCAAATACGCGTCACCAAATAGGCCTCTGGGATGCAATGCGATTGGAGAAGCGGCCTCAGAAGCACGCCTCACAAGCACATCGTGCGCCGAACTTGAGAGGCTTTCAGATAATGGCCAGAAGTTCGCCGTAGGGACACGACAGCGGGACAACCACTGCAATTGGCCTGATGCAGAATCCTCTGGTCGCCCGGAGAGGAATAACGATGCCTCATTCTTGTGCATCACGTGTCGACATTCTGCGATTTTGATCGAGCCTGCCACCTCCTTGGACGAATTGCTTCCTTTCACGCGAGTGGTACAAAGGTTGCAACAAGGTCGGGGAAGTCCATTCTCATTGAATCGAAGTGAATTCATGCCGACGACTAGTATGAACGATGTAATCGGCGCCACCAAAGGGTTCCTGATTGACCTGGACGGGACGCTTTACGTTGGTAACGAATTGATTCCAGGCGCTGGAGAGTTTGTCCACCGATTGCGGGAGCGTGATTTGCCGCACGCGTTCGTCACCAACATTACCAGTCGACCACGCTCGGAAGTGCTGGCCCGGATTCGAGAGAAAGGACTGGAAATCGATCCTGGCCTCGTGTTGACCGCTCCGATCGCGACCAAGGGATATCTTGATCGGGAATCGATCGGCCCTTGCTTTTTCTTGACCAGGCCGCGACTGATAGAAGATTTTGCCGGGCATCCGCAAACCGAAGATCATGCCGAAGCAGTCGTCGTGGGCGACATGGGAAACCTGATTACGTTCCAGCATTTAAACACCGCCTTTCGACTGCTACTTTCCGGAGCTCATTTCGTAACGATGTCACGCAGTCGTTACTTCCGCGATTCCGGTGGTATGAGCCTGGATGCGGGATCATTTGTCGAAATGCTGGAATACGCCAGTGGAAGAAAAGCGGTTACGACGGGCAAGCCATCGGCAGAATTCGTTCACTCCGCTCTCGACCTGATTGGACTCGAAGCTGGTGAAGTTGCCATGATCGGGGATGACTTGGAGTCTGATGTGGGCGGTGCGCAGAAAGTTGGTTTACGGGGAATTCTGGTTCTATCAGGCAAGACGCCTCACGCGCCGTCGGCAGATGCCGAGGTCCAACCAGACTTGACTCTCGGCAGTGTGGCCGAGCTGCTCGATGTGCTTTAGCCCTGTCTCCCCAGAACAAATACGACGAACAACAGCCTTGCGAACGTTACAGCACGGCGATTTTTCGCGTGGCGATGACACGACCCGCTGGGGTGAATCAGCGGGCCGGGTTGTTCACTTACAGCTGTCCGGTGACGAGTTCTCGCTTAGAAAAGCGGAGTGGCTCACAACGGTCATACCGATACCTTGCGTTGGTTGCGTGCCAAAGCCTCAGAATCATTTCGCATCAGGGGATCAAGGTCGCAGCGATCGAGATTCATCACCTTGCTCCAGGCCGCCACTCGCAGTGACATCGGTTTGCGGGACAGGAGGTGGAGGATCGTTGCAGCGACGAACCAGGCTCGCGAAGAGCAGCGATCGAGAGGTCGAGGCTGGCTAGACAGTTGCGGCGACGAATCGACTTGACGGTGTCCATGGAGTCCGATGTCCACCAGGGACACGACGTTGAAACCTAAGTTTAACGGATGGTGATTCGATACGACTGGATCGCGGCGTGTCCTGATTTTCGGAAGGGCCGGGGCATCGGTTGTGCAACGTCTTTCGCGTCTATCGTGCGGCATCGGATCGTGTATTTTCCGGCCGGCAATCCCGGATGAAGCATGGCCCAGTGCGCCTTGGTCAGCCGCATCGGCCACGTTCCTGGGTCGCCGTTTTCGTCAAACCCAATTGTGTTTCCTGGAATTTTCCCATCCGGGATCCCGCCACCCCAATCGTCGGGCGGATCGAGAATCTGTGCATCGCGCCATGGTGCCTTGGCGAAATAGGGTGCGTCGGTGGAATACCGATCATCTTCCGGATCGTCATCGTTGTGAATCCAGACCTGGACTTTCGTCAAACCGGAAATCCCCACTTGCGCCCATCCGGTCAGTGGTATCGGGGCACCAGCCTTCAGTTCGTTGGCAATCGGAAACAAGTCGCAGAACGTTTTGAGCGGGCTGTCGACATCGTTATTTTTCTCACCATAGGTGTCGTTCGCGTGGGGAATGTTGGAAAGCACAACGTGGGATAACCATTTGATGCTCTTGAATCCGTAGGCTTCGGGCACAACGATGCGCACCGGACCTCCACGTTCGGAAGAAAGCCAATCGCCATTGAGCTTGTAACAAAGAATCACGGGCGGAAGATCGAACGGATCTTCCAGCACACGACCGACCGGCAATGAACTGCGAAACATCTGGCTCTCATCGTCGTTGTGATACCCGTAATAAAAAACACGTCGCAAATCCTGGACCGGTTGCGTCATCCAAAGCACATCCCGCAGCGGCACGCCTTCCCAGATCCCGGTGCCCAACGGACAGCCGATGTTCAGACAGGTCATCACTTTGGCAAAGCGAACCGCGTGGGTTTTCCCGAGTTCGATCAAGGCATCGAAGTCGAGCGCCGTATCGTCGGTCTTGGTGAGTGGCGATCGCATACGAGCGGGGTGTTGTTCATCGCTGATAACCTCCAGCCGCCACGTGTCCCGAGTCAATCCAACCTCCTGTTTTTTGGATTCCGGCAACTGGTGCGGTTTGGGATTACCGCGCGACACGTCTTGAAAATCCTCTTGGCGGGTAAGCCACGACTCGAGCGACGCGATCGCGGTGGCCAATGGATCATCGCGCGTGTCATCGGCGAGCAAAGGATGATTCCGCATTGCGAGCATGCCCGCCGCACCAAGCTTGAAAAAATATCGCCGAGCCAAAATGGCGTGGGTCGCCAGGAAATCGGAGTTCATCGGTCGATTCCAATGCAAGGTCATTCGCGGCCGAAACGAAGCGGGATTGCCGTTCAAGTCAGCCCGGCCGGCGAATTGTCCATTGTATTGTAGCGCGTTCATCCGACGTTTTGATGCGCGAGAAAGGCGTACGGTGCCGCCAATCCCGATCCGAGCTTTTTCAATTCGCGGACAAACAACGGAGGCGTGTAACCCTGTTCTCCATATTGAACGTACCGTCGACCCGTCGGAGATTCGCCGGATGTGCTGCTTTGCGATTGCCAATCCAGATCCTACGCGTCAGACAGAAAAACGGCGATCCGATCGGCTTGGGATTCACCATCATGCTGGCCGATTTCCATCAACCGCTGGACGTAGTCGGGGTGAAACAACATCGTGCTCAGCAAGTCTTCGCTGCTTGACTGACCACTACCCAATCGCTTCAGCAGATGGCGAAAGGTTCGCGGGACACGATCTTTAAGCTCAAACGCAATCGCGCCGATGTCGATGGATGGTTGGATGACTAGCAGCCCGACTTCGCGAAGGTCGTTGCGTAGCTCTGGGCTGAGATGTTGAACAAGTTGGTTCGTCCGTGTCATGTGGTGGATATCCTGGTCGAGTTGATCCAGAAACAGCGCGTTGTACATCGTTGCCAGCACGGTGGCTGGTGACGGTGGTTCGGGCACAGACGGCGGCGTCTCGCTGGTTCCCTGGAAGTGCGTTGATATCACCAGCAGACGATTGGCCCCCATATGCACGGCGGGGCCGAGCGGGCTGTTGAGCCGGATCCCGCCGTCACCGTACCATTGGTCGCCGACACGGACTGGCGGAAACAAGAGCGGCAGGGAGGATGAGGCCATGATGTGTTCGATCGTCAATCGCGTTTCAACACTCTTGCGTCTGGGGCGCTCCCAAGCGTCGATCTCGTGACCTCGGAAAAACACAACCGTATCACCTGTTGCATATGAATTGGCGGTCAACGCAACGCCCTGTAATCGACCCGCGGCAAGATTCCGGTCGATTCCCATCAACACGCCGTCGTCGGTTTGCAGACTTTGGTAGAGGTACTCGCGCAGCGGTTGCGTATCGACCATGCCGTGCACCGGCTCAAGAAATGAGGGCAGACCGAAGCTCAGTCGCAAGCCGACTTTGAACGCTCTCCATAACAGCGACGCTCCAGCGGTTCGGAAAACGTTTTCTAATTGCAGATTCTGCCAAAGATCGGCTAAGGCCTCGACACTTTCCTCGAGGCTACCTTCGAAACTGGCAAGATGTGAAATGTTGATCGCTCCCGCCGAAACACCCGTCAATAGCGGAATCTGAAGCTGTGGATGTCGGCGCGCGATCGCGCGTAGCACACCTACCTGATAAGCTGCCCGCGCTCCGCCCCCACCAAGCATCAGTGCAAGCGACGAAGAATTCGATTTACTGTGATTGTCCAAGTTTTGCGATCTCCGCGGCTGCGAAAGCACACCTCGATCCGTATCACCAATCCTATCGGATCTGAACCACTCGCAGTAATGATACAGGGAAGTCGACTGCGGGCGTTGGACAATCGACGAGTGTTAGCGACCTCCGTGCTGCGGAGCCATTCGAGCGCAGTTTCGGTCGCCATCAGACGCATGCCGTGCTCGGCCGCTAACCGCGCGTCCCGCAAAATGGACAGAGGTCCCGAGCTAACGTTACCCGAGCGATCCTGGGGGTGACTTCCCACGATCAGGAGAACGAACTACGACGTCTGTATCGGAGATTTCTCGGGCGACTCGACTTGGGGAATCGAAACTGCGCCGCGAGCACTGCCGCGGACGTTGCCGGAGAAGACGTGAACCTACGTGGCGACGCAGTTCTTTCCTCGTGCTTTGGCTCGATAGAGCGCTGCGTCGGCAGTGGTGATCAGCGACAAAGAGTCGGCGGCGCTGCTGGGATAGCACG
Organism: Rhodopirellula sp.; assembly: GCA_024644085.1. Lineage (GTDB taxonomy): Bacteria > Planctomycetota > Planctomycetia > Pirellulales > Pirellulaceae > Rubripirellula. The sequence goes on from JAHELS010000091.1 coordinate 12,129, forward strand.
ACACCCCGATGCTGATCGTGGGACAAAGGGGGATGCCATCTTTTTCAAAGCCCGCTGATTCGACCGCCTTGCGAATCCGTTCTCCGATCGAACACGCCGAGGTGAGATCGTGGCCTGGCAGGAACGCACTGAACTCGTCGCCACCGAATCGGCAGGCTTGTCCACTCGATCCAAGGACCTTGGCGATCAGTCGCCCCGTTTCGCCGATGACATGCGCGCCGTAGAGATGGCCGTGGGTGTCGTTGATCTGTTTGACTCCGTCCATGTCCATCATCAACATGGCCAGCGAAGCATCGTGCCTTGCCGAACTTTGAATCGCGAATTCCAACGCTTCATCAAATCGACGCTTTGATGGCAGGTCGGTAAGCGGATCGGTTCCAACAAGGGTTGCGACTTCGCTGTGAAAGTCGATATCAAATTCATCGGCCAGTGAAAAACGAATGACCGTTTCGCCGACGAAAATTTTGTCGCCATCGCTCAGCGGCACACGACCACGGACTGCTTTTCCGCCGACTCGCGTTCCATTGGTCGAATTCAAGTCTTCGAGAATGTACTGGCCAGTGTTGTTGGGCGCGATCGACGCGTGATAACCCGACACTTTGAGGTCGTGGAGTTGAAAGGTGCAAGCCGCGTTGCGCCCGATCACGGTATCGCCATCAAGGAATGCGTTGACGCCAATGTCTGCGCGGCTACGGATCACATTCAGAAAGGCCCTCTTGGTCGAGCCGATTTCGACTCGTGTCAGTTCACTTTCTTCGCGGAGCGTACCCGCGTCCAAAGCATGCTGGCCCATCGACTTCAATGATGGCGCGGTGTGTTGAAAATTCATGTTCAATCGAAACTTGCGTGAGTAACGGGCGGGCTCGGTTGACGAGGTATCATCTGTATCAAGAATCCCGCGGGGAAGTCACGAGTGATTCGGCCCGGCCCAGCGCGGTTGGGACGATCGGCAGATTTTCACCGTAAATTCACCGCCGCCCGCGGAATTGCTGGCGCGCGGCTCGGCTGGGCAAAACGGGTCAGATTTTCCAGCCTTCCGCACGACGCTCGGGCGACATTGGCAAGCGCCGCGATGACCAAGGTTGCCGCTCGGGCATGCGCAACGAACTGGTGCCGCGAACTCCTCCGGTTTGAGGCGTCAGCGACGGTTGCGGGATCGGTCGTAAGTCTTCACTTGCTGGCGGTCGGTCGAAGCCGCGTTGCGGAGTTTCATACCGTCGAAAAGGATCGAGGTTACGTTGCGGCCTGGACGCTTGATCGTGCAGTCGCCCGTGACCGCGGCGGGGATACTCTGCCATTGGCGAACCAAATGCCCGAGGTTGCTGCGACCATTGCCGCGGAGCGAAGGGAGCAGCAAGTGTACGCATCATCGCGCGAGGATCGATGAATGCGTTCGATTGACGGCTGCGCGAGTACGCTGACTCAAGATTCGGTGGCATCGGCGCGGTGTCGCGCAAGCGCGGTGCAGCCTGGTATCCCATTCCCGATCCCGAGCATCCGGGCCCGCAGACATGTCCTTGAGCGAACAAATGAGCGGCAACCAGCGCGAGTCCACCACCGTACAACAATCGAGCCCACATATTCATTACCTCCAAGGGGAATCCATTCGGTGTCGATCGGAATCTTCGCGAGGCAATCACAACAGTCAACACGCAAAATCAAGCTTTCCAGTTTCACGCACAGAATGCCGCGACTGCGGGAGGCCAATGGCTCAAGTTTGCGTTCGGCTTGACGCGGACTTCAGGTTTCGTTTTGTGAAGAACTGCGCTTGAATTGTTCATCTATTTTTCACATCGGACGATTGAGGGGCTGATGCATTGGTTCAGTGGCGTTTGCGAGGCATTCGATAGGTGCGCATTGACTTCGGTGAGTGAATCCGGACTTTGCGGCCGATGGGATGATTTGGACAATCATGCGGACACCAATTGGTGAGCTTAGATGCAAGCCAGTTTATCCCTCGCACCACGACCGGTTCTGGATCAGGCGACGCGATCTTTCGTCCGTCGCGCACTCGCGGCCCGGCTGGTTGAAGTCGACGGCCTGATAAAGGTCGTGGTTTCGCTGATGGCCGAGAGCGAACACTTCACCCCGGCGCTGTTGGCCGACGGACTGGTGGGCGCCGGCATTCTCACGCGATGGCAGGCGAACAAGCTTCTGGCGGGAAAGTCGAAGGGATTCTACCTCGGCAGCTATCGATTGCTGCGGCCACTGGGCAAAGGCGGTATGGGCGTCGTCTACCTCGGCGAACACACGGATCTGGGAAAACTGTATCGCGAACTGTGATCGTTTCGCTTAGATGCAGGTCGGATCGTCGCTCCTGGAATAACGCCTGAGCGGAACACTTGCATGTAGTTTTTGAAACAGCCCGATGTAGGTGTAAAGCCGAACGCGCCTTGCGCAAAGACGTTCCTTGAATCGCAGCGCAGATTTATTCAGGAAGGAGGACGTGCTGTAGAAACGCTTTCGTCCCAGGTCGTTTAATTCCTGGTAAAGCCGGTACCGCACATAACCTGCCAATTTCTTTCCGCGGAACGTCGCAAAGGTGCGTGCATCGAATAAATAAGCTTCGTCTTCGCCGAGCGGAAACACGAGCCTTTCGCTGTAGTTGCACTCTTTCAGGTTGCACCAGGAGTAGGCGGCGAGGGCTCCGTCATGCCAGACACCCAGGCAAAGGCAGCCGTCGTGGAAGCGCTTGGTGAGTTCTTCGACATCTTCAGGTACCTCCGGATTCTCGGCGAGCTGCTGCACCTGGGGCAGGGTGAGGAAGCTTTCCTCGAGGGGGCTGATGCCGGGCTGGACTTCTCGCAAATCCATGTCAGGCATCTCTTCGAGCATCAGGTAAAACGGCACTACCTCGACAACCGAAGTCAGCTTGCGATAGGCGGGGCCAAGCCAACGATGTTCTTTGACTCGCACGACGAGATTCATGGCAGTCGCGTCAAGCGAGTTGAAGGAGTTGGCGGGCTTCCGCGGGAGTATACGGCGAGTAACCCAGAACTTCGGCCGTGTTCACCAAGCGCTCGACAAGACACTTGTTCGATGCGAGTGTCGTCCGATCCTCGTCCCACCAAATGTTGTCCTCGAGCCCAACGCGGACTCCTCCTCCGGCGAGAATCCCCTGGATGTTCATTTTCAACTGAGAGTCGCCGACGGCCCCGACAGACCATACGGAGTTTTCCGGCAACTCCCGGATCATCAGACCGAGATGGAGGATATCGGCCTGGGCACAGGCGATGTTTCCAAGGATCAGATTGAAGTAGTAAGGAGGTTTGATCAGTTCCTTTTTGATCAAGTACTTTGCGTAATTGATCATACCCAGATCAAAGGCTTCCAATTCCGGACGAATACCCAGATCCAGCATTTTCGCGGCAAGGTCTTGAATCATCTTCGGCGCGTTGACGCTTGCCTGTCGATTGAAGTTCAGCGAACTCAGTGTCAGACTACCGAAGTCCGGTCGAAGCGTGCCTTCAAGCTCGAGACATTGCGAGCGTTTTTCGAACTCGCTGAAGTCGCGACCGCTGGTCGACAAACAGATAATCAGTTCGGGATGTTCACTCCGGATACCGCGAACAATGTCGCGATAGATTTCTTTCTTATACGTCGGCTTTCCGGTTTGCGGATCGCGGGCATGCAGGTGCACCATCGCCACACCCAGTTTTACAACGTCGTTGACTTCCGTGACGATCTCATCGACGGTGACCGGAACGTGAGGCGTCATCTCCTTGGTCGGAATCATGCCTGTCGGCGTGAAGTTGAGCATGAATTTTCGCATGCCAGCCAGAGTGATTCGGCCAGAGATGAGAATCAAGCTTCACAAGCATCGATTGTCCGGGCAAATCGATCGCCCCCCCAAACCGGGTAGCGCCCGTTCACGCGAACACTGTCGATATCGCCCTGAGCGGCTGGCAATTCAAAAGATGGATTCACAATCGCCGGGCATCGTTGCTACGGGACGATTTCCACCACGGACTCTTATCACTCCGGCCGCAAACGCGAGCGTCGGGCTCAGGCGGGAGGAGACATCGTGTTGGGAGGGTCCTGGCTCGCGCTATCGGTTCAGTATTAAAGGCGAATTCATTTGTGGTACTTATTGATTCTCTGAAGATGATTGAGAGCGCTGAACAAGTTCGTCAACCGCTTCCTTGGCGGCGTCCACAAATGGCAACAGTATCAGGCTGCTGCCTGCCTCTGTTAGTTTGGCGGCATCACGCTCATTGTGCGCGGTCGCTGCGACCGAACCGGTATAGCCGTAGCGTGAAAGCGCATGCAGTAGCGCAAGGTTCACCGAAAGCTGCGGCACCGAACTGACCACCCAACGAGCTCGCGAGAGCGGCAGCGTCGAGGCAAACTCGGGGTCCTCCGCATCTCCATAAACCACGGCCTGGTCCGACTCGCGTAGCCGATGCACGACGTCAGGATCGAAATCGACACCGAGCACACGTTGTCCGCGCCGCGTCAACTCGCATGAAAGATGAATTCCGAATCGCCCCAAACCGAAAACAATCGTGTCAAATCCGCGCGACGGTTCCGTAGTTGTTTCCAATGCGACCTCGCGGAATGGATCCTTTTTCTCCAGCCACGACAGATGCGTCGCCAGAGAATCGTACAGCACATGCGAGTAGAGAATCATGTAGGTGGAGAGCGTGATTGTGATCAAGCCGACCAGCGTGATCAGTGCCAGGACCTCGCCGGTGATATGTCCAAGGCTTTTTCCAAGGGCACCGAGCATCAAGGAGAATTCGCTGATTTGTGCCACCGTCAATCCAGCCAGAAAACCGGTTCGTTTTCGATATCCCATCAGGCCCATGATGATCATCACGATCAAAGGATTGCCGATCAGCACGAACAGCGACAACACGACCGAAGGCATCAGTTGCGAACCGATCAGGCTGAGCTTGAGATGGGCTCCCAAATCGACAAAAAAGAAAAGCAACAAGAAGTCCCGCATGCCCACCAGGCGCGATCCGAGAGCTTCCCGGTGCGGTAACCCAGCCAGCGAAACACCTGCCAAAAACGCGCCCACCTCTTTGCTGAAACCGAGCCAGTCACCGATCGCAGCCAACGCGACTGCCCAGCCGATTGCCAGAGCGGTCAGCAACTCGGCCGAGCGAGCGGCATGACGAAACAATTCCGGCAAGACGTATCGCATGAGCAGACCGAGGACGATCAACAGACCGATCCCCTTAAGAAACACCAATGTGATGCCCTGCATCCAATGAACGCCGGTGCTTGCCCCGAACGCAGTCAACGCGATCATCACCATCACCACCACCAAGTCCTGGACGATCAGGAAACCAACAGCGATGCGACCGTGCAACGAGTCAATCTCGCGTTTGTCAGACAAGAGTTTGACGATGATGATCGTGCTGGAGAACGTCAGGGCCACTGCTACGTAAAGCGATGCGATATGCGAGAGTCCCATCGCGATGCAGATCAGGAAACCGATCACCGAGGTGAACGTGACCTGCCCAAGACCGGTGGCCAGCGATACCGGCCCCATCGTGCGAATCACGTTTAAATCGAGCTTCAAACCAACCGTAAACAACAGCAATGCGATACCGGTCTTGGCAAGCAGGTCAATTTCGCTGCCGATGGAAACCCATTTCAGCCCGGCTGGACCGACCAGAATTCCGACGGCAATGAACGCGACGATCAACGGCTGCTTGAGCAGGTGCGCAAGCAGCCCCAGGACTCCGGCAGCCGCCAGTAGCAGCGCGAATTCATAGAAGACGTTGCCTACTTCCATTGATCGATTCCCATCACTTGCGAACGCGGCCTAGCCGATAGCGCGAAAATGCACATGCGTCACAGGGGCACGCAGCCATGGAAAGATTTCGACCGGTACAGGCAACTTTTTTTCCAGCTGTCAGCTGCGTCCGCTCTACGACAAGAAAGGCTGGTTTCGAGAATGCTTCCTTGGGTAAAAACCTGGTTTTGTGTTCGCTATCACCCGCATGCGATTCACAGAGCAAATATCCTTGAACGCAAACACCGCGCCAACGTGATCAAAAATCGAAGGGGATTGGCCCGGATCGCAGAAGATCCCAAAGGGCACGTCGTTTGACCGAAGCCGTCACGCTGGACCGCTTCGGCACGGCGATTGTTTGCGTGTAAATGACTCGACCCGCTGGGTGTGAACCAGCGGGTCGGGTGGGTCGCTTTCAGTTGTCCGTTAGCGATGTCTCCGCTAGAAGACTGAGTGGCTCACCACGTCTAAACGTAAATCCTAGCGTTGGTTGCTTGCCACAGCCTGCGAACCATTTCGCGCAGCAGGATCAAGATCGAAGCGATCAAGATTCATCACCTTGTTCCAGGCTGCCACGAAGTCGTCGACGAACTTTGGTTGTCCGCCGTCGCTGGCGTAAACTTCCGCGATGGCCCGCAACTGCGAGTTGGAACCGAACACCAGATCGACGGACGTAGCAGTCCACTTCACTTCATCCGTTTTCCGGTCTCGACCCTCGTAAAAGTGGTCGCATACCTGTGACTTCTGCCAGTGCGTGTCCATGTCCAGCAGATTCACAAAGAAATCATTACTCAACGTGCCTGGACGCTCCGTCAACACTCCCAGCTCGGAGAGCGGACCGGACCCGGCATTGGTATCGAGCACGCGCATTCCGCCGACGAGAACGGCCATCTCCGGAGCCGAAAGCGCGAGCTGTTGTGCCCGATCGACCAACGACTCGGGCGCGGGCCGATCGAGTTGCTTGCCGAGAAAATTGCGGAACCCGTCCGATTCTGGCTCCAGCACGGCGAATGAATCCACATCGGTCATTTCCTGCGTGGCATCGGTTCGACCCGGCGAGAACGGAACCGTCAGGTCCTGTCCAGCCTTGTTCGCGGCTTCCTCGACCGCGGCGCATCCACCGAGCACGATCAAATCCGCGAGCGAAATTCTCTTGCCGCCGTTTTGCGAACCGTTGAAATCCTCACCGATCTGTTCGAGCTTCGCCACAACCTTCGCGAGTTTTTTCGGCTGGTTCACGTCCCAATCCTTTTGCGGAGCCAGGCGAATGCGAGCTCCGTTTGCCCCACCCCGCATATCGCTGCCGCGGAACGAGGACGCGGATGCCCAGGCGGTGGAGACGAGTTCCGAGATCGAGAGCCCCGAGTCAAGGATTGTGCGTTTGAGTTTCGCAATGTCCTGCTGGTTCACCAGCTCATGATCAACTTCCGGAACCGGGTCTTGCCACAATTGCGGCTTGGCGACTTCCGGTCCGAGCAGACGTGAGACGGGACCCATGTCCCGATGGGTGAGCTTGTACCAGGCCTTGGCAAAGGCTTGCTCGAAATCCTCGGGATGCTCGTGGAACCGTTTCGAAATCTTCGCGTAGGCCGGATCCATCTTCAACGCAAGGTCGGTCGTGAACATCATCGGGGCGTGCGACTTCTTGGGATCGTGTGCATCCGGTACGACACCCTGGGCTGAATCTTCTTTGGGAGTCCACTGTTGCGCTCCGGCCGGACTCTTGGTTAGTTCCCACTCGTAAGCGAACAGGTGTTCGAAATAGTCGTGCGACCACTCGGCGGGCGTGGTGGTCCAGGCTCCCTCGAGACCGCTGGTAATCGTGTCGCCGGCATTACCCTTGCCATATCGATTCGCCCATCCGAGACCTTGCTGTGCGATGTCGGCACCTTCGGGTTCGCGACCGACGTTATCGGCCGGACTGGCCGCTCCGTGCGCCTTACCGAAAGTGTGACCACCGGCGATCAAGGCGACCGTCTCTTCATCGTTCATCGCCATGTTGCCGAATGTTGCACGAATGGATTTGGCCGCGGCAAGCGGATCGGGTTTGCCCTTGGGCCCTTCCGGATTGACATAGATCAAACCCATCTGCGTCGCGCCGAGTGGATTCTCCAAGCCGTCGTCAAGCGAATATCGTTTGTCTCCGAGCCACTCCGTTTCCGATCCCCAGTAAACATCCTTCTGCGGCTCCCAGACATCTTCGCGACCCCCGGCAAAGCCAAACGTCTCGAATCCCATCGACTCGAGTGCGACGTTGCCGGTCAAAACCATCAGGTCCGCCCATGAAATCTTGTTGCCGTACTTTTGCTTGATCGGCCAGAGCAACCGACGGGCTTTGTCAAGATTCGCATTGTCGGGCCAGCTGTTCAGTGGAGCGAATCGCAGCGTCCCATCGCTCGAACCACCACGCCCGTCGGCGACCCGATACGTCCCGGCGCTGTGCCATGCCATTCGAATGAAGAAGGGTCCATAGTGCCCGTAGTCGGCTGGCCACCATGCCTGCGAATCGGACATCAACGCTTCGAGATCCTTTTTCACCGCAGCGAGGTCCAGTTTCTTGAACTCTTCGGCGTAATCGAAGTCGTTTCCGAGCGGGTTGCTCCTGGCTGAATTCTGATGAAGGATGTCCAGGTTCAATTGCTCGGGCCACCAGTCCCGATTGGAATAGGCTCCGGCGGCAGTATGGCGGTGGCCGGCGCCGATCGAGACGTTCATGACAGGGCACTTCTCGGTGGCCTGTGCGCCTTGCTCTCCAGCTACGGTCCCCGATGCAGCGGGGCGATCCTGGGCAAAGCCCACCGATGCGATGAGAAGCATCGCAGCAGAACAGAAGTGCGATCGAAGGGTCATGGTGTTTTCCTTTTTGTCGACGACTTAAAAGTACAAACGTGTGCGGTGCTAGCACACTTAACAAAGGCCAAGCCCTGTCCCGCAAAAACTGAGCCGAACTCGCCGGCGCCAGGCTATTGAGCGGAACACGCAAGCGTCGGGCTACTGAGCCGAACGCGCTAGCGTCGGGCTACTGAGCCGAACGACCTGGCGTCGGCCTGTAAAACCGAACCGGCTCGGATGGCATTGGATTGGGTGTTTCGGACACTCTTGGCTTACCCGGTGAAGCCAAAGTCAGTTCATGTAAGGGAGGGTGCCTGCCTACGTTTGACGTGTCAGTAAGTTGATAGTTTACCGGCGAGCAATGTATGATTCCAATGCATTCCCTGCATTGCGTTCATGCATTCAAGGTATTAATCCAGGGTGGAAATCGGTGGATCTCGACCAGTTACGCTACTTCCTGCGGGTGGCAGAGCGACAGAATTTCACCCGCGCAGCGGAGGATCTGGCGATTTCGCAGCCCGCCCTCAGCAGATCGATTCAGAAACTGGAGGAAGAACTCGGCCAACCGGTGTTCGAACGAAAGACCCGCTCGGTTGCTCTCACCGATGCGGGAACACTGCTGCAGTCCCGGGCCCAGCAGGTGCTCACGATTCTGGAGGACACCAGGGCTGAGATTACCGACGACGGACAAAGCGGTCGCGTGCGAGTGGGTGCGATCCCAACCATTGCTCCTTATTTCCTGCCGGAGGTGTTGCGCAAGTTTTCCCAGGAGTTCCCCAAGGCAACGCTCACCGTTCGAGAGAACACGACGGACGCATTGCTGAAGAGTTGCCGCCAAGGGGAAATTGATCTTGCCGTGCTTGCCTTGCCCATTCCGGTCAAATACCTCGAATACGAAGAATTATTTGAGGAAGAACTGGTGCTCGCGCTTCCGCCGGGCCATCCTCTGGTCGCAAAGGAGAAGATTCGACTGAGTGACGTCGAGCCCTATCCTTTTGTGTTACTCGACGAGGCGCACTGCCTGTCCGACCATATCGTGTCGTTCTGCCGCGAGCGTTCCTTCCAGCCGGTCACCGTCGAGAGGACCAGCCAATTGGCGATGGTGCAGGAACTTGTATCCCTGTCGCATGGAGTATCCAT
>JAHELS010000329.1 GCA_024644085.1 Rhodopirellula sp.
CGTTTTGATAAACACTGTCTTCGTACTCCGAAAGTTTCGGTACGACGACTTTTTCGATGTCTGGAATCGGACCGACGTTCAGGTTGGAGGTGTGAACGAAAAAGATCGCCTCGAGCCGGTTCAGGGCGCGCGCCGCTTTTTCGAGCGCCTCGATGGTGTTTTCAAAAGTGGGTGGCTCCGCGTTGTTGGCAATCGCTTCGATGTCATCGGTTGCCATTGCGATCGCCGCATCGAAAGCGTCGACAAACTCGTCCTGGCGCACCAGGTTCCACGGAGGGACTCCGCCATAGGGACCGGTCCAGGGTTTGAGCAGGGGCGAATCGGAAGCCATTTTCTTTGCATCTTCTTTCTGTGTTTCCGCGGCCGGCGATTGATCGGCAAACGTAATCGCGACGGCGGTGGTCAAAAGCATGAAAGCTTGGAAACGATGAATCACGTCAACATCCTGGTCGAGTTGGGGGTCGCGAAGCGGAACGCATGGCCGAAGGGATGGCGGCAGTCTGGCTTTGTCTCACAAGGGGTCTGACCCTTTGGAGTGTCAGACACCTGTTGGGACAAAGTCTAGCAGTTTCGCCGACTAATCGAGCGTTTGCATCCACCGCGCACCCTGTTGGGTTGCCTGGAATCTTAGCTCGCCAAGTTGGGATACCAACTCGGTGAGATCGGCATCGACGGCCGTTTCCATTGTATCGACCCTCCGCTGGGCCAGTCCCTGGATGACCGATGCGATCAAATAGCTCTCGGTCGGATCGAGGCGGCCGCGGGCGTGAGCTTCGGCGATATCGAGAATCACCAGCGATGGCCTCATGACCTCCGCTTCGGCATCGCTGATCCAGAGACAAACCGAAGCAAGCGATTCGCCGCCGCGATCAACGAGATGGTGCGTTTCCATGTCGAGATGCGACATCCCGGTTGCTTTGCGACGATTGGTCTGTAACAGCGGCTCCGACTGGAGACAGGCCGTCCGTCGGAACTGAAGTGCCGCGCGACTGACCGGTGGACGGTAACCAGTGGTCGATACCACCATCCGATTGATCTGTTTTTCCACCTCGAATCCGTGGCGAGCGAGCAACTCGCCGGTACGTATATCCGAAGTGGGGACCGCGATTCCATGTCCGATGGGATCCAAACCGACGTATCCCTGAACTTCGTCGCGGACGACGCCGACGTAAACCGTTTTGAGGCGTTGGCCGGCCAATTGCGACTTGACCGCGGCCATGAGGTCATTGGCAACGTCGTCGATGCACGTGGTGGCCATGCAAATCGCACAAATCACACCCACCTCGGCGGAGTCCGGACAGCGTGCGAAGTGGCACCACGCTTCGACGTTGCCATCTCGCTCGGCCAACAGCAATGCGGCGGGCTGGAAATAGGTACGCGAGAGCACTGCCTGTTCGAAACGCGCCTCGCTGACATCGGGCGGGGGACCGATCGATGACCAATGCTGGATCCACAGGTCCAACAGAACGGGAAGATCGGCGTTTCGAAAGGGGCGAACGTGGGTCACTGCTACTTCGACCTGCCGAGCGCGAGAATCCGCCAAATGAGGCAGGCATGATGCCACAACCCGCGCGGCATTAGAAGAGACCCAATCGATAAATTCGATGGGTATAAAAAAACGGTGGAGCAACACGCCCGGCGCTGCCCCACCGTTTATTTTCAACCCGCGAGAGAAAGTCAATGCCTGAAACGTTGCAATCCCACACCACAACATTCCCAGCTTCGACCCGCTCGGCCAAGCATCGGGCTACCCACACGGACAGCCCTCGCCGGTATGAGATGAATCGGCCGATTGTTCCCCTGGCTCGGATCGTAACTCCCGTTTGTTCACGAAACACCGATCCTGAGGGCATCAAATAACAGTCGTACCGGTTGTGCCGGTCGTAAAGTGCCACGGCCGCACCAAACCCGCACTCCTAGCATTTGCTAGCGTTTCAGGCCGGGCGGAAACTGGAAGATTCGGTCGTCAAAAACATTGTCACTGGTCCGCCAGATCGAGCCGTCGGCGCGGCGGTACATTTTCTCGGACTCTTCGCGGCTCAGCGGTCGAGCCCCGACCCGGCCGAAGACCGCAATCTGGTTCCCGCTCTCGTCGACCGCCCGGTCACGATCCATTCCGCGGCTGATCGCCAACGCATGACCTTCCTTGGGCAATTTGTAGCTCGCCACCAGGTAAGGCATCGGCCGCGGCGAGAAGCCGTCATTGCCGGGCACCTCGGGGCTGGTCAATTGGATCACCCGTAACCCGTTCTTGCCGTCGGCGACATAAGCAAACTGGCTGACGTTGGTGATGCCAAGTTGCACGTCGTGGGCGTCATTGATACAGCCGCCCGCGTCGTAAACCTGGTCCACGTAGGCTTCCCGCGGGTTTTCGATGTCGAGAATCGCCAAACCGTGCTTTCCAGCCGCTACGTAAGCGTAGGTTCGTGCGACATAGATGCCGTGAGCATCGTGGAGCGGGACATCATGGACGACATGTGGGTGCGCAAGGTCGCTCGTATCGATGACCTTGACTCCCTCGTGATCGGTGACGAATCCGTAGCGGAACTGCACGGCGACCGAGTGTGGATGATCGAGTTCTTCGTGTCCGATGTGCCCGGTGACTTTTGGACAGGTCGGATCGCTGAGATCAACAACAACCAGCCCCTCATGGCAACAGATATAAGCGTAGGTTCCCACGATCGTGATCGACTCGGCACCGTCAAGAATTCCATTTGGATTGAACGTCAATTCTCGTTCGAGAAAATTGTTCAACGGGTTGCCGTCCAACAGCGTCCCGGCGCCGACCAGGATCAAACCTTCTTCGCGGTCGGTGACGTAGATGTAGGCGTACATCGGGTGGATGGGAGCTTCTTCGTTGACCGGGTTCTGGACCCTTGTCGGGTCGGGCACGATCGTCGTCGGAGCGGCGACTCCGGTGGCAAATTCGGTTCGCACATAGAACCTTTGTCCGACGGGCGAAACCGGTGCTGTGGTGATTCGTTCACTGAAAGCCTTGTCGTCCATGAAGGCAATGTCAAAGATTCTCAGGCCGCCTTCGCCGCAGGCGGCGTACATGTATTCGCCGCGTTGCTGGAGATCGAGGATCTCTGGCTTGCGGAATCGCAGCGACAGCGTTTCGATGATGTCGCGGCCGGGGTGCTCGTGTGCATGTTCGAGTTTTCGTTTGTGCTTGACGTGTTCCTTGTAGTGCTCCGGATACGCAATCTTATGCAGCGAGCTGCCGATCACCGCTTGCGGTTCGGTCGATTCGGTCACAACGACTGCCTCGAACCCATGTTCCCCGGCGGCAACGTAGCAGTACTTGCCGATAAAGTTCGTGTATCCCGTCCCCTGCATCAGCAGTTGGGCCATGATGGCGTTGTTGTCGTCTTCGGCCGAGAGATGGCAATCGGTACAGCTTTTGGTTTCGTAGACACCGGCGTGGTTGGGATCGGCTTCGTTTTCCCATCCAGCTCCGCCGCGAACGGTATGCGGCACGTTCGTGCTGAACGCGATTCCGCTCATCCCATCACCGCTGATGGTCTGTTGTTGCGAGTAGATCGATTCGCGGTTGGCGTTGTAGCTGGTGACGTGAATCGCGCAACTGCTGCGAGCAGGTCCAATGCGGTTACCGGTTACGTTTCCATCGCGGGCGAGCATGAAGACATCGTCCCGAAGCGTTTGAAAGTTGTAACTGGTGCGGTTTCGGGTGACGTCACCGTTATTGTGAAGCTCCGGCGACTTGATATTTGCTCGCTGAGGCAGATGGCAGCCAAAGCAACTTGGATTCCAGGAACTGTGACAAGCGATGCATGACATGTTTTCGTTTCGATGCGCACATCGCTGCAAATCTTCTTGCAATGTCCCACCCCAAACCAGGTTGCCGTCATCACCCATGCGAACCGACTTGGCCGCGTGCGATCGCGGGTTGTAGTGGTCATTGTTGGGGCGAATCGTATCGGCCGTTTGCGTGACTTCCCAATACAAGTCGGGCTCGACGGTGCTTCGTTGGATCAGTTTTGGTTTCTGTCCCGGTTCCCTCAGGATCTCGAATCGCGGCGTGTCAAAAGTCGTCGTCAACGTCAACAGGTTTGTACCGCGGTCGGGCGCGGCAGGACCGCTGGTCGGTAGCCGCGGCGACTGGCCCGCATCGAGTTGTTGCTCCACCTTTTCAACCAGCGATTGTTCCGCGGTCCCGTGGCAATCGATGCATTGGATTTCGATCGCCGCGCGGACTTCGCTGTACAGCTTTGTGTCCCCGTGACTGTCCTGGTAATAGTGGCAATCGGTGCAGTGCATTCCTTTTTCCATGTGAATGTCCTGCAGGTGAACCGGTGCATCGGGCCGGCAAACACCCTTCTGCTTCTCTTTGTCGGTGGTCGGTGCGACGGCGGCCTGCAATTGCTCGGTCGCCGGCTCGTCTACGGGGTCGTTTTTCCAATCGAGCAGATTGCCGTGACGATCCTTCTTGAAGACCGCGCGGTAGACCCAACCGTGGCCGTGGAAATCAGCGAACTGTGTGTGCCGCAAGTGCGGATTCAAGTCGCTGACGTTGGCCAGGAATTCCGGATCGCTCCAATGGCCGCGCGCCGCCGCTTCGTTCGGGTTCGATTCGGTCGCGCGGATGTAGTCCTCGGCGGTGAGATGTTTCTGGTGCTCGGGGTACATCAGTTCGCCGTCGGTTTCGTTATCCCACCACATGTAGCCGAGATAACTGTTGAGCACGTTCGTTCCCGGGTGCACGTGGCACACCATGCACTGGCTCGTCGGCATCCGCAACTCGAACTTGTGTTGGATCGGATGTCCCGGTTGGTCCTTGCGAATCATCGGGTCGACATACTTGACCCACTCGTCGCGCTCGGCGGCTGCGGTTCCGCGATTGCCGTACTTGGCCAGAAAGCCGCTTGCGGTCGGGCTGCGGTCGTTGGCGTACAACACGTGACACGAACTGCATCCGCTGCTGCGATAGTCGCCAGGATGATCGTTAGTGCCGAGAAAATTCAGCGTCGGGTCGAGCAGCCGCGTCTTGGCCAATCCGATATAGACAGGGTCGGTACGGTTCTCGGTCCCCATCCCGCGGTTACTCAACCGTTCGCGTGGGCGGCCCGGTTCCTCGAGAATCTCCGGGATTCCGACTTCCGCGCGAAATCGTCCGCCCCGTTCAAAAATCCGCAGCACATTGCCCGGGTGAGTCACCTGGTAGGGAATCAGCGGCTGGAGAAACGGCAGCACGCCTTTGTTGCGAATCTCGTCGGGTGTCGGCGTCGGAACCGTTTGCAGAATCTGCGGTGCGCCGTTCATGCTGTACGATTCGCCGAAACGCGAATACTTCTCGTCGGTGCCGCCGTTGTTGTACAGAGCGGCTCCCCACAGCATGCACCCGTGGGTCATCATGCTTTTACGCAGCTGCAAAACTTCATTGGCGTGGCATTGTCCGCACGCAATGTGGGCAACTCGAAGGTCACCTGGGTTCATGAA
>JAHELS010000330.1 GCA_024644085.1 Rhodopirellula sp.
GGTTCGCCGGCAAGCCAGCCGCCGACGCGAAGTTCCTCGTCAAGTTGCCCCGGCCCCCAGCCGCTGTAGTGCGCCACGTATCGCACGCGCGCGTCGGGGCGGCGAAGGAGAATCCGCAAATGGTCATCATCCCCGGTGATCCATGCGGGCGGGTTGCCAAGATCGATCGACATCGAACCCCACGGTTCCGCCGGATGATCGTGGACGGTGTATTTCACGCCGTCGCTGTAGGACTGTCCCGGCGAGAGAAGTTCGCCGGTCGGGTCGAACGGACCACAAGGCTCGCCGACGCCGGCCAGATCATGCAGGGCGAGCAGAGGACCTTCGACCGGACCACCGCGATAAATGAAATCGTCGTCCCTGAGCGGGCTGCCACTGCTGGTCACTTCGACCAGATCTCGAAACCGACGATCCGTTGGACGATTGATCGCCAACCCGAAGGCGCCTTCGACATCATGACGGATCATGAACACGACCGACCGCATGAAGTTGCCATCGGTCAAGTAAGGCGATGCGATCAACAACCGGCCGGAGAGATTTGTTGTCATTGTTCGGATCCCCAAAATTCGTATCGCCGGAGTCTTATCCGTCTCGCCAAAGGCATCCGGCCCACGACAAGCCGACCCCGAACCCAACCAGCATATTAACCGATTTCGGCTCCAGCTGGCCTCGTTTTCTCAGCCGCTCGATCAGAATCGGGATGGTGCACGAGACGGTGTTACCAATGTCGGCAAGTTCGATCGGCAGCCGCTCCGGCGAGACACCCATCCGGCTTCGTAACTGGTCGAGCATCTTCCAGGTTGCCTGATGCATCAGGTATTTGGCGATATCGTCGTCGGTCAATTGATTCTTTTCGAGGATTTCGTCGATCAACCGCGGGATCGCCTCGACGGTAAAACTGATCAAACTCGGCCCGTCCATGTACAGCCGACTCTTCCAGCGTTTGCGATGCCTGGGCGGAATCGCATCCTCGGCATGACGTTCGCCGCCATCGCCGACAATCAACATGTCACCGCCGCTGCCATCGCTACCGAACTGGAACCCCCACAGGGATTGTTCCTGCGCCGCGGTGATCAACGTCGCTGCGGCACCGTCCCCGAAGAT
Source organism: Rhodopirellula sp. (assembly GCA_024644085.1). Lineage (GTDB taxonomy): Bacteria > Planctomycetota > Planctomycetia > Pirellulales > Pirellulaceae > Rubripirellula. The sequence goes on from JAHELS010000330.1 coordinate 1,105, forward strand.
GGTCCGCAGGCTGCGGTCGTCCTCGTCAATGTATTTGCTGTACGTTTCGGCTGTCAGAAACAGAATGTTTTTCGCGGCACCACTTTGAATCAGACCATCGGCCAGCGCCAAACCATAGACGTATCCGCTGCAGCCAAGGTTAAAGTCGAGAGCGCCGCAACTCGTCCTCAATCCCAAACGATCCTGGATCAGACAACTGGTCGTCGGCAGCGGATAATCGGGGGTCTGGGTGCAGAACAGCAGAAAGTCGATGTCGCCGCGATCGATTCCCTGGTCATCGATCAACTTATTGGCAGCAATGACGGCGAGATCGCTCGAGGTCTCGCGCGGTGCCGCGATGTGTCGCCGGCAAATCCCCGTCTTCTCTTCAATCAGCTTCAGATCCCACTGGGGAAACTGTTTCTGAAGCTGATCGTTGGTTTCCACTCGTTGTGGAAAATGGACAGCGATCGGACCGAGATGAGGGTATGGCACGTTCTATCCAGTTCGACTGTCGTCGTGCCTCCGCGGACCGCCTTTCGATCGAATCAGAGCGGCTGATGGGATTCGAACCCACGACAATCACGTTGGCAACGTGATGCTCTACCAACTGAGCTACAGCCGCATGAATTGCCGATCAAACCGCAGATTATAAACGCGACCTGCCGCGCGGCAAGGCCTGATCACCACGACCGCTCGGCCCGCGTGCCGCGGCCGAGATCATTGATTGCCCGCTTGCCGCTGTTGATCCCGTGGCGATAGACTGAACCGCTTGTTCGCGGAGTCGCTGGGCATGATTGAATGATCAATGAACCCTGCGGCATCCCGCCAGTATTGTCCCCCTACAAGATACAAACCAGGTCTGTCGAAGGATGTCTACCTCAACCGAGACCGCAGACGACGCTCAACAAGAAAAAGCTCCCATTGAGCTGGACGTCAAAGTTGAAAGCCCCCAAGCCTGCCTCCGCGAGGTGATCGTCACGATCCCTCAGTCAGAGGTGCAACGTTACATGAACGAGGCGTACGACGAACTGGTCCCCGAAGCCCAGGTCCCGGGATTCCGAAGCGGGCGCGCACCGAGAAAGTTGGTGGAGAAACAGTTCAAGGATCGTGTCAGTGAACAAGTCAAAGGTTCGCTGCTGATGGACAGCCTGTCCCAGGTCACCGAGGCTCAAAGCTTCTCCGCGATCGGCGAGCCGGAATTTGATTACAACTCGATCCAAATTCCCGATTCGGGCGACTTCAAATTCCAGTTCCAGATTGAGGTGCGGCCTGAATTCGAGACGCCGAAGTGGAAAGGGCTCAAGCTGAACAAGCCCGTCGAGAAGATCGGCGACGACGACGTCCAGGAAGCTCTTGACCGCGTGCTATCGAAGTATGCCTCACTCGAAGCAACCGACGAACCAGCAGCACCGGGCGACAAGCTGCTGATCACCGCCACCTTCTCGCTCGATGGCAAGAAGTTGTCGGAAATGGACGAAGAGCGGGTCACTCTCGAAAAACGCCTCAGCTTCACCGATGCGGTTTGTGAAGATTTCGGCAAGTTGATGAAGGGCGTCAAAGAGGCCGAGACTCGCAAAGGTAAGGTCAAGGTCGCCGACGGAGCCGCCGACGAGGATCTTCGCGGGAAGGAACTCGACGCAGCGTTCCATGTCGTGGAAGTCCTCAAGCGTGAAAACCCCAAGCTGACGCCCAGCTTCCTCGAAGAACTCGGTGACTTTGAATCCGAGAAAGAGCTGAGGGAATTCGTGCGCGACTCGCTTACGCGACAGGCCGATTACCGCACGCAACAGGAATTGCGCAAAGCGGTCGTGGAATCTCTATCGGGCGATGCCAAGTTTGAACTTCCCGCCACGCTGGTTAAACGCCAAACAATGCGGGAACTCGAACGTAAAGTCCTGGAACTGCGACGCAGCGGGTTCGACGAAGACAGCATCCGTCGCTACGTCAACGCGTCGAAACAGAATGCCCAGGCATCCACCGAAGCAGCGCTCCGCGAACACTTCATCCTGGAACAGATCGCCGAAGAGGAAAAAGTTGACGCGGATGAATCCGATTACGATGCCGAAATCGCATTGATCGCCCAGCAAAGCGACATGCCCGAACGCCGCGTCCGCGCCCGACTTGAAAAACAGGGCCAGATGGACGCGCTGAGAAACCAGATCGTTGAACGCAAAGTCATCGACTTGATCGTCGAGGCGGCCAAGGTCACCGAGGAACCGGTCGATAAGAAAGCGGGTGATGAAGAAAGCGAATTCGCGATCTATCACAGCGTCCTTGACACCAAGGATGACGACGCCATTCCGGAAGCCAAATACGAAGACAACACTCCGGCAGGTACCGAGAAGGAGAAGGACACCGAAAAGGACTGAGCGTCAAGTGGACGGGACCTTTCCGTCCAGCGCTGAGGCGTCGTCACCCGGCCGCGATGCAGGCACGAACGCTGGCCCCTCAGCGATGCTTGACACCCTGATTCAGCGATGCTTGACACCGTGATTCAGCGATGCTTGACACCGTGAGGTGGGGCCGGGAGATTAGAGAAGCCGCTACCTGCGGCCCGCGACGCACTTACTGAGACTCGTAAAATGCATGACTTCGGCCACTCGAATCTACTCTCGCCCGGCGTGCCCGCTTTTGAGCCTCCGCCAATTGGGTTGCTCGGCCAGGGCCCCGAGATCACCAACACCACGATGTTCGGTCTGATTCTGGCCGTCATCATCTTCGGCGTGTTGTTGATCTTTCTGTTCATCTTCACGCGGTACTTTGGGTTGTGGATTCAATCGCAACTGACGCGGGCCGACATTACATTCTTCAATCTGCTCGGGATGACCTTTCGCAAGGTCAATACGCGGTCGATCGTCCGCAGCAAGATCATGGCGACCCAGGCTGGTTTGTCCGATCCGGAATTGACCAGCGAAGCGCTCGAAGCCCACTACCTTGCCGGCGGCAATGTCCAGCAAGTGATTCGTGCGCTGATCGCCGCTAAAAAAGCAAAGACGATTTCGTTGACGTTCCGTGAGGCCGCCGCGATCGACCTGGCCGGACGCGACGTCCTGGAATCGGTCCAGACGAGTGTCTATCCCAAAGTGATCGACTGTCCGCCGCGAGGCTCGGCGAAGCCTTCACTCGATGCCGTCGCCAAGGACGGAATCCAGCTCAAGGTCAAAGCCCGTGTCACGGTGCGAGCCAACCTGCAGCAATTGATCGGCGGTGCCACCGAAGAAACGATCATTGCTCGCGTCGGCGAAGGAATCGTCAGCGCGATCGGTTCGGCCGAGGATCACAAAGCAGTTCTGGAGAATCCGGATGTGATCAGCAAGGCCGTGCTGGCCAAGCGGCTCGATTCTCAAACCGCGTTCGAGATCGTTTCGATCGATATCGCCGACATTGATGTCGGAGCCAATATCGGTGCACGTCTGCAGGCTGACCAGGCGGAAGCCGATACGCAAGTGGCGAGGGCTCGGGCCGAAGGCAAACGTGCCGCCGCCGTTGCTGAAGAGCAGGAGAACCAGGCAAAAATCCAGGAAAGCAAGGCTTCCGTGGTGTTGGCACAAGCGGCCGTACCGCGCGCCATGGCCGAGGCTTTCCAAACGGGCAAGCTGAACATCCTGGATTACTACAAGCTGCAAAACGTCAGTGCCGACACTGAAATGCGCCGGTCGCTTGCCACCAATACGAACGAATCGACCGAAGCACTCGACGCCCGCACCTGAACCACGATCCAAACGAGCCGATCCCATGTCCGGCGACCTCGAAGATTTCCTGCGACGCGCGGCACAGCGACGTCAGGCGAAAACCGCCCAGCAGCAGCAATCGCAACCGGCGCAGCGTCCCCGCCCCCAGTACACCGACCAACGGACCGAACGGGTTGCCCGGATTCCGGACCAGGACGAAATCCTGACGGCCGAAATCGTCGAAGAAGATTCGTTCGCTGCGCGGCGGCGCCGGCTCGAAGCGGCCAAGCAGGCAGCGACCAAAGCCGAGGCGGAAGCGGCCGAACAGATGAAAAGAGTAGCCGGATCCAAACATTCGACCGCCCCCGTCATCCTTTCCGGGAATCCAGCCCAGGATCTGCTGAAGATGCTGAAGCGGCCGGGCGGAATCCAACAGGCCATCCTGCTGCGCGAAATCTTCGATCGCCCCGAACATCGTTGGTAGCGGTACATCGTTGGTAGCGGTACATCGTTGGTAGCGGTACAGCGTTGGTAGCGGTACAGCGTTGGTAGCGGTACAGCGTTGGTAGTGGTACACCGTTGGTATTGGCCTGCCGTGCGCGGTTGAGCTGAAAAACCAAGCGGGGAAACCGGAAACCCCCGCTCCAACCCAAGCGTGTGGCCATCGATTGCCTACC
>JAHELS010000092.1 GCA_024644085.1 Rhodopirellula sp.
GGCCGATGAAGAGGAATCGACACAGACGCGCGCTGCTAAAATCTCTCCAATGAATTTAGTGATTTTGCGTCTCTGGCACCAGTAGCCAAGCTAGCCGGCCAGCGCCATCCACTTCGCTCTCTCGACAGTTTCTCTTTGAGACCGACGCGAGTTTGCCGACCCAGCAATTACGTGAAGACGAGGCTGTTGCATCTTGTTTCGAACATGCCGACGTCCTCCGACGAAATCACCAATGAATACCGATGGCGAGAGGTGGCGGTGAAGCGGGTCGCTTCGCGAAAAACCGTTTGCGTTGAATTGCGACAATGATATAAACGCAGCGACAGCCTCCGCCCATGCGAGTGAAGAACGTTGCCAACACCAGTGTTTCGATGAAAAGCAAGAAAGGAACCATTGGAATTCTGACCGGTGGCGGTGACGTGCCGGGCCTGAATCCCGCGATTCGCGCTGTCACTTTTCGCGCTTTGCGCGAAGGCTTTGAAGTGATCGGGATTCGCCGGGGTTGGGCGGGATTGGTGGATCTGGTTCGCGATCAGCATGCTGATAACAGTGATTGTGTGCAGGTGTTAACGCAGGATCAAGTCAATCGGGCCGGACGAACCGGTGGCACGTTTCTGCATTCCTCACGGACGCGGCCGAGTCATCTTCCCAGAGCCGCAATTCCCGCCCATCTTCGGGAGCTGTACACAGCCGAGATCAATGATTTGACACCGGAGGTGCTGAAGAATCTTGAGTTTTTGGGGATCGATTATCTCATTCCGATTGGCGGTGACGACACGCTCAGCTATGGGCGACGATTGCATCAAGAGGGAGTCAAGATCGTTGCTATCCCCAAGACGATGGACAACGACGTGCCGGGCACAGACTACTGCATTGGATTCAGCACGTGCGTGACGCGAACAATTGAACTGACGCACAAACTCCGCACCTCGGCGGGTTCACACGAACGGTTTCTGGTCATCGAAGTATTCGGTCGCTATGCGGGATTCACGGCGCTATTGCCCGCGATGGCGGGTGCCGTTGACCGGTGTGTCATCCCGGAATGCGAATTCGAGATCGAGCATTTGACGGAGTTGTTGTGCGAAGACCGTCGCAATAACCCCAGCAAATACGCGGTCGTCTTGATTAGCGAGGGAGCGCAATTGAAAGACCAATCCGAAATGGTTTTTGAGGGTCAGGAAACGGACCAGTACGGTCACCGAAAGCTCGGCGGCGTCGGCGACCGCATCGCCGAGCGACTCAAAGAACTATCGCCCAAATTCAACCATCAGCGCCGTGTCAACGTGATCAATCAGAGGCTCGGTTATCTTGTACGTTGCGGCGAGCCCGACGCGATCGATTCGATTGTCCCGATGGCATTTGGCAACCTTGCTTTGGACCTGATCATTTCCGACAGTTTTGGACGGTTGGTTTGTTTGCGCAACGGCTGTTACGACAACATTTCTATTGAATCGATCTCGGGTCGGAAGAAGGTCGTAGACGTGCAGAAGTACTACGATGCCGATAGATTACGGCCCAAGTACTACACCTTCGAACGGCAACCATTGTTTGTGATGACAAGCGAAGGATAACACGATCTACTCAACCTAAGTGGAGAAGAATCATGTCGGGAACACTCGAAATTTCCAACTCATTGACGGACCTGCTCGGCGAAGACGCGGGATACTTGCTGAACCACCAGTGCCAGACAATTAAAAAAGATGCATTGCATTTGCCGTCGCCTCATGTCGTCGACCGCGTCTACGCGATCAGCGACCGGAAGCCCAGGGTTCTGGTTAACTTGCAGCGCATTTTCGGGCATGGCCGCTTGAAGGATACCGGGTACGTTTCGATTCTGCCGGTCGACCAGGGCATCGAGCATTCGGCCGGCGCCTCGTTTGCGCCCAATCCGCTGTATTTTGATCCTGAAAATATCGTCAAACTCGCAATCGACGGAGGCTGTAATGCGGTCGCGTCCACGTTTGGTGTGTTAGGAATGGTCGCCAAGAAGTACGCGCACAAGATTCCATTCATCGTCAAAATCAATCACAACCAATTGCTGACCTATCCGAACGCGTTTGACCAGGTGATGTTTGGCAGCGTGCAGCGTGCCTATGACATGGGCGCGGCGGCGGTCGGCGCGACGATCTATTTCGGATCTCCCGAATCGAATCGTCAAATCGTGGAAGTGGCTCAAGCATTCGAGCAGGCCCACGAACTTGGTTTGGCGACGGTCCTTTGGTGCTACTTGCGCAACAACGCCTTCAAGACCGACAAGGACTATCACGTGGCCGCTGACCTCACCGGCCAGGCAAACCATTTGGGAGTGACGATCCAGGCGGACATCATCAAACAGAAACTTCCGGAGACCAATGGCGGCTACAACGCGGTTAAATTTGGAAAAACATCACCACTCGTCTACGAAGAAATGACAACCGATCATCCGATTGATCTGTGTCGATACCAAGTCGCCAACTGTTACATGGGACGCTGCGGCTTGATCAATTCAGGAGGCGCGTCCAGCGGTGCGGGTGACTTGGCCCAGGCGGTGAAAACAGCCGTCATTAACAAACGCGCCGGCGGAACGGGTTTGATCAGCGGCCGCAAAGCGTTTCAACGGCCAATGGATGACGGAATCGCCTTGCTGAATGCGATTCAGGATGTCTACCTGGATGATCAAGTCACGGTCGCTTGACGCGAACCTGGTCAGCGATTTGACGACTCAGCCGATCCGGGTGGTGTAGCTGGGATCGCCAGTTGAGCGTCGTTCTTGCGCCGAGGTCAGAGCCACTGGGCAATACTGTTGTTGCCAGTTTTCGGTGCGGTGGCTGGACCAACGCATGCGTCGAAGGAATCTCCCAAACCGCGGGCGGTGCTGGACAGAGATGTCAGCACGAAGTCTCCCAGTCCCGGCAGGTGATGCGCGATACGCCGGCGAACGAACATCACCCGGGGACTGCAGCGGCGCGTTATCCAGACGGTTCTCCGCGCAGGTTAAGCTGGAACTCAATCGGTCGTTCCAGTCGCGTGTGACTGGTAAGCGCGCGCTGGTCCAGCCCTTTTCCCCAGTCAGCCCAAGAGTATCGCCTTCCCTCGTCCACGAAGCACGGATGATCCCGCTAACCGGCGGTATTCTCGGTGTCTCAACGGTGATTATCGAACTTTCGTGGTTGTCTCGGCGTCGCCAACGGTTAATGTTGCACAGGAGTTTGCATCAACGAGGAGAAGGGAAACATGGTGATATTGCGGCGTCTATGCTTGCCCCTCCTGTTGGCGAAGGTAGTATTCGTCACGGGTTTGGTCAACTCTGCGGCAGCCGATGAGTCTGCGACGGCCGATACATCTGGCGCAGTGACGCATGAAGCAAGCGCTCATCCCCTTGCGTGGACCTTACGTTATGCGAGGTCCCGGTCTGATTACATTCGCGAGCACATTCGCGATTACTCTTGTCGTCTGATCAAACGCGAACGGATCGACTCAGAGCTTCAGAAGCAGCAATTCATACAGGTCAAGGTGCGCTGCGAGCAACGACGCGACGACGACGTGGTCCGACCATTCGCCGTGTTCATGCAGTATCTGGCGCCTGCCACTCTCAAGGGTCGAAAGGTCTTATACATCGACGGCCAAAACAACGGAATGATGCAGGTCCTCAAGGGTGGCCGGGCGTTCAAGTACGTGAAACTACAGCTTGACCCCAACGGTGCGGCAGCGCGTCGGGAAAGCAACTATCCAATCACCGAAGTTGGCTTTGACAAGATCATCGAGCGACTGACTCAACGGGTTGAGAACGACATCAAGAACGACCCCACAGCGGCGAACACTCAAGTGTCGCATTTTCGCAACGCGGCCGTTAACAATCGGGTATGCACGCACATTCGAATACTCCATCCCAAACGCGGCGATGGCATCGAGTTCCACAAAGCCAGCCTGTACGTTGACGACGAACTGCACGTACCGATTCGGCTGGTGGTTCATGATTGGCCCTCTGGCGACGATGAGCAGCCACCGCTGATTGAAGAATACACTTATGTCGATCTGCGATTGAATGTTGGCTTGACGGACGCCGATTTCAGCAACAACACGTTAGATTCCTCGCCCGACGCCAAGGCACCAAGGTCCGCCAGTCTGTCGCGGTAGCTGCAGTTGTTGGCCAAACAAGTGACGGGAAGAGATGAATTCACCACCCGACGAATCGCGAGTGGCACCACTTACCCGGTCATAAAGAATTTGAGTTTGCCTCGATCACCAATCTCGGCTGGCTCGAGATGGAAAACAGCACGGTCATGAATGTGACCGACCTTCCATCAACCATCAAACTGGGCCCGACCGATCCGGGCGGATAAATCCAGGCAGCCGCGGGTCCAGTGGTTTCTGATCTTCGTCCAAGCGCGACTCACGTACGGTCGGTGGTTGATGCGGATTCATCAGATTGCCGACAGAAATAACAAGAGAAAGTGCAGCAAGAGTAGCTGGCAGTAGCGATGAGGCAACAGCGGGGGCGCGCTCTGGAGACGCACTGGTCAAAGATAAAAAGTCGGTGCCGCGTCGGCGGCCGCAACCGTTTGGCTCGGCGAACGAGGGCGGAATTGACGAAAAAAGGCCGGCGTCGATCACGAAGGTCAACGCCGGCCAATTCGTTCACCCGGCGGTCAGAGCGGACCGTGCGGGAATTTGTAGAGTTGCGGGAGCCGGATTCGAACCGACGACCTCGAGGTTATGAGCCTCGCGAGCTACCGGGCTGCTCCATCCCGCGGTGTTTCTGATTTATCCAATAATGAACCCGAAGTGTCAACCATCGGTATCGGGCGTCCGAGATGACCCTGGTCCGCCGGGTCGTTTTACACCGATTGCGACGCTTTTTCATTGAAAATCCGTGGTTTGGACAGGCGGTCGGGGCAAATGGTTCGCATTGGATCGCGTTGCCCCTTATCCTATAGCGACGTGGCAAGGGAACCCGCCTCGACCCGGTCGTGTCCTGTTCCTCTTTTCCTATTCGACCTATCGCGGTTCCGCTGTCACCCCAAGTCGCAGCCGTTTCTCATTCGATCGATCGCGCCTCGATGTCACACGCCGATCCACATCGCGAGTCATCCAACTCCGAGGCTGGCGGTTCGTCATCACCCCTCCCCCCATCGATTAACCCTCAATCGATCAATCCGGCCGCCAGTCCGCATGCCAGCGTAGTTCCACCACCGCCCCCCGCATACGGTTCGCCGCCTCCCTCCCAAGCGGACGCTCCGGCAACCGCGCCAACACCAGCGGTACCGCCGCCGCCGCCGCCCCGATCGACCTTGCCGCCTGTTCGACCGGCCACCCAGAGAAACGTCGCCAGCGGTGTCGGTGCAGCCAAGGGATTGCGATGGCGCGGTGAGTTGGCGATCGAAACCGAGCAAGACGCGACCGATCGGGCAACCACGCCGGAGACCGATGGCGACGACTCCGATTTGACTCCCAAGGATCACGTGACCCGCGAGGCACCTCCCTGGTTGGTCAGCATGGTGTTTCACCTGGTGATGCTTTTGATCCTCGCCCTGATCACATCCCCCGCGGGAGCAACTCTGGGGCGCGTCGTATTGAAAATCGGTCAAAGCGAACGGGAGACACCGGCCGAGTTGACCGAGTTTTCGATCTCGACCGATGACATTCCGAACGAAAGCGATTTGTTGGAGGATTCCGAAATCGAGGTCGACATGGCGACCGTCTTTGACACCGCCGAGTTGAGCGACGTCGATGAGATCACGCCGGTCGAATTGGGCGCCGGACCTCAGCTTGCCGCGATCAAGCCAATGTTCAATGGCCGCACCGGCGCGATGAAACAGGCGTTGTTGGCGATCTACGGTGGCACGCCCAAAACTCAGGAAGCGGTTGCTAACGGTTTGGAATGGTTGAAACGCAATCAGAGGAAGAACGGCAGCTGGAGCATGCGGGGGCCATACCGAGATGGAGGCCTCAGCGAAAACGAGACCGCGGCCACGGCGATGGCGTTGCTCGCGTTTCTTGGCGACGGCCATACGCATCTTGACGATGGTGAATACAGCGACGTTGTCGAAAGAGGCATGAAGTTTCTGGTGGGGACCCAGGATCGCAGCGGTTTCTTCGCGCGCGGGGCACGCGGACATGAAAAGATGTACGCGCAGGCTCAAGCCAGCATCGCCATTTGCGAACTTTACGGGATGACAAAGGATTCGTGGTTGCGACCCCACGCCCAATTGGCTCTCGATTTCGCGGCCGATTCACAGTCGCCCGAGGGTGGATGGCGCTACGAGCCCAAGTTTGATTCCGATACATCAGTGACCGGTTGGTTTGTGATGGCGCTGGAAAGCGGCCGATCAGCGGGGCTCGATGTCGATTACCTGGTGTTGCTCAATGTCGGCGAGTATCTCGACACCGCGCAATCCTTTGAGGGTGCCGCGTACGGTTACCAGGCGCGGACTACGCCGAGTCCCGCGATGACGGCCGAAGGCTTGTTGTGTCGCCAATACATCGGCTGGGAACGAAACCATCCGCCGCTCGAGAGAGGCATCGAAGCACTGTTGCTCGACGCCCCCTTCAGCATGTCCGACCGCGACGTTTACTACTGGTACTACGCCACCCAGGTGCTGCACCACTTCGGAGGCTCTTACTGGACCAAATGGAACAACGTGATGCGAGAGGAGTTGCCGGCGGCCCAGGTCAAAAGTGGCCGTGAATCTGGTTCATGGGCACCGCAAGGGGACCGATGGGGGCGCAATTCCGGCCGCCTCTACACAACTTGTTTGTCGATCTATTGCCTCGAAGTCTATTATCGACACATGCCGCTGTACGCGTCCAAGAACGCAAAGTAGCCAGACGCTACACACCCAGGCAATTGCCTGTTCTGATGTTGCGCGACAACTCTAGTCTCAGAACGTTCCAGTGAAGCTTCGTAGGCCGGACCGAGTTCTGCGAGTTCCGGCATTGTTCTTGACTGAGTGCCGGAACTCGCAAGGCTCGGTCGGGCCTACACGAAACTGCGCGTGACTCTATGAGAATTGAATGCGGGGCCAAACTTCGGTTTCTATCGCACGAAGGTTTCCACGTCACAGCTTGGAATCAGACTTTCGCAGCGGTGAGGTCGTCGTTCACTTTGCGCCGGTTCTTCAACCAAGATCGCACAAGCACGACTCCGCAAAACAGGACGCAGAATCGGGCCGGCCAATCTCCGATCACCACGTACAGGCTGGTTCGATCGTCACGTCGCGGTGTTGCGACGACAGCTCCGTTGTTGCCGCGAGGCAATCGAGAGTCAACTCCACCCCGGCTGTTGATCCATGCGGTCGGACCATTGTTGGCCGCCGACAGTAACGGTCGACGACAAGCAACCGCAACGAGTTGCCCGCAGCGCAGATGATGCTCGATCACGCTCGAATCATCAAACCACCCGTCGTTGGTCACCGTCACAATCACTTCCGGCAATTCGCCCCCTCGGCGCAGCGAGTTCAGCTGATTGACGGTAACGCGTTCGACGGATGTCTCGATGCAAATGTTTGGCGCGACCGTGGTCTCACCGACTTGAAAAAGTTTTGCGCCGGGCCCTTGTTTCAATCCCATTCCCGGCGGGATGAAGTTTCGCAATCCAGGAATCCAGGGGGCGATCGGAATGTACTCGCCGAACATTACCAAATGGGTTTTGCCGTACCAGTCTTGAACCGTACCATCGGGATCGATGCTGATCACACCACTGAAGACATGGGGCTCGTCACGGTAATGAATCACACCGCATCCTACCAACAAGTGCGGACGGCCGACGGGTGAGTTCTCAGCGGCGAGGGCGTCGAGTACATAACCGGTTCGCTCGAGGTAGTACCGACGTTGCTCGGCCACCGCAGCTTGAAATTCCGGGCCGGACAATCGAGCTTCTGGCGGAGCCTTGGCGGTGGGCTGGGCAATCATCCACGGAACGCCGCCGGTGAACATCGATTCCGGCCAGACAACTGCGTCGACTGGTCTTTGTGATGCCCGAAGGGCATCAACCGTTTCCTTCACGTAGTTCTGAAAGATCGTGATCTCATGCTCAACTGGCTGTCCGTACTCAACATGCTCGTTGCGCTGGATAAGAGCAAAGGTCGCCACCTCGTCACCAAGGGGCTGATGCAGGCGGTAGTAACCGTAGCCGAGAGTCGCCGCCACCATCATCGCCGCGGTCACGCAGGAAGCTGCAATCTGGCGAAGCGAACATTCTCGTCGACACAGCACAAGCAACAAATACACAGCGACGTTGATCGTGACGATCACGAAACCGATTCCGTAACTTCCCGCCAAATCGGCGATTTGAATCAGCCCAGGTACATCGGCAACTGTGTGACCGAGCATCAATGCCGAGATGCCGGTGATCGCGTAGTTTCGAATGCATTCCTGGGCGACCCAGGTCACCGGGGCTGCCACGATCAACGGGATGCCTTGCTGGACAATTCGCCTCGTGACCGAAATGAACACCACGTGGTAGATCGCGAGGTATCCGCCCAGCGCGAGCCAGGGAAAATGCATCGCAGGGTGTGCGTGTCGCAGACCTTGGAGTGAGAAAAGCCAATAGACGGTCGATGTCGCCCAGATCAGCAAGTAGCCGCGACGGCTAATTGGATTGGGTGTGGCAATCAAAGCCAACATTGGAACGATCGCAAACATCGCGACGGGCCAAAGTGCCATCGGCGGCTGTGCAATCCAGAGCAGCGTGAGTGAAATCGCGGCAGTGCCCACGATTCGGCGCGTCGATGCGGTTGAATCATCCTTGTTCATCCGTGGCATCTTAGGCAGAACCCCCCGATGATGGAATCGACGTTTTCAAGCGACTCAAGACATGCGGAAGATTGCAGCGGAAACCCTGTCACAACTCCGCGAGGGTCGAAAAGAAGTCGCCATCGGTGACGTCACCGTGCCTGCGGCATAGAATATCGGCGGCACTACGGACGTCCCTATTATCTCATTATCGCCATGCAACCCTTCGAATTCCTGGGGCCCTATCGGATCGGCGAACCTCTCGGACGGGGCGGCATGGGTACGGTGTATTCCGCCGTCCATGAAAAAACCGGCGAGGCGGTTGCGGTCAAGTTGATTGCTTCGAACGTCGCCGACGAACCTCGATTCCGCCGGCGATTTGATGCGGAGGTCAAGACCCTGCAGCGTCTTCGCCATGATGGCATCGTGCGTCTGATTGGATTCGGGGAAGAATCCGGACAACTTTTCTATTCCATGGAATTGGTTGTCGGTGAACCGCTACAGAAACGTATCCGTCGCGAAAAGAAAATCGGCTGGCGTGAAACGATCGATACCGCCGTGCAAGTGTGTTCCGCGTTGAAGCATGCGCACGATATCGGTGTGATTCATCGAGATTTAAAGCCTGCCAATCTGATTCTCACCGAAGAGAACCAGGTCAAATTGGTCGATTTTGGGATCGCCAAGATATTCGGAGATGGCGAGCAAACTGTTGCCGGTTCGGTATTAGGTACGGCCGACTACATGGCACCCGAACAGGCGACGAGTTCCGGGATCACACAACGCACCGATTTGTATGCTCTCGGCAGCTTGATGTACGCGATGCTTGCCGGGCGTCCGCCGTTCACTGGGAAAAAAATCACGGAGGTGATCGAGTCGCTGAAGCGAGACCGCCCCGTCCCACTAGACTTGATCGATCCAGAGTTGCCCGACGCGTTGGTCGAGTTGATCAACGAACTGTTGCACAAAGAACCTGCCGATCGACCTCCGACCGCGCTGGCGGTCATGAACCGGCTCAAGGCGATGCGGGCCGGGTTGGACCGGGAACAGACAGTCGTCGGAGACCGGTCCAGTACGGTCGTCGGATCGACAGGTGAAAACGCGTTCGATACCAGCTCGGTGAGTGACGATCCGCATGAATCGACAAGCGTCTCCGAAGATCCGACACAGGACAAACGCAAAAGGACGGTTGTTTCGAAAGGTGGCACCGTGCAGCCGCGGAGTTTGCCGAGCGACGCGACGGTGGTTTCGCACGGGACTGAAAAAACCGTGCTGCCCGACGGGTCGGTGCCGGAAGATGAGCAACCCGATTCAACCCACGCCAAGACGCACTTCCAAACGGTTTCGGATACTTCGCCCACGTCCGGCCTTTTCAAGGAAGAATCGTCCGACACCACCTCAACTTGGAAACATTGGCTGGCGATTGCCGGCATGATCTCAGTCCTGGTCGTCGGTGCCGCTCTGCTTGTCAATTCGATGCGACCACCATCAGCGGACGAGCTTTATCAAGGCGCAATCGGTGGCGACGCGGGCGCGATGCGGACGTTCATTCGACGATTTCCTGACGATCACCGGTATCCGGAGATATTCAATCGACATATGGAGAATCGACTCACCGGGGTTCTCAAGCGACTCAAGACCCAGGCCAAGCTCGGTGTCACACCGCTTGATGCTTCGGAGGAAGGGTTTGTTGGTGCCCTGGAGGGGCGCGAGCAGGAACCGGAACGGTCGATGCAAAAATTGGAACAATGGTTGAATGTGTATGGCAATGATGACGCCGAAGAGGATGAGGAGTTGAAGGAGTTGGTGGAGCTTGCCCGGCACGAACAGGCGTCGCTGGCGGTGCGGGCACCCGAAATCATTGTGGATGCCCGAGCCCAGGATTTGATTGATGACATTCGCGAGACGGTGACGGGAACCGATTCCGAAGCAATCCGCCGCAAACTCGTCGGCATCATCGAAACGTTTCGCGGAGATGCTTGGGCAAGACCCGCGGTAGACGAAGCGAAAAGACAGTTGGATTCGCTCGATGAATTTGCACCAGACGCCACTCTCGATCGCGATTGACAGTGCCGTGAATCGGATTGCGGATCATTTTGCTGTCACGGGAATGTTCGCCGATAGGATTCGTTGAAGCTCTCGAGAAACACGGCTGAACCGATTGTCGAACGCATCGGGTGGGTCCACCGCGGAAGGCGTCTGCTAGTCGACGGGCAATGCTCGTACAGGACGCCCAAACGGGCCGTACCCGGGGATTGGTCATGGCTCGTTCGCGGTTTCCCCAGCATTGTGTGCACGGAGTTCAGGTTTCCGAGGATTGCGACGCCAGATCCCGCTGATGAAAAAGAGCAGCAAACCCACGACTGGTGCGGTTGACATAATGAATCCTCCAGTCCGCGCGTCAAAGCGATCGGCAATGGCATAACCGAGCCCCGCGACGATCACGGTCGCGGCAACGATTGCGATGCTCCAGATCCAGCGCGACATTCTTGTCAGCGGTGGACGGGGATCCTGTTCAAGAAAGCCTGCCGGTGGATCGGGGGGCGGGAGCGTGAACTCGTCGCCACCTTCGATCGCCACCTTCATCTGGATGTAATACGCAAGCAATGGCTCCAGGTTTGTCTTCCGACCTTTCCGGTTCAGGTGCCATACGAACAAGACGAAAACAGCGCAGGCCAAAAGATACACCGTGATGAAAACGGCCTCGATCGTGCTGGGCCTGGGCCCGGTGACGCCGAGGGAGATCAACACGATCCCGATGTATATCGGCAACAGGTACCACCACGTCACCGTTCTCAACAACTCGATTTGACGACGCAAAAAGTCGACCTCAACATCGACAAAGTCAAGGAAGGTTGCAGATGCATCGTCGGGTGGACGCTTTCGGGCCCGCCAAAGAACGATGGGAAGCGTGAGCCCGACCACGGATTCGATTGCGAAACCGGACCACGACACCCAATTCCTGGCAACGAAAAGACCTGGGAAGAAGAACAGGAACACAACGATCCCAGCAACCGATTCCCGTATGTCCCGATGGTAGATCGTCGTCTGTAGCAATCCAGACGCGTTGCGAGTGTTCGACACAATCTCGTCGAACCGCGCTTCGGACGGTCCGCTTTGCGCCTGCCAAGCTTTTTTCAAATCGTCAAGATTCGTCATCGTCTCGCTCCCAATCTCTCAGTTGATCGCGAATGCGGCTGAGTCGCGTCCGAATCGCTCCATTGCTCACTCCTATCGACGCGGCGATCTCGGTGCTCGTCAAGTCATCGAGATACATCAACAACACTGCACGATCGATCTCCGACAATGTTTGTAGAAATCGCTCGAGTAACCGAAGCTCATTGGACTCGCCCGCTCTGGATTGCAGGTGGTCCGGTGGAAGACGAGTTTCCGGAGCTCTCCTTTTCCCGCGGGCCTTTCTGCGTTTCCATGAGATCGCAGTGTTGAGGGCGACGCGGTAACTCCATGTACCGAGCCGTGCTTGCAGGTCATATCCGGGCAGACTCCGCCAAATCTGCATCAAGATCTCCTGGACCAAATCCTCCTCGTCATTGCCAGCGTAAACACGTGCGATCCTTCCGAAACGATCACGGTTCTCACCGACAATCCAATCGAATCGTTGTTCGCGAAGAGAGTTCTCGTCCGTCGTCACAACTAGTTAGTCGCGGTGGGGTGATGATTGTTACAGCGGAATCTTCTCGATTTCAAATTGTTTTTCGGCGGCACGTGACGCGATGGATCGATGCAACGGGTCGAGCTGGGGATGAAGTGACGCAACGGACGCCGACGAAGTGATCGTGCACGATCGAGTGTCAGCAACTAGAATCCGGCCTCCATGAATATCAAGACAAGTGTACCGTTGGTGTCCTGGCCTGCGGTTACGACCGGCAACTCGGCACACCTCCTGGCCCTGCTGTTTCAAATGGAACAGTCACAGTGGTGGTCAGCTGATCGCTTGCGCGAACATCAGTTTGAACAGCTGTCCCAGCTGATCGAATATTCCTACCAGAACGTGCCCTATTATCGGCAACTGTTCGACCATTGTGGCATCGTTCCACACAGCCCGTTGTCGGAGGAACAGTGGAGATCGATTCCCCTGCTCGAGAGGCATCATGTTCAGCAACGCGGCGACGAACTGATCGGCTATCCAACGCCGCCGTCGCATGGGGATGCCGTTCCAAAAACCACTTCCGGTTCGACCGGATCGCCGCTAACGGTGACGCGGACGGCATTGAGCGGTCTGTTTTGGTCGGCGATCACTCTGCGAGACCACTTGTGGCATCGTCGCGATTTCGCTGCCAAGATGGGCTTCCTTCGGTACGCGGATCCCGATGTGGCGGAACCACCCGATGGTCGAAATGCTCCGGATTGGGGCGTTCCTGCCAACCAGGTTTTCAATACAGGGCCGTCCGCGCGGCTCGCCATTCACAGCGATCTGAAACAACAGGTGGCGTGGTTGTTGCGTGAAGAACCGGATTACCTGTTGACCTATCCCTCAAATTTAGAAGCGCTCGCCGATTACTTCGAGGTAAATGGACTCAAACTGGATCGGCTTCGCCAGGTTCGGACCCTTAGCGAGGCATTCGCCCCGGAACTGCGACAACGTTGCCAGGATGTTTTTGACGCACCTTTGGTCGACATGTACAGCACGCAAGAGGTCGGGTACATCGCGCTGCAATGTCCCGACCGCGAACACTACCACGTCCAATCCGAGGACGTCTTGGTCGAAGTACTCGACGAGAACAACAATCCGTGCGCGCCCGGACAGATCGGCCGAGTGGTCGTAACGTCACTGCACAATTATGGAACCATTCTGCTGCGTTTTGACGTTGGCGACTACGCGGAAGTCGGCGAGCCATGTGCATGTGGTCGAGGCTTACCAGTCTTAAATCGAATCCTTGGTCGCGTTCGCAACATGGTGACCTATCCGGACGGCACCCGGTGCTGGCTTAATTTCGTCACACTCAAACATTGCCGCAAGGAGATTCCCGTCCAACAGGTCCAGATGATTCAAACGAGCCTGAATGATCTTGAAGTGCGTATCGTTGCGGAACGGTCGCTGACCAGTGCGGAGGAGCAGAGTCTGCAGGAGATGATCCACAAGGACTTCAAACATCCTTTCTCGCTCACTTTCACCTATCATGATCAACTGCTACGAGATCCGAGCGGAAAGTTCGAAGACTTCCGTTCGCTGATCTAGGCGGGACTATATTTTCAATCGTCTGTCGTTCAGTTGCCGTCGAAAGAGAAACCATGAAGCAGTGGATTGAGGAGTTATTCAAAGACCCTGAATTGTTGGAGATGGGTCATCTGCAGCGCGAAGAAGATTCCAATCTCGGATTCGGCTGGGTCTATTACGGGCTCGCCCGTGCCCTGCGACCCCGCACCGTTGTGGTAATCGGTTCTTACCGAGGCTTCGTACCTCTGATGTTTGGCAAGGCACTCGGCGAGAATCTCGAAGGCGGCACGGTCTATTTCATCGATCCTTCTTACGTCGATGATTTCTGGAAGGATGCCGAACAGGTCAATCAGTATTTTGCAGGCTTCGGCGTCGCCAACGTTCGGCACTTTCTGATGACGACACAGCAATTTGTCGAGTCGGACGCTTATCGCAACCTGAGCGACGTAGGGATTGTCTTCGTGGACGGTTATCACTCCGAAGAACAAGCCCGCTTTGACTACGAGGCATTCGAGCCGCGCTTAGCTACCGACGGACTGGTTTTGTTCCACGACAGCGCCAAGGTACGACCGAGCAAGATCTACGGCGAAGAACAAGTGTATGACCATCGCGTCAAGTGCCTGATCGACGAGTTCAAGTTGAATGTCGATTTGCAAGTGTTTGATATCCCGATTGGGGACGGCATCACGCTGGTGCGAAAATCGACGGGACCAACATGAGTCGATCGCCCTGTGTCAGCATCATCATCAACAACTACAACTACGCGGAATATGTAGCCGAAGCGATCGCGAGCGCTGTCAACCAGACATACGCCAATACCGAAGTCATTGTGGTTGATGACGGATCGACCGATCATTCGCGCGACGTCATCGCGAAATCCGAAGGCGATTTCGTCACCGTTCACAAAGAAAACGAAGGACAGGCATCCGCTTTCAATCGCGGCTTCGAGAGATGTCAGGGAGATGTCGTTATCTTTCTCGACGCCGACGACATCCTGAAGCCAACGGCCGCTGAATTTGCGATTGCGAGTCTGCGGGAAAGTGGGGCCATCAAGGTTCATTGGCACCTTGAAGAAATCGACGCGCAGGGCATACCCACCGGACGGCGCCGGCCCCGGAAACCTCTGCCCGCAGGCAACTTCCTCGAGAAAGTGCTCGAACTAGGTCCCTGCTGTTTTAAACAGCCACCAACCAGTGGTAATGCGTGGAGCCGAGAATTTCTCACCGAGGTGATGCCAATCCACCAGCTCGAAGACAAACACGGCGCAGACGGTGTCCTCAGACGTCTCGCGCCAATCTACGGTGAAATCGGAATCGTGAACTCACCGCAAGCCTACTACCGAGTTCACAACGGGAATTTCAGTGGGCACGATAAAGGTCTGGCACTGAAAATATTGTTGAAGAGATTCCCAGTTTACCTCGATGTCGCCGGTGAACATTTAGCGGCGAAGGGCTATACGATCGACCACACGAGGTGGTATGGAGACGGGAGTGCCTTCATGCTTGTCAAGCGCGCGGCGGACTTACACGAGCGATTGCTGAAAACGATTCCGAAAGGCGACACGTTCCTGTTGATGGACGATGGTGAATTCGGGGAAACCTTCTTCACTGATCGGAAGGTAATCCCGTTTCCGCATCTTCACGACGACGCCCCACACGATCATTCGGGCGAGATGTCGTTGATGGAAGCCTTCAAGCATCAAGCAGCCAACGGGGCAACATGGTTCGTGCTCGCGTTTACCGCGTTCTCGTCCCGCGAGATGTATCCCGGGTTCTTTCGCCACCTCGAGTGCCATGGTCGCCGCGTTCATGACGATGAATGTGCGCTCGTGTACGAGCTGGTCGGATCGCATTCCGTTCGGTCGCCGGAGAATGGATGCACAGGCGGCAGCTCGCCGTGTACAACTGCAGAATGAACCGTACGAGCGATTTGTGGGCGATCACCAGCTACTTCAATCCGTTTCAATCCGAGCGGCGGCGCCAGAACTATCGGGAGTTTCGGCGACATCTTGGCGTGCCCCTGGTCGCCGTCGAGCTCAGCTTCGACGGAGATTTCGAGCTTGTAGCGACAGACGCTGAAATCCTGGTGCAAATGCGCGGGCGAGATGTTCTCTGGCAGAAAGAACGGTTGTTGAACATTGCGCTGACGGCGTTACCAAGCGAGTGCCGAAAAGTCGCCTGGGTCGATTGTGATGTCGTATTCGCCCGCAACGACTGGAGCACCGAAACATCGCGTCGGTTGGATGAGTTCACCGTAATCCAGCCGTTCGAACGCGCTTATGACCTGGCACCCGGCGAGCAGCCGGGCACGATCGACCGCGAGGCAGGGACGATGATAGGGACTTCCCTGGCTTCCGACGCCGTCAACGGGCGGTGGTCGATCGATTCCCTGACGCCATACCACGGCCGAGCGACCGCCCAGCCGGGCCTTGCCTCTGGATGCCTGCGTTGGAACAGCGATAAGCCTGATTTACATCGGGACGTGTGCAAATACTTCCTGAATCGGCGCGAAGACGGCTAACCTGAAGTACCCATTACAACACGATGAACAGCACATACCTGAACTACATCAATCATTGGGAGGCGACTGTAAAAAGAGATCTACGGACGGAGATTCGCTGATACTCCTGCCGTAGCTTCCCGCCCGCGAACCACTCATTGGTTGGGTTGCACCGTCGGCGGCTCATCCTGTGACTTCACGCGCCGGAAGATCACCGTCTTAGGTCGGTAAGACCCGCCGCCGGAATAAAAGGCGGCCGGCCGGGTACCCTTTGAACTAACCACCAGAAGCAAATCGCCGTCGAGTCGATAGATGCCCAGACTCGGTGGAACTCTACCGGGTGTCAGCGGCGTCCAATCCATCTGCTTCGGCTGTGGTTTCTCATCCACCGAAAAGTATCCTTTCCAAACAACGGTCTCACGCTGGCCTTGCAAATGCACGTACAGCAGATCTTTACCGTTGAGATCCAGTCGTGCCTTCAGTCCAGGCTCCAAATCCGCGAGCCACGTCCCTTGCAAAAGCTGGCTGTCGCCCGAGGTTCTCTCCTGTGCTACCCCGATTGAACAAGTCGCCGCAGCAACGAGCACTAGAAGAAAAAAGGACACTTTTCGGTACGTGTGAATCATGCGAGCTCAGCGATCTTGAAAGAGGTGAATCGAGATTTTCCCGACCGCACAACGAGTGTGAGGACGACAGTTGGCTCAGGACTAGAGCCCGTTGTTGTACGTCGTTTAGCGCAAGATTGCAAAAAGCAGGTGACACGAATGCAAGCGAGTCGAGCGGATGATTCCGATGACAAAAGTAATCTACCCCGAAATCGATGGCACGCGGATCGTCATGCCAAAGCAATATATGCGCGAGAGCGGTTGCCGTCATGACGGCGCATCATCACGGCATTACGTCTCCCCTATCGAACTGGCGTGCGCTCGCCACGCGGGCGCTTAGAAAAGCGGCAAGGTTTTCAGTATCATCAGTGCCCACCCGCAGAATGCCCTTGCGAAGGTGTAGCACCACGCAGTCGCGTCCCCAGATGTTCCAGACCCAACCGCCCCGCAGACTCATGTGTATGCCCCAGCCATCGAGGATGGTCGTCCGTCCTGGCTCGACACTCACAATGTCGTCATATCGGATTTCGCGACGAAACAAAGGGAGTGGCCCGAAACTGACTGATACGCGATCCACTTCATCTTGAACCGTTAGGTGATGGAACGAGGCGGCGAGAACAAGCATGACCAGACCAGCGGCAGGGAAAAGCCATTGGACCAATGGCTCCTCGCTTAACACCAAGCCCACGACGAGAAAAATGACGGTCATCGTGTAAATCAGCAGGCAGAGGGGTGCGCGCTGCGTGTGATGGTAGTCGCCGGTGCCATTCATGATCCGAATTCGAATTGAAGGAAGTTGTATTCTTCAAGAGCCAGAACAATATGGCGTATCCTGCTGAATTCATCACGCTTCCGTCTCCGGGCGCGGGAGCACGCACACGTCCTGAGGAAGACCGAATCAGAATGACGCGCGACGTCAGTGGAGCAACCGCGCGATCCCGACGAAGCCATTACCATGAGTTTCCTACTTACGATCCCAACTGACGCCCTTTGCGAAGCTGCGATCGCTTACCGAACCTCCCCGCATCTCATATAGGATAAGGTTTGCGGCAACACCAACTAACAGAATAAGTGCCTTAACGACAGCAGATCATGAAAACGAATCTATACTTCGCGCTTGCGTGCTTGCTCCTGTTGACCCCCGCACCGGCTGGGTTCGCCGAGGACGTTATCAAACTGCCGGAGAAGGGGCACTTTCATCTCTTTCTTCTGGTCGGACAGTCCAATATGGCTGGCCGCGGCAAGGTTTCCCTGCAAGACACGATCGCTCATCCGCGGGTGCTCACCCTTACAAAAGACAATCAGTGGAAGCATGCTGTCGATCCGATCCACTTCGACAAGAAGGTCGCGGGCGTGGGGCTGGGCCGCACTTTCGGCATTCTCATGGCGGAAGCAACTCCCAATTCAACGATCGGCCTGATCCCCTGTGCAGCCGGCGGATCACCGATAGCGACATGGACACCCGGAGGCTACCACGATCAGACGAAAAGTCATCCGTACGATGATGCGATCAAGCGAACGCGAATTGCGTCCACATCCGGAACCCTGAAGGCGATCTTGTGGCATCAGGGAGAATCCGATTCGACGGCTCAAAGATCACCCGTCTACGAAGAACGATTGCATGAACTGATCGCTCGCTTTCGAACGGAATTCGAACAACCAGAGATTCCATTCATAGTCGGACAGTTGGGACAGTTCCCCGAACGACCGTGGAGTCCGGCGAGGAAGCTGGTCGATCTCGCGCATCGATCGTTGCCCGAAAAAATCGCCAACACTCAATTCGTAGCCTCCGATGGGCTCGTCCACAAAGGCGACGAGACTCACTTCGACGCAGCGGGATATCGCGAACTCGGTCGCCGGTATGCCGAGACGTATCAAGCATTGACGCAGGAACGTGACGAAAACACGATCCGATAGGGAGAGCATCCAATCCTGGTCAGATGCGGCGCGCTTCGGCTCGGGAAGTTTGGCACAACCAAAACTTGCAGAACGTAGAACTCACCTGCGCCTTGCGGCGACCCGCATTCCGAACGAAAACCATGTTTCCCAATGGCGATGGAAACCGAGAGCTGTAACAATCAGCTGTTGAAGTTTTCGTCATTCGAATTCGGTCGGCAATTTCATCGACCCAAGGTTTGTCTTACGATCCCTCCTGACTTCATAGTCTGAAGAATCGGCCATCATTGCTGGGGCAATTGCAAATGGTTGACCGTTCTCAATCGTCATGCGTGCTGGATGAACTCCTCGTCGGTGTTTCTGCGCGCGAGAACCTGTATGACGAGCGCGGTGTATTACTGGTCGCCGAGGGCGTGGAGATCACCGCTGCGCTTGTCGACAGTCTCCGCCGCCGCGGTGTGAAGACCTTGTATCGAGAGCAAGGCTCGTCGGATCACGCGCGCGGGTCGTCGGATCAAGCGCGCGGCTCGTCGGATCAAGCGCGCGGCTCGTCCGACAAGCGACAAAGCATCCGTCAAACACCGCGTGCCGCCGAACCGACTCTTTCCGGTCTCTCACCCAATTATCCGCTCAAGAAAGTAGAACGCATCCGCGATCAGTTCGCCGCGGGTGAGAGAGCGATCGCATTTCTGTGCCAGGCCATCAACCGCTCGGGGCCGACTGACCTGCGTCGAACCGACGCCTGCATTGATATGTACGTCAACGAGCTTGTTGACGACCCGGATCCGGTGGTCGCGAATGCACTTGCCTACGAAGCCGACCTGGAATTGGCGCGTCGTTGCATTCAGTTTTCAGTATTGAGCATGGCCATGGCCCAGCAAATGGACCTTCCGGTCAAGCAACTTCAGGAAATCGGCTCGGCAGCCATCGTGCACGACTGGAGCCTGTTTGATCTTCCCGCGGATTCACGATTTCCCCACCAAGCGATGAGCAATGATGCTCGAGCCGAGTACCGTCGCCATCCTGATTCGACTGTGGAAATCCTGAATTCGATCCAAGGTGTCTCCCCAGAACTCAAGCAATTCGTATCCCAGGTCCATGAACTGCTCGACGGCTCCGGGTTTCCACGTGGGTCGAAGGCAGACCAGATCCACCCCCTGTCGCGAATCCTGTGCGTTGCCGACACCTATTTGACGATGACAAGCCCTCCCAAAGATTACCCGCGAATCATTCCATGTGACGCGGTCGCTTATTTGATCAATGGCGCGTCGGAGGGAAAATACTCCGCGAAAGCTGTCACCGGACTCCTGCGTGCCGTCACGCTCTATCCGATAGGCAGCATCGTTGAGTTGAGCGACACGACGAAGGCAAGGGTGATCCGATCCAATGGAACAGATTACGGTTACCCGATCGTAGAGTCGTTGGTCGACACGTCCCGGATCATCAACTTGAAGAATGCCGACGTTTTCGTCACCCGCCCAATCCCGGTACCGGAATACAACGAGGTACGGCTACCGGACACTCAGAAGGCGTTGAATGAAGCACTCAGCAGCATTTGGTCACGGTAAAACGAGGCGGAATGACACGCGACAGGCTCGCAACTTGAACCGTACGCGCTCACGTCGGTCCCAATCAGCGTTGAACCTGGCTTTCTCAGGCACGCGGCTTGCGCTTAGCTCCGTAGGCCGGACCGAGCTCCGCGAGTTCCGGCGATCACTCTCAACCATGCCGGAACTCGCAAAGCTCGGTCCGGCCTACGACTACGAATCACACTTCCCTCTCATTTTCCCGCAAGATCAAAACTCGCGTGCGCGTGGAAGATTCTGCGGACTATTCAGCGGGTCAACTCCCAGCCATCTTCGTCGGCTGACAAGCCAGTGAATCCTCGGTGATCGTCGTAGACCTGGTGCATTTCGTCGATCGAATCGAAATAACCGACGATGAAGGCGGCGCTGAACGATTCGCCCGCGCGAATTGGTCGGCCGCCGAATTCCTCAATCATGCAAACGTAGCCACGCTGATGGCACCACGCTTCGTGAACTACCGCTGGTTCGAGCGTCATGCCGGCCAACCAGGGACCCTCGCGACCCGTTTCCCGATCGCGGATTCGGTACGCTCGAATGAATCGCTCGGGAAGATCCTGCCCCGACTGCTCCAGCCGATCACGGCGATAGTTGAACCGGTCATCGGGAGCAAAGTCGGCCAGGAACTCCTTCGCGGGAATCAACCCGTCATGAGTCTCACCCTTTGTGTTGGTTTGCGAGAGGTAGCTCAGGTAAATCTGGCTGAAAGTGTCGCCACGGGTGTGCTTGAGGTGGCCCGGCATGTCAATCCGCAGGAACATCGCATCGCTGCTGTTGACAGTGTCGATGCGATCACTGGATATGAAGTATCGTTTGCCGGCGGGAAAAACAATGGTTTGCGTCCACGTCGAACCCGTTTTCTTTTCCGGCGCCGCCGTCTTGTAGACAAAGGACATCTGCACGCCCAAAAAATCCTCGCCGCGAATAATCCTGGGCGACACGGCGCGAGCCTTCGTACAGATCTGTGGGCCCTCGATCGATCGCTTCGGCTGGTTGCCGTGGTAGAGATTGCCATAGCGATAGACCAATTCATCATCGAGCCTGCCGCGATACTCCACGTCACTGCCCGGTTCCATGATCCAATCAACGATATCGAGACCGAACCCAAGGTCTTTTGCCCCGGTCTTGGTGTCGACAAAGGATCCGCCGGCGACACCGCTGACGTATCCGGCCTTGCGAATCGACGCCTCGATCTGCGGCGTCA
>JAHELS010000093.1 GCA_024644085.1 Rhodopirellula sp.
GACCCGTCCGCCCACTTTGGCCCGATGGATTCAAAGACGAGGTCCAGGTCCAGGCATTTGTGATCGCCAGCGATCAGCAAAATGATGGCGACGTGCTGGCGATGAATGGTGCCGCCGCGGCACTGCACATCAGCACGATGCCTTTCCAGGGTCCCATCGCCAACGTGCGAGTGGGCAAGGTCGATGGCGAATTGATCGCGTTCCCCACTCACGAGGAACTCGAAGAAAGTGAGCTCGACATGATCGTCAGCGGGACTCGTGATCAAGTCGCGATGATCGAAGGATTCGCCCAGGAAATGCCTGAAGACGAGATGATGGAGGCGATTCAATTCGCGCACGGCGCCATTCGTGAAATCATCGATCTGCAGGAAGAGCTCTATCAAAAGGTCAATCCGACCAAGACAGAGTACGTTCCGCCGGAAGATGACGGTCTGTTCCAACGGCTCAATGATTCGTATTACGACCAGTTTCGTGCCGCCCAGCAGACCTCGGGCAAGCAGGACCGTGCCGACGCCGTCCGCGCACTGCGTGACCGTGCGATGGAAGAAGTCATTCCGGATCCCAATGCCGACGGCGCCGTTTGTGCCAAGCGTTTCAAGTCAGTCTGGCATGATCTTGAAGAAAAAGTGGTCCGCGATCTGATCACGGCCGGGACCCGTCCCGACGGTCGTGACAACACCAGTTTGCGTTCGATCTACTGCGAAACCGATTTGCTGCCCCGCGTGCACGGTTCGGCGTTATTCCAACGCGGCGAGACGCAGTCGCTCGTCACCGTGGCGCTGGGAACCGCCCGCGACGAACAGCGGGTCGACGGATTGGTCGAGGAATACAGCAAGAAGTTCATGCTCGATTACAACTTCCCACCGTTTTCCGTCGGCGAATGCCGGCCGATCCGCGGACCGGGTCGCCGCGAAATCGGACATGGCTGCCTCGCCGAACGAAGTGTTGCCCCGGTACTGCCCGCAGCCGATGAGTTTCCGTACACGATTCGCGTGATCAGCGACATCCTCGAGTCCAACGGCAGCAGCAGCATGGCGAGCGTGTGCGGTGCGACGTTGGCCCTGATGGCCTCCGGTGTCCCGATCAGCAATCCGGTGGCGGGAATCTCAATCGGATTGATCCGCAATTCACCCGACGATTGGATGCTGCTGACCGACATCCTCGGGACCGAGGATCACTTCGGAGACATGGACTTCAAGATTGCCGGGACTCAAAACGGCATCACGGGAATCCAGCTTGATTTGAAGGTAACTGGAATCAGCGAGGACATCATCCGTGCCACGTTGAAGCAGTCGCGCGAAGCTCGAATTGAGATTCTTCGCAAGATGTTGACAACCATCTCGCGTCCGCGTCGCGAAATCTCGGCGACGGCACCACGGCTGCTACGTACCAAGATCGCTCCCGATAAGATCGGTGCCCTGATCGGTCCCGGCGGCAAGAACATCCGCAGCATCCAAGAGACAACCGGAGCGGTCATCGAAGTCGATGATGACGGAACCGTGTTGATCGCAAGCACGGATCGCGAGTCGGCCGAGGCGGCATTGAAGTCCGTCGAAGCCTGTACCGCGACCGTCCAGATCGGCAAGATCTACGACGGTACCGTCAGCAGCATCAAGGAGTTCGGTGCCTTTGTTGAGATTCTTCCCGGCCGTGACGGATTGTGCCACATCAGCGAATTGAGCAGCGGTTACATCAGCAGCATCGATTCGGTCGTCAATGTCGGCGATGCGATGAAAGTCCTGGTGATCGACGTGGATGAACACGACCGCGTCAAGTTGAGCCGCCGACGGGCACTTGAGGAATTGGGTGAAGAAGACGAAATGGCGGCCGCAATCGAAGCCAGTGGTGGCGGTGAAGACCGTGAACGCGGCGGCGATCGGGACCGAGGTGATGATGATCGACCGCGACGTCGTCGTGGCGGCGGATCCGGCCGCGGACGTGGCGGCAACCGGGAACGGTCCGGCAGCGGCGGCGGTGGAGGTGGTGGCGGTGGCGGTGGTGGTCGCTATCGCGATTGAACTTCTTGATCCACCAGTCCATTCCAACAAGCCGGTTCGCCGTCAGTGCGTGCCGGCTCTTTCTTTGCGCGCCGTGAGCACCGGTGACGCCAGATTCATCGTTGCAGATTCATCATCGATGACAACTGAATCATTCCCGAGATGTTTTCGAAGTAGGCAGTATGAGATAGCCGCTTGCGAATCTCCGATGTCAGCGCGCGGCCCCCGATTATCAACGAGACTTTATTGTCGAGCCCGTCGGCGAGCCGTGCGTATTCGGCCGCGAATGAGACATCATCTTCGATGTGGGAGACGCTCAGCCAGACCACTTGCGGTTGGTATTCCTTCGCGGCCCGCAGGAAACTCTCAGCCGGCAGGTTGCTGCCCAGATTTGACGCGTTCCACCCGGCGTCACGAAGTGAAAGTTCGACCAACGATGTGGCGACCTGGAAATGATCACCGGACAGCGTTCCGCCAATGGCAACCGGCCCCCACTCGGGAATTCTCGTTTGCTCCGTACGAAGCTGATTAATCAATCGAATACAGATGTCGCAGGCACGGCGCTCGTGATAAGCGTCAATCTCCTTGCATTGCCACGCGTCACCCACCACACGCATCCCTGCGGTGATCAAATACTCGGCGGCTTTGCCCCTTGGGCATCCGCTTTGAAGTTTCTGCCGCAACCGCCGACGGCAAACCGCCTCCTCTCCGCGAACGAGCGCAGCAAGAAATGATTGTTGATCGCGATCGAGACCGCGCTTCACTGCGATGCGGGCCAGGTCATGCTTTGCCTCCAAACCAAGTTCGCCGGGAACGCGGATCGCCCATTTCGATTCGCGCAGGAAACTTTGAAGCGCCTCGAGTGTGATCCGCCGATGCCCACCAACGGTGCGAGTTGTTTCGATGGCCCCCCGGTCGCACCACCGTTTCACCGACGATTCGCTCGCCTGCAGGGCAGCGGCAACCTGTTTGGGCGAAAAATGGGGCTGCTTCGCGGCCATGAACATTTGTGCATAAGGGAGGTGATGAACGATTTGAGTCGTCGCAAGATTGTAGGCGAACGGTCAATCCCAGACCAAGGAGGAGTACAGATTGAGGAGATTCCAAGAAAAAAAGCCGCAAAATGGTTGTTTGGCCGATTCGTGCCCGGTATACCACGTAAGACGATATGAACGTTTTAAGTCAATTAAAACGTTCAAAACTTTCCTGCGGAGTGACCGAGATGACGCAAGCGACAACGCTCGACCGAGCCGGAACCGGGATGGACGACGGAATCCGGCCGGAAGACGGAAACCGTACCGAAAACGGAATCCGGACCGAAAACACCCGGATCGAAAACGGATCGCGGGGCGCGACGCCGCGTTGGTTGGCGATGGCTGAGCTTGATCAACCCCAGCGCGAGATCGCATCTTTGTTGAGTGGACGATGCTGCGATCCAGAGTCGCTCCGTCTTGCCGTGAAATCGTGGTTGAATCGAGAGATGGCGTTCATCGCCAATCCTCTGTTCTCGAAGGCGGGAGCCGGAATGGTGATCTTCGAGCAGCCGCTGGGGCTCTCGCGAGTGAAGGGGGCGACCGGCATGTTCGACGCGCCCGGTCACGTTGGGCGATTGTGCGAGGCGAAGCTACTCGAGCCGGACCAGGAGCGCGTGTTGTTTCAACGGATGAACTTCTTGCTGCAACAGGCATCGGCCGAGCGAAGCCGCCTTGATTTGTCCCGCCCGTCGCAGGCGAAGTTGGACTTGGTACAGCGGTTAGTACTTCTTGCAAACTGGCACCGCGACCGGCTGATCGAAGCCAATCTGAGACTTGTCTTCTCGATTGCAAAGAAGTTTGTCAGCGCCACGAATTCATTTGACGACTTGTTGAGCGAAGGGATCGACAGCTTGATTCGCGCGGTAGAGAAGTTCAATTATGACCGGGGATTCCGGTTCAGCACGTACGCGACCCAGGTGATCCGCCGGAGCTTGTATCAAATGGTCGTCCTCCAGCAGCAGCAGCGGGGGATGTACGTCGGTGGGTTGCTTGACATGGATCACGAGATTTGTGATGTCGACCGATCACCTGTGATCAGCGAGCAGCGTTTGCAGAAAATGCGGGGCAGGTTGAGGGACATGCTGAATCAACTCGATCGCCGCGAACGGTTCATACTTCGCTGCCGGTTTTCGCTTGGCTCGCACCGTCGGATTCACACTCTGCAATCGTTGGCTGACCGGCTTGGTGTGTCGAAGGAGCGAGTGAGGCAATTGGAGCAGCGGGGGCTGAAAAAGCTGAAAGAGATGGTCCAAACGATTTGATCAAGTAACTGCGGAATCGCTGTGAGCGCAAAGAAAGCGGAAGCGGATGGGAATCGAACCCACCAGGCGCCGTTTCGGACGCCTCACCGGTTTTGAAGACCGGGGCGGTCACCAGACCAGCAAACGCTTCCTTTGTCGCTCGCGAGAGCGAACATCAATCTGGGGGTGTAGGGTAGTGGCTCAGCGAAGTGATTGACAACCGTGCGGGGCGATGGGACCATGAATCCTTTGCCCTGTCGCCCCGTTTTGACTGCGGGCGTTCATTTTCGGGAAGGCTTTCCGAATGAGACCCTGCCTCGCGTTATGTTGCTTGATCGCCTGCGGCATTTCCTTGGCCGACGAGCCCAAGACTGTCGCGGAAGTGGGGAAGCCGGCGCCTGATTTTGAAATCACCGGGGACGACGGGAATGCCTTCAAACTCTCCGAATTGACCGGGGCCGGCAAGAACGTTGTGCTCATGTTTGACCGCGCTCACTGGTGACCTTTTTGCATGAGGCAGCTGGTCCAGCTGCACGGGCACGCGGATGAATTCAAACAGTTGAACTGCGAATTGGTCTTCATTTTTCGTGAAGAGCGAGAAGGTATCGAGGGTCTCCAAAAGATACGGGAAAAGCACGGTACCGATTTCCGGTTCGGAGTCGACTTGAACAACAAGGTGACCACCGCATATAGCCCCGAGCCAATGACGTTCGACAATTACGTTATCGATTCTGAAGGTATTGTTCGGGGGATCGTTGCGGGGACCAAGACGGACCGTGCCACAGCCGAAGAGTTGATGAAGATCCTGAAACAAATCCAAGACGACGCGTAAGAGCCGGGATCCAGCCGTCCAAGATGAGTGAAGCGGATGCCGCCCCAGGCAAACTCGGTGACTGGCTAGGGTTGATTCGTTTCAGCCATACGGTTTTCGCATTACCGTTTGCGGCGCTCGCAGCGGTGATGGCGTATGCAACGCCATTTTCCTCCGGTGCTTTCCCGGCATTCCGCTTTCGTGATTTGATTGCGATCCTGTTGTGTATGGTGCTTGCGCGCAGCGCTGCGATGGCATTCAACCGTCTTGTCGATGCGCGCATCGACGCAAAGAATCCACGCACCGCCCAGCGTCATCTCCCCGCGGGCGTCTTGTCCAAGTCGCAGGTCTGGCGATTCACTTTGCTTTGTGCTTTTGGGTTCGTCGCATCGACAGCCGTTTTTCTACCCAACCCGATACCGCTGATAGCGTCGGTCCCTGTGCTGGCGTTTCTGTTGGGATACAGCCTGGCGAAACGATTCACGTCGGCCGCCCACCTGTGGCTCGGTGTTGCGCTGAGTCTTTCGCCTGTTTGCGTCTGGGTGGCGATCCGGGGCGCCGAATCGATCTTCGCTGCGACCGATCTGTTTGCGCCGTTGACGCTGGCCGCTGCGGTCGCGGCCTGGGTCACAGGCTTTGACATCATCTACGCTTGCCAGGATGCCGAGTTTGATGCCGGCGCGGGTCTGCACAGCATCCCGGCGCGGCTGGGCATTGCCGGTGCCTTGCGAATTGCAGCGGCGAGCCACGTTTTGATGCTCGTCATACTCGGATTGCTTCCCTTGGTGGCCCGCGACAGTGGGTTCGGTTGGCTGTATTGGGCCGCCCTCATGCCGGTCGCGGTCCTGGTGATCCGCCAGCATGCCCTGGTCACCCCGGATGATTTGGGGCGAGTTAACCAGGCATTTTTTGACACCAATGCGGCAATCAGCCTGACGTTGCTGGTGGTTGGCACCCTCGATTGCCTGTTTGTCTAGAGGGATTGTGCGAGACGGCTTACATCAAGCTGCCCCCCCATTTAAGTTGTGTGCCGGAGGTTGTCGCGCGTGCTGCGTCGCGGTTAGTTTTCCCAGGGACCAAGACTCCCATCACCCACATCCACTCCCTGCCCCCCTCGACACGGCACAAGTTTTCACGATGAATGTCACTGAGCGAACCGCGCGGTTTCGAGAAATACGCGACAAGGTCGAATCGGACGAGCGTCTGACGCTCGATGACGGAGTGTTTCTGTACGAACCCGAGGTGCCGATGCAGGCGGTCGGCGAATTGGCCAACCTCGTCCGCGAGCGTAAGAACGGCAATGTTGGTTATTACAACATCAACACGCATTTGAACCCCACGAACGTCTGTGTTTATCGTTGTCGGTTTTGCGCGTTCCGCAGCGATCTTCGCGATCCGAAAGGGTACGTGATGAGTGACGAGCAGATCCTCGATCGCGGTCGTGAGGCAACCGAAAACGGTTGTACCGAAATGCACATCGTCGGTGGCTTGCATCATCAAAAGCCGTACGCGTGGTACCGAGGAATCATCAGCCTGTTGCACGAAAACTTTCCTCAAATTCATTTGAAAGGCTGGACCGCCGTTGAAATCAACTGGTTCGAGTTTCAAACCAGGAACACGATTGCCTGGGTTCTCGAGGACATGCGCAACGCCGGGTTGGGCAGCATGCCCGGCGGCGGGGCCGAGATTTTTCATCCCGAGGTTCGCGACCAGTTGTGCGAGCACAAGGCGAACACGCATGCGTGGCTTGATATTCATCGCACCGCGCATCAGATTGGCCTCCGTACAAATTGCACGATGCTGTACGGGCACGTGGAAAATGCATTCCACCGAATCGACCACCTGATTCGTTTACGCGAGTTGCAGGACGAGACCGGCGGTTTCCAGGTGTTCATTCCGCTCGCGTTCCATCCTGAGAACACGAAGTTGTCGGACATCAAGAAACCGTCGGCGTTGATGGACTTGCGAACCATGGCGATCAGCCGGCTGTTGCTTGACAACGTCCAACACATCAAGGCTTACTGGATCATGCTCGGTATCGAAACGGCTCAGACGGCTCTTGCCTACGGCGCGGACGATATCGATGGGACGGTTCGTCACGAATTGATTTACCATGATGCGGGTGCGACCACGCCGGAATGCTTGTCGGTCGACAAGATTCGCCAATTGATCGTGGAAGCCGGGCGGGATCCCGTCGAGCGAGACACGATCTATCGCCGCGTCCACCGGGACGCAGACGACTTCACTCGCTGGCATAGCGGCGAGAGGGTGGGAGGCGCGGTCGCAGCGGTTTGACTCGGGCAGCGGTTTGACTGGGGCAGCGGTTTGACTCGGGCAGCGGTTTGACTCGGGCAGCGGGCCTCCGAATTTCCTTTGGGATCCCAGCCAGCCCCGTCGTGAACGCGATTGGTTCATCGAAAAGGCACGCCTAGGCTTTTACGCAGGCGAGTTGGATCAAGCGTCGCCCGATTGCCGTAACCGGCAACACGGTATCGACGACGCCCTGTTCGATCGCGACCCGCGGCATGCCGAAGACCACGCAACTCTCTTCGTCCTGGGCGACGGTCTGGCCCCCCGCCGCGTGCAATTCCTTCAATCCTTCCACACCATCCTGGCCCATGCCGGTCATGATCACTCCGATGCTGTGTTTGCCCAGTGAAGCCGCCATCGAAGAAAACAAAAACGTACCTGCGGGTCGAAACCCCTGGATCGGATCCGCGTCGGAAAGATTGATGCGCAGGTTTCGTGTGACCCCGAGATGCTGTCCTGCAGGACCGACATAGACGCATCCGGATTCAAGCCGCTCGTGGTCGTCTGCGATTTTTACGTTCAATTCAAGTGAATCGTTGAGCCACACGGCGAAGCCGTTCAAAAAGCTGGGCACGATATGTTGGACCAGCAGGATGGGTACCGGAAAATCGGCGGGCAATCGCGAAAGCAGGGCGGCCAATGCCGGGGGACCCCCGGTCGAGGCCACGATTCCGATCGCTTGAATTCCGTTGGTTTGCGAAACGCGACTGGCTGAGATCGGTGCGCGCGGTGGTGGTGGGGTGGCCTGTTCCACCGGCGGCTTCGGGAGAATGCGCCGCCGATGGCGAATGACCATCACATCGGCCATTGCTTTGACTGTTTCCACGATCTCCTTGGACATCGCGGCGAACCCGGGAACTTTCGGTCCCTGTGGTTTCTCCAGGACTGTCAGAGCGCCGGACCGCAACGCTTTCATGGTTGTCTCGACTTCTCTGACCCTGGTGCTGGCCGACACGATTACGATCGGCGTTGGCGACTCGATCATGATCTCCTGAGTCGCTTCCAGCCCGCCCATCCGCGGCATGTTGATGTCCATCGTGATCACATCGGGATGCAACTCTTTGGTTTTCGCAACCGCTTCATCCCCGTTGTTGGCGAATCCGATGACTTCGAGGTCGGGGTCGGCCGACAGGATCGCGAACAGGATCTCCCTCGCGGTCGGCGAATCATCGACGATCAATACGGTCGGCATCTGAAATCCCTATACAAGTTGCGCCAGCGTATCGAGCAAGTTCTGCTGTTCGAATGTGCCTTTAACGATGTAGGCATTGGCACCTACCTTGACGCCCTGTTCCTTGTCCTGGTCAGTTCCACGCGCGGTGACGAGGACGATTGGCAAGTTGGCCGTCGTCTCGTACCCACGAAGTTTTTCGGTGAGATCGAATCCTGTCATCCGGGGCATGTCAACATCGGTGACGACCGCGTCGAAGGTTTGCTCCTGGGCGATTTCCCAAGCGTGTTGTCCGTCCGATGCGGCCACCACGTCGTATCCGGCCGTCTCCAAAATGTTCTTCAGTAACGTGCGCGTGGTGACCGAGTCATCGGCCAGCAGCAATTGTTTGCGTACCCACGAATCCTGTTTGGCTTCGGTCAGGATCGATCGCCGTACTTCGGTGCCGAGCGCCGAACGAACAACGTTCGCGGCGTTCATCACCAGGGCAATTCTACCAGTGGGCAGCAAGGTACAGCCAGAGAAATGTCGCAGGCGTCGGATTCGCGCTCCAAGGTTCTTAACCAAAACTTCCTGTTCCGACATCACCTCGTCCACGGCGAGTGCCACCCGCTGGTCGCTGGTGGCGAGCACGACGGCCAGGCCCTTGGTCGATTTTCCGCTGACCAACCCTTTCGATTTCAACCCGAGAGTAGAGGCAAGTGAAACCAGACGTGTGGGAGCCTCGCGTAGCAGCAGCGTATCGCGACCGGCTGAGGAGTGAACGTCGCTAATGTTGAATCGCACCAAACGGTGAACGGCAGTCGTTGGAATGGCATAGATTTGTTCACTGACCTGGACCAGCATCGAGCGGATCGTTGTCAGCGTCAGCGGCACCATCAACGTGAATCGCGTCCCCTTTCCGACCTCGAACGAGACATCGACATCACCGTGAAGCGATTCCACCTGGCTTTGCACAACGTCGAGTCCGACGCCTCGCCCTGAAATGTCCGTGATCAGTTTTGCGGTGGAAAACCCGGGCGCAAAAACGAGACGGGCTTGCTCGCGAGTGTCATCCGGGATTTCGATTCCCCGTTTCTCGGCAATCGCCCGGATCCTGGCGAGATTGAAACCGGCGCCATCGTCCGCGACACGCACTTCGACTTGACCGCCTCGCAAGGACGCGGAAACCGTGACCGTGGCCGCCGCCGTCTTTCCAGCGGCAAGACGTTCCTTGACCGACTCAATTCCATGGTCGACGGCGTTACGCACCAGGTGCAGAAGTGGATCCTTTAATCCCTCGAGCACCGAGCGGTCGACCTCAACGTCGGCTCCTTCGATCTTCAGAGTGACTTCCTTATTGGTCGTCTTGGAGATGTCGCGTACAGCCCGCTCGAGCCCCCCACAGGCGTCCGAAAACGGCAGCATTCGAACATTGTAAATCTCCTCGTCGAGCATGTTGCACGTTTGCCCGAGCAGACGATTGTCCGCTTCCATTCCACTGGACAGCGCGTCGAGCTTCTTGCTCAGGTCAGTCAACTTTTCTTTCATCTGCACTGCGCGCTCGAGCTCCTCTTCATCGAGCAAGGCGTCTGATTGCTGAACAGCACGTTGGGTGGAGTTCCACAGGTTCCTCACTTCTACCGCAAGGTCGCGCAGCTCGCTGGCGGCTTTGGCACGCAAGTCGAAACGTCCTCGCGCGACAAGCAATTCACCGCTGTGCGCGAGCAACGCATCGAGTTTCTGCGCCGCAACACGAATCGATGCCTGATCGGCGACCCCCTTGCCGCGTGTGGGCGGCTTGACGGACGCCTGCTTGCGAGGTTTTGCCGCGGCCTTGGTGGTCGACTCGATCGCAACCGGCGTTGCAGGTTCAGTTTTGGTTGGCGCCGATTTCGTCCCTGCTGAATCGCCAGCTTTCTCGGAGGTGGCGGCGGCTGGGATAGGTTCGCCCGGGCTTGTTGTTGCGCTCGCGGCTGTCTCTTCCACGACGGGTTCGGCCGGCGGAGCGGGTTCGGGTTCCGCGGTCTGAGATCCTTGCGGCTCGTCGGTGTCCCACGTCAACTTCTGTTCGATTGCATGGATTGGTGCCGATTCCAGGTTGTTGCCCTGGCGTAATCGGATTCCGGCATCGGCGATGGCATCGGAAGTTTCGAGCACTCGAGAAACGATTTCTGTGGTCAGCGCCGTTTTCCCATCGCGGAGGTCAGAGAGCAGATCTTCGAGTCGATGGCAAACTGATTCGACCACGTCGAGTTGAACGGACCGTGCCGCGCCCTTGAGGCTGTGGGCGGCCCGGAACAGCTTGTTCAGCAACTCGCCCTGTTCGTCGCCGGCCGCGTTTTCGAGAGCCAGAATGTCGCTGGCGAGAGTCGAAACGTGATCATCCAGTTCATCCAGGAACAGCGGCATTAACTCGGCGTGGATCGATGCCATCGGATCTTCCGATTCCACTTCTTCATCGTGTGCCGCCTCGGAATCAAGGGCGTCGCGCATTTCAAAGTCGTCCTCGTCCTCCGTTTCTTGAACGATCTCTTGTGCCATCCTTTCGAGATCGGGCAGGAATTCGAAAATCGGGGCACCTTCGAGGTCATCATCCGATCGCAACCGCGACCCCATTTCCTCGATTGCATCGACGACCTGCAGCATTGTGGAGGTCAAATCCTCTGGCATCTGTTCTTGATGGTCGCGGTAATATCCGAACACTTCTTCCATGTAGTGACAGGCGTCGCGGACTGGCACGATATTGACCATCCCCGAAGCACCTTTGAGGGTGTGTGCGACTCGGAAGATGGTTGTCCATGTTTCGTACCGCTGTTCGGAATCAAGTTCTTTTTCCAGCGCAAGCAGCTCCCTTCCGAGACTGCCGACATGGTCGTGCAGCTCCTCGAGGTAAGTCGCCATCAACTGTTGCATTAAGTCTTGGTCTTCCATCGTTCCGATACGTGTTGTGGGTCTCCGAAGCGTCTCATGCCTGGGTCAGTGAAGCCAATTCGCTACTCAAGCCACTGAGGGTGCGCGCCGCCTCTTCAATTTGTCGAATCGCATCGACGCTGCGCCGCGAAACGGTGTCGATATTCCGGATTCCTTCGTTGAGCTGTCCCACGCCGGCCGCCTGTTGATTCGCGGAAGCGGAAATCTGGGTCGCCATTTTCGCGGATTGGGCCAGCGTGTTGGAGAGCGAATTGATGGTATCACCCGCCTTGGTGATGACATCGTTGGCATCGCCCACGGTGCGCGTCCCTTGTTCGGTCGACAGCACAGCGTCATTGGTGGCCTTTTGGATCTCGCTGAGGATCGCCCGGACCTGGGCCGTAGCACGCTTGGATTGTTCGGCCAGCGATTTGACTTCTGCGGCGACAACGGCAAAACCTTTGCCGTGTTCGCCGGCACGTGAAGCTTCCACCGATGCGTTCAGAGCCAGTACGTTCGTCTGTTCGGCGATGTCATTGACCGTTGAAGTGATGTCGCCGATCGCTTTGGCCCGGTCGGCCAGCGAGAGCATGTTGTCGGCGATCGATTCGACTTGGTCCTTGACGTCCGACATGGCGGCGACCGAGTCTTCGATCGCCTGCAGGCCCTCGTTACCGACTTCGTCAGTATGACGCGCCGATTGGGCCACCTCGTTGGCTCGCTGTGCCGCCTGGGATGCTGATTGGGCGATCTCCTCGGCTGTCGCCACGACCTCCGAGACAGTTGCCGCCTGCTCCTGGGATCCAACCGCCTGCTGGGTCGTGGTGGAAAGAATCTGCTCGGTGGCAGTTGCCAAACGCTGGACGGCATCACGAATGGCCGTGAACAGTCGGGCTCTTTCGCGCTCGTTATCTTTGCGTTCGGCAATGTCCTGCAGCGTCGCGATGAACAGCTCTTCGCCGGCGAAATTCATGGCCGAGACGCGCAAGGCCAGCGGAATCACGGAACCATCGCGGTGCCGGCCTTCGACTTCGGTTTCAGGACCCAGCTTGCGAATCTCGTTGGGAGCAAGATCGTGGGTTTCTTCAACACTGCTGCCGGTGCAAAGCGTTTCGCTGAGAATCGAAGCGTTTTCCTCGATCAGTTCATTGTCCGAGTAGCCGAACATCGAGTTGGTTGCCGCATTGATCGACAGAATCGTACCTTCATGGTTCAAGGTGACGATCGCGTCGGCGGTGGAGTTCATGATCGCGTGGGTACGGGCCTGTTGTTCCTTGGCATTCGAGAGATTTTCACGCAATCGATTCGTCATTGCGCGGAACGATTGGTCCAGTTGTTCAACCTCGCCGATTGCTTCAATCAGCGGTATGTCCGCATCGAGCTCGCCACCGGCGATCGTGTCGGCTACGCGCGAGAGCTGAGTTAAAGACGAGGTAATGCGACCCGCGGCGAAGTACGAAGCAAGCAAGACTCCCAGTGTCACGATGCTGCCGATCAACCAAAAGGCGTTGCGCAAGTCGGTGCCGCTTGCCAGTGCGGACGCGGCATGCTCGCTCGCCGAGACAGCCCAGAATCGACTGGGATCGGCGGGATCGTAGCGCACTCGCACAAATGTGCCAAGCATCGACTTGCTGTCTTGCCGTGCACTTCCCGGTATCAGTTCGCTGTAGGAATCTTCGTAGCTGTACTGTCCTTCGACATTGGTCTGGAGAAGTTTCGTCGCGCGCACCGGACGCCGATCGCTGTACCGGTCCTCGCTGAACGGCTGTGCGGGGCTGAGATCGCTGCAATACAGGTACTGCATGTCGTCGTTAATGATCTCAACGACCATGTTTTCGCTAGCGGTTAGGGAGGACCGCGTGGTCACAACGGTCTTGAACGCGGCTTCTGCATCGACCGTGATGACGAACAGGCCGCGAAATTCGTCCGTAGGTTTTCCTGCCACTTCCGTGAAGAAGGGCGTGCAGAAACGGACGACCGGCTCTCCCCCATTTCCAATCCTGACGGGTGTGACGTGGACGACCCCATCATCAAGCTTCTTGGTTCGAATGAAAAACGGTTCTCGCTGCACGTTCGGAATGTCCCCGGTATCGACCTCGTATTCTCCGTTGAGGGCAACAACACGCATGATGCCCTCGCCGTTGCGGTCATAGACG
The DNA here is from genome assembly GCA_024644085.1 of Rhodopirellula sp. Taxonomy (GTDB): domain Bacteria; phylum Planctomycetota; class Planctomycetia; order Pirellulales; family Pirellulaceae; genus Rubripirellula. The sequence continues at coordinate 13,613 of JAHELS010000093.1, forward strand.
CCGCACTCCGACTGCACCGGGTACGATTCCATCTGTGCTTTGAGAATCTGGGTCAGACGCGCGATCCACAATCTCTTGTTCGACCCGGGGTCATCGGGATCCTCGTCCGGATTCTGCTTGTTGTCCATGGACCGCACAATGCCCGGAATCGGCGGGTAGCGGGGAATCGACTTTGCGTGAGCCTTTGATTCGCCAAGAATCGTATCGAGATTGCCGGCCATTTGATTCGTGTTGGCCATCATCCGATCGAGGGTCATGCGGCTGATGATGTCGTTGCTCAAACGAAACGCGATCGTGCTCATGATCAACATCGCAGCGACGATCGCAATGCCGAGGAGAATGCAGATCTGCCACCGCAACGAGAGCTTGCGTAGCTCGTTTCTTAGTGCCATGAAACTACCTCAACCATTCGGACTTCGACCTCTTGCGAAATTCGTTCGTTCAATTTTTATGACTCAATCTGGTACCGTGAACGTTTCGCCTGAAACAGTCGGATCGCGTTGCGATTGCTTGAACGGCGCGGCTCATTCATTTTGATCAACGCACAGCGCCTCGCACCGCAACAATGCCTCACCGTCAAAAACGAGAATCCCCTTGTCGGTGCAGCCCAGCATGAGTTCTCTCTGGCTTCCAACGACCCCCGCCGGTTCGGCCAACTCACTGCGATGCAACGGCATCACATGCTGGATCCCGTCAACCATCACGCCGAACTCCGGTCGTTCCGCACCGAGCACGAGCACCTGCGCGGGTCCGTCGTCTCGCTCACCCGAGATCCCGAGAAAGCGGGCGAGATCGATGATTGCAGTGACTTCGCCGCGCAGATTGGTCACGCCAAGAATGTATGATTCAGTTTGCGGTATCGGCGTGATCTGTTTCGGGAGCGTCATCTCCAGCACGTACTGTGTCGCGATCGCGAATTCCTCTTCGCCAAGGCGGAATCCGACGACTTCCAAAAGTTCGCTGGTGTCCGGCTTGTTCTCTGGGGGCGTGGATAATTGCGCGGCACGTTCGAGCAACAGCCGGCGGGATTGCTCGGGCGAGAGGTTTTCAGCTTCTGCGAGCGAACGTCCGGCCTCTGCCAAACGACGTTTAGCTACGACCCAGTCGAAGCGCGCCTGGGAGTCGTCGTTGGCATCAACCATTGGGTCATCCCGATTGGGCGCGGAGTTGCTTGAGCTGTGAATCCAGGGCGGCGGTCAACTCGGCGGCGGTTTCATTGTCGGTGAAGGGGACAACGTCTCCCGGCCGGTAACGGTCGCACAATTGGCGGGCGTTTCTGAAGTGGCGGTGGGCCGAATCCAATTGTCCTCGCTGCAGTTCGATGGAGCCAAACAGAAAATGAACCATCACGGCGGAACGGTCCAAAAAGAGTGCCTTCTGGGCGGTCTGCGACGCCTCGGACAGCCTGTCGGCCTCCATCAGCAGCCGGGCCTTGAGAAAATGGAGCTCGTTGGACAGGGGATGCCTTGCGATCGCTGCTGTACACTTGTCCAACGCCAGGGCCGAATCGGAGCGGGAGGCGGCCTGAATGCTTACCACACAGGCTTCGGGAGTTTCGGGTGTTTTCGGCTCCTCTTTCGCAGCCGGCAGCTGGTCGGTGTCGGTCACACGAGCGCCCCGACCGGAAGATCTCACGGCGGATCCATCGCGCTCACCTCGGCGCCGCACCGAGTGGTTTTCCCGGTGTTCGCTGCTAACCGAAACGGGTGTGTCTCTTGGCGCGGTCGCTGGCGAAGGCTTCGCATTCCGCCTGAGTTCGACTCCTGAATTCACGGAATCACTCGCCTTGCCTTCGAGTGGCCGCTGATAAAAAGTGCCGTAGTCGGTTGCGGTCACGGCAAATCCACCGATGTGATCAAGCGACGGATCACCCGATGCGGTGATCAGCCAACCACCGGGTCGCAAACATCGAAAGAGCCGTTGGCCGACTTCCGTCACCGTTCTTGGGCCGAAATAGATCAACACGTTTCGGCACATCACCAAATCCAGGTTCTGTGTGCCGCTCTCAAGACTCGGATAGACATCATCGTACAGGTTCAGCAGCTGGAATCGGACTTTTTGCTTGATGGAATCCTTCAACCTCAAAACCTCACCGTCGCGAATCAGGTAAGGCTTCACATGTGTCATTGCCTCGCCGCGAAAAGACCAATCGCGGTAGGTCGCCTTGCGCGCAGCGGCAACGGCATCCGGAGCAACATCGGTTGCGAGGATATTGACCGGTTGTTTCATCAGGTCGCAAACGATGGCGAGGGAATACGCTTCTTCGCCCGAAGCGCATGCCGCCGACCAGGCCCGCATCGGCGCTGACGCACCCTCACGCGATCGCAAATCACTGATAATGTGATTCCGAATGAATTCGAATTGCTTCGGCTCACGAAAAAAATAGGTCTCGCCGATCGTGACCTCGTTCACGATCTCTTGATAGACCGCAGCATTGTACTGAAACGCGTGCACCAGCTCAGAGGGTCTGGATATGTTGACCCGCCTCATGGCCCGACGGATTGTGACACGTGCTGCGTCCCGTTGGTCCGGGCGTGTCGCGATTCCCGTACGCCGTTCAATGGCATTCAGGATGGTGACAAGGTCTTCGTCGTTCAGCGGTACGTCCATGCAATCGTCAACTCGCTGGCGGTTCGGTGGCGGTTGTCGACGAGACGATCCGCAGCAGATCCTGGATCTCGGTATTGGACAGAATTCTCGCTGGATCAAGTACCTGCACGATTCCCTGTTGGGTCTTCGCAATCAAATCAATGAAACGAGCGCTCTGTTCACTGGCCGAATTGTCGTAGTTTTCGTCGCTTTGAACTTTTGTCAAGCCGATCGCGCGGTCGACATGCAACGCGAACAGGACATGCTCCGCATCAACCACAACGAGATGGTCGGTATGGCGCATCTCGGCTTCCTGCAACCCAAGCAATCGTTTGGTATTGAGTACCGGTAGAACGCATCCGCGCAGATTCACGACGCCCATCACCACGTCGGGAGCCTGCGGCAAGTGAGACAACGAAACCGCGCGGAGGACCTCGCTGACGCAACGGGCGCGGACCCCGAACGTCCGCTGATCGCACTCGAAAGTGAGAATCTCGATTTCCACGGCTAGCGGCTCTCGGTCGGGACACAGATAAGAGAAGAATACGTGTCACATTCTACACCAACGAATTCGGTCCAATGCGACGCGTGGGGGCAACCTTCCCCCATCATCACCCGGAATCCTCTACGATAGTGGAGGGCAAGCATTCTGCCTGCAAGGATTTTTGAGACAACGGCGGCCATGAAGCGAAGGCGGCGCAGACAGGGTCGCGCATTAAAATCTGAACTGTGGTCCCGATTCTCTTCAGCCAAGGAAACGTCCCTATGAAAGTCCTGATAGCCGACGATGATCCTGTCTCCCGCCGATTGTTGGCCAGCTATCTCGAAAAGTGGGAGTATGAAGTGACGGTAGCCGAGACTGGAACCGAGGCATGGGACACGTTCCAGGCAGGCGATTTTCCCCTGGTCATCTGTGACTGGATGATGCCGGGTATGGATGGGCCTGACTTGATTCGCCGCATTCGTGCCAGCAGCAAACCGGGCTATGTATACACCTTGCTGTTGACCGCACGAAGCAAGAAAGGTGACCTGGTCGAAGGAATGCAATCGGGCGCCGATGACTTCGTCAGCAAACCGTTTGATCATGATGAGTTGCAAGTGCGGTTGCGAGCCGGTGAAAGAATCATCCACCTCGAACACTCGTTACGAGAAGCCCAGCAGCGGCTCGAGCAAACGAATGGTCAATAGCGACCGGACACTTGCCTTGGCGTAGGAGGCAGCACGTTGTCAGACGAACAGCAGGGCCGACCACGCGATACGCGACAAAAAGCGCTGCGGGTTAATCTCGACGAAAAACGCTACGGGACCTTTGCCGAGATCGGGGCGGGCCAGGAAGTGGTTCGATGGTTCTTTCGCGTCGGCGGCGCCGCCGGCACGATTGCCAAGAGCATTTCCGCCTACGACATGGCGGTCAGTGACGCGTTTTACGGTGCGTGCGAGCGGTACGTGTGCAGGCCGCGGCTTCAGAGCATGCTCGATTACGAGTACCAGCAAACATTGGACCAGCTGAGCAGTGTGCGTGGAGAAGAAACTTCGTTCTTCGCGTTTGCCGACACCGTTTCGGCTCGCAATTTCAAAGGCACCAACGAATGCCACGGCTGGATGGGCGTCAAATTGCAGGGGTCGCCCCGCGAGCAGGACAGCCAGATCATCATTCACGTGCGGATGCTCGACCAGCAGAACGCACAGCAGCAGGAGGCACTCGGCGTCGTAGGAGTCAACCTGGTCTACGCCGCGTGTTACCTCCGAAATGATCCCGACGCGTTTCTTGAATCGCTGTTGGACAACCTCAATGTCGATCGCATCGAAATCGACATGATCGAATTTTCCGGCTGCGCGTTCGAAGAGGTGGACAATCGAGTGATGAGCATGAAGTTGGTTCAGCTTGAATTGACCAACGCGGCAATGTTCGCCGCCAATGGAACGGTGCTCCAGCCGTCGGAAGTGCTTTACAAGAAGCCAATCCTTGTTGAACGCGGCAGTTTTCGCCCCGTGACCCTCGTCAATACTGACATGTTACGCGGCGCCCTCGAAGTGTTTGCCGCCGAGGCGGGTGTCGAGGCGGACCAGATCGTGTCGCTGATGGAAATCACGATGAAGAATCTGTTGGCCGGCGGCGAAATCAATTACCAGGATTTTCTCGCGAGAATCGATCTGCTCGCGGCCGAAGGAATGACCGTTCTGATCTCCGACTACTTCGAATACTACCGACTCGCCGCCTACCTCGGACGATACACCAAGAATCGTATCGGCATCACGATGGGTGCGGCGAGTCTCCAGCAATTGTTTGATGAAAAGTACTACGCCGAGCTTCAGGGTGGAATCCTCGAATCGTTCGGACGCCTGTTCAAGAATGACCTGAAGCTTTACATCTACCCTTACCTCGATCCAGAATCGGGCGACTTCATGGCGGTCCAAAACCTCGAAGTCTCGCCGAACCTCAGGAAACTCTACGAGTACCTGGTCGAAAGAGGTTGCATCGAGCAGCTCAGTAACTTCGATGATCGGTGTCTGTCGATCTTTTCGCGAGATGTGCTGAAAAGAATCGCAGAAGGCGACGCCTCATGGGAGACGATGGTGTCACCGCAGGTGGCTGACATGATCAAGCAGCGCGGATTTTTCGGCTACCGCGCCACTTAATCGAAAATGCAGGTTAATCGAAAATGCGGGTTAATCGAAAATGCGGGCGATGTGGCTACTGTTGCGCCGCCGCGAGCGCCGCGCTTCGAGCTGCCTCGAATTCGTCGCCGGGATTCCACGCCGGTATTTCCTGCTGGTCGGCAACGATGCGCCCGACCCGGTACAGCAGCCGAAAATCTTCGACCGCACCCGATAAATCCCACTGCTCGCGGTATTCGTCGCTCGGTTGGTGGTAAATGTTTTGCACCCAGTGGTCGAGCTGTTCCTTGCCCCATTGCGGCGGCTTGCCAATCACATTGACGCCCGGATGAAGGTAGACGCCCGGAACACCGATCTTGGCCAGGCTGAATTGATCCGACCGGTAATAGTACCCGCGATCGGGAAAATGATCGGGAGTGACGATCCGTCCCTGTGCCTTGGCAACTTGTTCAACGATTGCGTCGAGATTCGATTTGCCGTGTCCAATGACGTTTACATCATGCGTCTTTCCGATAATGTTGGTTCCGTCCATGTTGATCACTGCCGCCATCTTTCCCGCTGGGATCGGAGGGTGATTGGCAAAGTGCAGCGAGCCGAGCAAGCCCTGTTCTTCCGCACCAACGGCCGCGAACAGAATCGATCGGGCTGGGCGTTCATTGAGCCGGGAATAGGCTTTGAGAATCGCCAGCAGTCCGGCGGTGCCGGCAGCGTTGTCAACCGCCCCGTTGTAAATGTTATCGCCGCGCTCGTCTCGCTCCACGCCGAGGCCGAGGTGGTCGTGGTGCGCCATGTAGATCAGAAACTCGTCCTTCAAGTTCGGGTCGCTGCCTTCCATGATGCCCAGCACATTCGCGGTATCCTGTTGCCGAATGGTTGACTTGAGCGCGATCGAAAACTGTGTGTTGAGCGGAACGGGGCGGAATTCACGCGACTGCGCCGATTCTCGCAATTGGTCCAGATCGTGTCCGCTGAGTTCGACAATCTTGCGCGCGGCCTCTTCGCTGGCCCATGCCTTGAGCTGCATCCTTGGTCCAGGTGTACCACGCAATTCGAATTCTTCTCCGCTCCACGAAGTCTGTACGACCTGCCACGGGTAACCGGCTGAGGCAGTGGTGTGAATGATGATCGCACCGGCCGCACCCATGCGTGCCGCCACCGCGTACTTGTAGTCCCAGCGACCGTAATACAGACGCCGGCGTCCCTCGAATAACGCCGGGTCGTCCGACGGGTCGTTGTTCATCATCAACAGTACTTTGCCACGAACATCGACCTCCTTGTAATCGTTCCACTCGAATTCCGGAGCTTCGATTCCGTAGCCGACGAACACGACTTCCGCATCTTTGATCTGAACGGAATCAACCGGGCTGCCGATGTTGGACATGAATTCTTCGACTGACTTGAGCGTGGCCGACGATTCCCCATGGCGAAAGGTAACTGTGGGCGGGACCTCGGTTTTTACCCCGACAAGCGGAACGTCCTGGAACCACGTTCCGTCGTCCGCAGCAGGCCGAAGACCATGAGCTTGGAACTGCGTCGACAGATACAGCTGGCTCAGACGATCGCCGCGCGAGCCGGGTCCGCGCCCTTCAAGCAGGTCATCGGCAAGAAATCGAATGTGACCGCGGAGCGTAGGCTCATCGATCACCGCCGCCTCGGTGGAACCACGTTCGACGGCAGGTGGCGGATCCTGGCCACTGGCGAATTTGGCGTTGCTTACCAGAAACAGCACTGTGAAAAACGTAGTCAGACGCATCGCTGCATACCTCGAATTCTGTGTCAGTCGTTCACACCACTCAACGACCGTAAACCTTCTTGTTCTTCGGGTCCCCACCGCTCATCAAATAGGCCAGCAGGTCACGCAGTTCATCGGCGCTAAGATTATCAATCAACCCCTTGGGCATTTGCGAGACATCCGATGGGCGGATCGCCTCGATTTCGTTCGAGTCGATCGTGATCGTCTCGGCGTTGACGTCAGCAGGAAAGATGATCGTCTTGCCATCCGATTCACGGACGAGCCCCGTGAAGGTGCGGCCATCGGCAGTCAGTACGATGGAAGATTGATATTGATCGGAAATCACCTTACTCGGTTCGATGATGTGCTCGATCACGTAGTCGACGTCGAACTTGTTGGGAATACTTGTCAAATCGGGGCCAATGTTTCCGCCAAGCCCGTTGTATCGGTGGCACTTCCCGCAGCTGGTCGCAAAGTAAAGACTTCGCCCCCGTTCAAAACTCGCTCCGCGAAAGCGGCCTGCCGACTCGGAACGTGCCGCTGCGATTGTCCAGACTCTGCCAGGCCCTTGGACCGGTTTGATCTCAAAATCAGGCACGGGGTCGTAGTTCTCACCCGTAATATCCTGTAACGCGATACGCTCGGCATCACTGCAGTTTCCAAGCGCCTCGTCTCGAATATTTTTCATGAATCCGGGGAAACTTGCGCCTCCGGATCCCTGCGCCGCCTTGTTGAGAAATTCAAAGTAGCTTCGTCGCTGGGGGATCGTCCAACCGCCTCGAAGGTTGCGCAGCGCCAGTGCATAACCGATTTCGCGGCTCGGTGGGTGGTTGTCGAGCACCTTTTGAACCGTGCCGCCGTACCCTGCATTACGGCTCGCCATTTCCG
>JAHELS010000094.1 GCA_024644085.1 Rhodopirellula sp.
TCACGCACTGGAGCACCGACGACCGCCGGCTCAGCAGCTTCATCGCCCGATTGGACGGCGGTGTGGTCGTTTCCAATTCGTTGCACCAGATGATGGCAATCTTGAAATGCTCGGATCGGCGTGGAAAGTCGATGAGCGAATTGGACGAATACCGCTTCTTTCGTCAACGTTACCCTCGCACGAGCGTGAATGAAACCGCCTTGGTGGTGATCACCGATGCCGCGATCCGCCGGTGGTGCGGTCCGCAGTGGCGGATCACGGCCGCTCGTCGCACCCGCGCACGCGCTACGATTGCCGAAGTGACGATGCAGCACGCAGACGAATTGGTACGTGGCACGCTTGAGACATCACGCCAAATATCGAGTCCGGCCAATGCGCCCGACGCGGGTGTGATGACCGTTTCCAGCCAGGGTGTCGTTTCGGCCAAGTACGGCACGCTCGCTTTCCAAACACCTATCGCAGAACTCGATTTGCGTTATGCGACCAAGGGCGAAGTTGCGATGTACGAACGTTGGCGAACCAGTTACGAACGACGCTGGCGTCGCAATTTCGATCCGATCGCAATTCAACTTTCCGTCGACGATCATCGAATGAAGGCCGACGTTTCCGTGATCCCGTTGATCCTGCAAAGTCAATATCGCACCTACACCCAGTGGGTCGGCGCTGCACAGATTCCCGAGGGTGCCGATGATCCCCACCCCGAATCGGTCGCGAGTTTTTCGATGGCGCTCGACATGAATTCTGGTTGGATGCCGCTGATACGCGGCGTGATTTCAGGCGGTAGCAATGTCGATCTGTTTGCGTGGGTCAATGATTCGATCCACGTTTACTTTGACAGAGATGACGAGTGGGCAAAACGGATTGCCGAGCAGTCTCCCTGGGAAGCCGAGCCGGCGATGTGGGTGGCCGGCAGCCCGGTCGGAGTTTTCATTCCCTCGAAGAACAACCTGTTAATGACCGCCTTCGTGGTCGCTGTTCGCGCCAGGCTCGAACAGGCTGCTCCCAATATGATCCGGTGGGAAAATGCGACGCACAAAGATTTTCAATACGTTGTCGGCACTTTTGTCCGCGGCTCATGGCTCGGGCCTCCCGACGGCTTGCCCCAGATCTATTACGTCACGACTTCGGAAGGCTTCACGTTGAGTCCCAGCCCACGTGTGATCGAGCGGGCGATCGAACGTCACATGGTCGCATCTGATCACGGCGAAAAGGTGGACGGCAATTCCGCCGCGGACGCCAATCCCGAAATCGATGAGTCCGAATCCAAGATGCCGTTCCGTCCCCAGGTGGCGCTGCAGACGACCGGGCAAGGCGTCGCGGTGATGGCGAGATCGAATCATCGCGCGACACTCTCTCGCATGAATCGGATTGCCTGGAGCAACTTGCCGATCCTGAACTATTTTCGCTTCCAGTATCCTGACCGGGATCCAAACGAAGTTTACGAAAAACTGTTTGGTGAACAGTTGGTCGAACCGACGGGCGGTTCTTACGTTTGGGACGACCAACGTGACACGTATGTGTCGACCCTTCACGGATATCACCTGGAACCGAAGGCCGGGCCGGTGATCGCCGACGTACTGCACCCCCGTGATGAAATCAGCGCGGGACTGTCGTTCCAGGAGGGAGGGCTGCGAGCCCTCGTCGAGATCGAGCAACATCACGAAGAATGAATCGTCCAACATGACTCATTTGTCGTGTCCGCAACTTTTACACAATTCGGCGAGATCCGAATTCTTGTCCCCTCTCCCTCGACACATTGACATCAAATACGTTTCCATCGGTTGTCGCGTCTTGCGTTCTGGATTTCTGGTGGCTGTTGGAAACGATTTGTTCGGTGCCGCGACGTTTGGTAGCTTGGTGCATGTCGATCTCGCTTTTTCCGCATCTCATCTTGGCCCCGATCGTTGCTCGCGCCGCCTCCTGTCGATAAAGGCCGCCAAACCAGTCGTACCGAATCAGTCCGCTTCACCGCGGATCGATACAACGGTTCGGTCGGCTTCCTGCTTGCAACCACCATTCACGTGGTAGCGTTGCTGGTTCTGGCACTGATGGTCAAGTCGGGCGCTCATGAGAGACCGGTTTTGACGATGTTCACCATCGATGATATCGAAACATCTTCGGCGATGGCTCGGTTCTCCGACGAGGCACCGCTGGAGCCTCCGGTTGAGTCCGTTGAAACCGATTCGGTGATGTTTCAGCCGGCCTTTGACGAGATGATCGAGATTGTCGATGTCGATCCACCCGACTTGACCGCCCCCGAGAAGGTCTCGGTCGACCGACCACTCGACAATACGAAGCTCAGCGCGAACAACAAGCCAAAGAGCGACGTGCAGTTTTTCGGAACACATGCGTACGGAAACAAGTTCGTCTACGTGATGGACGTATCGGGAAGCATGGGGAAAGGAAACGGCGGACGCATCCAACGCGCTCGGGCCGAATTGATTCGTTCGGTCAATAGTCTCCAGCCGCACCATTCGTTCTACGTCGTGCTGTATAGCGGTTACGCGGTGGGAATGTACGGCGAGTGGAAATCAGCACGGCTGCAACCAGCGACGCCTGAGAACAAGGTCAAGGTTGCGCGATGGATCTCTCAGATACGACCGGCCGGCGGCACCCTGCCTGCCGGAGCATTGAAGATCGCCGGCGATCTGGTGCCCGATGCGGTGTTCTTCCTGTCCGATGGCGAGTTCGTCTACGAACCGACCGGTAACATGGCCATGGAACAGTTCATTCGATCGTTCGGAAACGCGCGATCCAGGAAAATTCCGAAGCCAAGCGATTCGCCCAAACAGGTGCTCGATTCTTTCGCGCCAGAGATCGCCGTTCACACGATCGCTTTCGAAAGTCACGCCAGCCGGGTGACGATGGAGATGATCGCGAGGGAGAAGGGAGGCGAATTCCGGTTTGTTCCAGCACCGCAAGCAGCCCAGCAGCCCCGCCGCCCATGGCCGGGTGATCGATCGCGTTTTCCAGGGCCATAGCCCCCTGTCGCCGGGTTAAACCCTCCCCGCACTGATCGCTAGAATGAGCGAGCAACGCGGCGCAAAAAGGATCACACACCGCGGGCAATACCCTTTGGGGGCTGTAGCTCAGTTGGTTAGAGCAGGGGACTCATAATCCCTGGGTCGCGGGTTCGAGTCCTGCCAGCCCTACTTTTCGCATCGTCTCGCAGAGCGTCGCACTTTTGCCGCGTGCTTGACGTGTCTTGAATTGCGTCGTGGGAATTGTATGAACCCTTCTCTACATGCGTTGCTCGAGGCATTCAAGAGTTTCGCCAATGAACCCCCCACGGACGTGTGCACTTTCATTCAGCGACTGCTTGGCCCCGGTGCGCTCCCATCGCCCTGGGTCACGTGGACTCTGATCGGTCTGGCGCGGCACCGGAGACGGCAGCAATGGGTTGCCGAGATTGTTCAAACGCGACTGCGCGGCGATACGAATGTACTGGCCGCGAGGGGATCTCTGGGACATCCCGGGGGCGTGTCGCAAAGCGGATCGGTACCGGGAATGCCGGATTGGGAGTATTACTTCCATGGACGAGGATGTTGCCTGACCCACAAGGTCGATGGAGACGCCATCGACGTTGACTTTTGGGACAAAACGGCCGACTACTTCGACACCTACTTCTACAAGAATTATCTCGAGTCCCTCCGCCGACCCGAACCGCCCGAGCAGAGACTGCGAGAGCTGCATCCTTCGACCTGCGCGCTCTCGATTGCCATCGACGACCTGAGGGCCGCGGGAGCGCTCACGCCGCTTTCGGACAGAGATGCGCATCCGTACCGTCTCTCCGACGAGATTGTTTCAGCTGCCGATGACATCGAAGCATTTTGCGACGCCTGGAGAGATCAGGACCGTCGATTGGTTCTTGCCGCCACGATAGGTGACTTCCTGGCGGCTGAAGAATCAGCGAAAGAGAATGCCGACCTGTTTGAAATCGTTACCGCGCGAGCGGACAGGTGCCGAGCGCTTTGGCGACAGAGGCTCTGTTCCATGCTGAGCAAAGAGTTCAAAGGTGCTGATGCGCTTCAGGCTTTGGCGGATCTGCAATCGCCCGATCTTGAAGATCACCTGGTCAAGGCTCTCGAGGGTCCGCCATCCGGAACGATATCGGCAGCGCTCCAAATCATTGGCCGGCTCGATGACGCGAGCTGGTGTCCCCGCGTGCACTCGCTGTTTCTACGAGTTGACCCTGCGGGCCAGGCACCCTCACCGCGCATCTGGATCACATCACTGAAATTTCTGCTTCGGCACAAATACCAACTGGATGAGTTGTTGCCGGCTCTCGCCGACGCCGGGGGAACCGAAGTCGGCGATGCAGTCCTGCTGGCCCTTGAGCATGCACCGGAGATGGCCTTGCCACTGATTCGCAAGGCGTTGGTTGCCGAGATACCGATTTGCCGCACCGAGGTCGCTGCAATTCTCGCCCTGATCAATGAACCCTGGAGCAGGCGGGAGCTGCTGGGAGCTCTCGATGCATCCGAAGACCAGGAAAAAACTGCCGACGCCCGGGCGGCGCTGTTGGAACTGAGTGATCCCGACGCGGAGCGGGCCGTGCTCGAGTGGGAGCAGCGAAATCCGCACGAGAAGGAAAAGGGATCGTACATCGAGATCAATGGTCGTCAACTCGGACCACTTTATTCGTTCGGCGAATTGTCACTTCAAAACCGCGCTTCACGTATCAGATACGAGATGCAGAAGCTTCATGATCGCGTAATGAAAGTGAAAAAGGTGAATCCGCCCGACCCGCCGCAGTCACGACGGTGGTGGGAAATCTGGAAACCAGACGCGAGATCGCAAAAATAGATCGCGCAGTAGGCGTCAGCCCCGCGGTAACAAGCAGGGAAATGAGTACCGATGGTGAATTCTTCAACATGTTCGTCTCCGTCCTTACTCTTAAAGCGCATCTTCAATTGACCGGTACTCATGTTGAGAGGCAAGTCGGCGAACCGTGTCTCGTGAATCGGCCGGAATGATTGTCGATACAATGCGGGAGTTGAGGGGACTCAACGCAATCGCGGCGGTGTATCTATCCGGGCATCGCGATTATCTTCCACCAAATAAGGGCCGCCGCGTGAGTAGCACGGGAACATTCGTGGTGACTTGCTGTTTGGGCGGATGCGCGATGGCTTACTTTGTACTTCATCCGGTCGACGCGGATGATGTTCAGAGCGTTTGGGATTTGTTCCCCCCAGTCGTCGCGTTGGCCATCTGCGCGAGTGCCGGAGCACTGACCCGCAGGCGGATTGTTCTTGCCCTCGCCGTCTTTCTCGGATTCTCTGTCCTATCGATACTGCTGCTGGATCTGTTGTCGTCGGTACGGGACTTTATCCCGATCATGATCTTGTTTGGTGTTCTCACGGGAACGGTTGCATTCTCAGTGATTTCCCGTCGGCCGGGGGTCCTCATCACCGGAGCGGTCGCAGGCGTCGTCGGTGTGACGATGACGAGTCTGGTCGGCATGGCTGCCTTTGAAATCTTGCCGCCACGGCTGACAGAACTCGAACCGGCGGTCTTTGCCATACTGGTCGCGTTCGGCCCGATCATGGGGCTCGCCCTGGGAGTGCCATTCACAGTGGTAGAAAAAAGAGCGGCGCGGCATATTGAAAATGCAGGGCATTACCTGGACCGCAACCCCAGTCTTACAGCGGACGTCACCGAGCGTTGATCGAGACCCACGACACGTGCACAATGGCGGGCATCTTTTCAGTTCTTTTCACGGGGATTGTCGCGATGCGGTTTGCACCGTTCACAACTGCTCCAGGACGAATTACGGTGAATGCGAGGGAATTGCACAGGACAGGTGAATTGGGCGGGTGATATTGACCGGGAACAGGGTCGCGCCGACGGCGGGGCAGCTGAATACCACCGTTCTCGATTCGCCCACTCGGCGGCGGAAAAGACGACCCCGCCGGCGCCTCCGCACTCGGTACGGCACTAATTTGTGCCGAAAACCATCTTCGTGAGCAACTTTTGGCGTCAATCATGGTTCAACATGGAGGACGAGGCGGAAACGTTCTGATTCACGAATTTGATTCGGGTGGACTTTGTATGCGGCTTAGTTTCAGTGTTTTGTTGATCGGGTGGGCGTTTCTGGGTTCGACAACCCTCTCTGCGGAAGATTTCTTCCTGACGATTGGCGGCGGAAGTTCGCCTCCGGCGAATCAGGCTTCACTCGAGAAGAACGTATTGTTTTTCCAGCGAGTGTTGGATCATCAGAAGCTTACGCACTGTACCCACGACATCTTCTTTTCGGACGGCAACGAGGCTGGCCGCGATCTGCAAGTGATCAATCGCAATTCGGTTCCGGAAGCCAACCGCTTGATGGCGGAATTCTTTGGTTCACGTCAGGATCTCGGGTTGCATTACCGCAACCACACGGTCGCCGATGTGCGCGACGGAACCCGCCCCGAAAACATCCGCACGTGGTTCGAAGAGGTCGGCGCCAATATGGAGTCGGGCGATCGGTTGATCGTTTACGTCACGGCCCACGGCAGCCGCAGCAAGGATCGCGAGAATCCACATGACACGACGATTGCGACCTGGAACAACACGTCCATCAAGATGACCGAGTTTGTGAGTTTGCTCGATGGTTTGCCGGAGGATGTCGGCGTCGTCGCGATCATGGTCCAGTGTCATTCGGGTGGCTTCGCCCGCTTCATCTTTGATGGCGGCAACTCGGATCGGGGGCTGGCGGCACAAAATCGTGTCGGTTTCTTCGCCACCGTCCACGATCGGCCTGCGTCGGGTTGCACGGCCGAGGTGGACGATGAAGAAAACTACGTCGAGTACAGCACTTTTTTCTGGGCCGCGTTATCGGGCCGCGACCGCAACGGTAACACCATCGCTGCGCCCGACTACAACGGCGACGACGTCGTTTCCTTCGACGAAGCGCATGCCTACACCATTCTCACGGCCGACACGATCGACTTGCCACTGCAGACCTCTGACGAGTTCCTTTCGGTATACAGCCGGTTAAAAAAAGACGAAGACGCCGATTTGCTCGGCAAGAGCGAGTCGTACGAGTTGATCCTGGATCTGGCAACCGAGTCGCAGCGAGCGGTGCTGGAAGGATTGTCCGAGCAGTTGGAATTGGCAGGCGACGACCGCATCGTTGACGCGAGGAAAGCAATCCAGTCTCGGCGTGGGTCGTCGCGGCGCGGACGCCCGCCCGAATCTCCGTCGAGTCAATTGCGTCGTAGGATTGCCGGAGACATCGAACGCCGATGGCCCGAGTTGGCCAACGTGCTCAACCCCGTCGCAATCGAATTGGTAACGACGCGCAGCGAGGAATTAGTCGATGCCATCAAGGGACACCGTGATTACGACCGTTACCGCGAATTGGTTGACCAGCAAAAATCGTCGATTGACGGACTGAAGAAAAAAGTGAAGTACGAGCGTTTCCTTCAAGCCGCTGATCGAATCGCACTTGAAGAGAACCTAAGAAGATTGAACGACGCTGAAACGATCGCGCAGTACGAGGCGATTATCCGCGCCGAAGCGGGAACTTTGTTGCCGTGACCCTCGCCCGTTGCACAACTCTCTATCGAAAGATTGATGGCGTTCATTCAACCGATCGACGAGAACGACGCGACGGGTACGCTGAAGGAAATCTA
This sequence comes from Rhodopirellula sp., assembly GCA_024644085.1. Classification (GTDB taxonomy): domain Bacteria; phylum Planctomycetota; class Planctomycetia; order Pirellulales; family Pirellulaceae; genus Rubripirellula. The sequence continues at coordinate 7,617 of JAHELS010000094.1, forward strand.
TGAGGCTGCCGAGCGGCGCGCTGGGTATGTGGCAAACATCATCAAGGCGACGAGCCGGGATCCGGCGGGAACCAAGTGTTCCATCCAGCTGTACGTCCACTTGATGAAAAGCGACAACGCGCTGGACCCAGCCGACCGGGAGATGCTGGCCACCGTCGTCAGCAACGCGAACGGGTGTTTCTACTGAACGCTGTCGCATTCGCGGGACTTCGGTCGGGAGTCGGGACGCGCGGATGTGGCCGAGCAGTTGATTTTCGATTATCGCCAGGCGGAATTGGATGATCGAGACCGCGCCCTTTGTGATTTCGCGATCAAATTAACGCTGGATCCATCGGGGATGAACCAGGGCGACGTCGATCGGGTGCGGCAACACGGATTCAATGACGAAGCGATCACGATTGCCGTCGAGGTCGTCAGTTATTTCAATTTCATCAACCGAGTTGCGGATGCCGTTGGCATCGACACCGAGAAGTGGATGGATCCATACTCTCGCGACGATTGGCAGCAGCGACGCGGTACCGGCTATCTTGAAACAATCGAGCGATGAACGCAGGCTGCCCTGGATAGTGGTGCCGGCGCGTGCAATCATCCTCGCACGCCGGGGGCGCCGGTGATTCTCTCGAGTGCTTCGCGGTACTTCGCCACGGTTTGCCCGATCACGTCGGGCGGTAACACGGGTGGGTCACTTTGTTTGTCCCAACCGCACTGAGAGAGCCACTCGCGAACGAATTGTTTGTCAAAAGATGCCTGTGCCTTGCCGGGTTGGTATGCGTCGGCCGCCCAAAAACGTGAGCTATCGGGTGTCAGCACTTCATCGATCAGCACGACTTCATCGCGTACCCTGCCGAATTCAAATTTCGTGTCGGCGATCAGGAGTCCGCGTTCGGCGGCGTAATCGCAGGCCGACTCGTAGATTTGCAGGCTCTTTTCGCGCAGTTCCAACGCCAGTTCGCTGCCCAGATCGGCGATCATGCGACCGATCGTAACGTTCTCGTCGTGCCCCTGCTCTGCTTTGGTCGCTGGGGTAAAGATGGGACGGGGTAATTGGTCACACTGGCGAAGATCTGGCGGAAGTTTATTGCCACAGATGGCACCGGTCTGGCGATATTCGCGCAGCCCGCTTCCTTCGAGATACCCGCGGACCACGCACTCAAACGGGATCACTTCCGCTTTCTCAGTCAGCATGACTCGACCCTTCAGCGGCTCGATGTCGAACTGTGCGGCGAGCGATGGTGGAATCTCGGTCGAGATCAGGTGATGCCGAACACCGAGTTGCCCGAACCAAAAACAGCTCATCGCAGTCAATAGCTCTCCCTTGCCGGGAATTCCGGACGGCAGAACGAAGTCGAATGCGCTGATTCGATCGGTGCTGACGATCAACAATGAATCGCCGAGATCGTAAACGTCACGCACTTTTCCGCTGCGGCGCGGCAACGGAAGCCGGGTCTCCATCAGGGCGCCGGAATCGTCAAAACGGTACAGGCTGGGATCGGCGGGATCGTTCATGGGGTTAATCTCGCAAACCCTCATCGGTCGGGCAACCGTCCCTCCGCTCGCGAAGTGCCGCGGGAGGGAGTAGGATGAGGTCGCCTTGGTTGGCTTTGGAAGGTGCTTCTATCGGCGCTTTCCCCCCCTTGAACACCCTTTTCTTTCGTTTAGTTTCCGGCGCGCCGACATGGGGCAATTCCATTTCGATGTCCCCGACGCGGCAAGCGACTTCATGGAAAGATCGCTTTGGAAGGATGCGTACATTTGCGGCATCGAAGGTGTTCCCTGGCAGTCCCAAAACCAATACGACGGTCACTCTTTGACGGTCACCCGCGGCATTGAGTCATCGGGCAAATTGTACATCGCGTGTTTGCTCGATGATCTTGGCTACCGGACACTGAGCACGTGCAGTCTTCGGCCACTCGATAGCGAGTCGTATCATTTGCCTTTGGAGCTTGCCCGCGGCAGTTGTTATCGCGCGCGCGTGCAATCCGACGCCTGGAAGCGAGCCGGTTTGACGGTGAGCGAGGAATTTGACCGGTTGCTCGGTGAAGGGACCGCGCGGTTTCTCGATGCGGCTCAGTGCAGGTCCGATTCGGCGGGGTCGGCCGAGGCTGCGATGGAGGCGATCGTATTGTTGGAACAGGCGATTGCGGACCTCGGCGAATCATACGCGGTCCAATCGATCGCGTTTCGCAAACAACGCGAGCCGCAAATCGGCACACTGCTTGCCGGCGCCGTCGTTCCTCCTTCACCCACACGCTCGCCGTTCGCCGAGGCGTTCAGTGCTGCGTTCAACGCGGCCGCAGTGCGTTTGAGTTGGGCCGATATCGAAACCGATTCCGGAAGTTTTGATTACGAAGCGGCCGAGCATTCGATTCGGTATTGTGCCGGTAAGGGCATGCGAATCATCGGTGGCCCGCTGATTGACTTCCGAGAGAAGTTGATGCCTCACTGGTTGTATCTTTTGGAAGACGACTTCGAGGCATTCCTGACGTCTGTCAGCGCGTTCGTGGAGAAAACAGTTGAAAGGTTTCGCGGCAGCATTCAGCTTTGGAACTGTGCAACGGGATTGAACACACCCGGGCCGCTCGAACTCGATGACGAACAGGCGATGCGATTGGCGGTAGCAATCTTGCAGACGGTGCGCCGAGTCGATCCGCAAACCCCAGCGATCATGTCGTTCGACCAGCCCTTTGGCGAATACCTCTCACGCCATCGCGATGGGATATCACCGATTCACTTTGCCGACGCCCTGGTTCGAAGCGGGCTGGGAATGGCCGGGATTGGGTTGGATGTTCGAATCAACTACAAGAGCGATGCCACACTGCCGCGATCGGCGGTCGATTTTGGTCAGATGGTCGACCGCTGGGCGACGCTTGGCTTGCCGATGCTTGTGCAGATCGCGGTCCCCGGCGGCCTGGGTGCGGATGAAGATTCCATCATGCAAAGCGATGTGCTGCAGTACGATTCTTTGGCCGCCGATGCCGCTTCGGAACAATTGCGGGTTGCCGGTCCGATGATCCGCACGTTGTTGGCAAAACATATCGTGCACGGAATCGTTTGGGACGGATGGGCCGATGGCGAGCCGCACGTGATGAGCCACTCAGGAGTTATCGGCAAAGACGGCAAGCAAAGACCGCTGCTGGAATACCTGACGCGAGTCCGCCGCGAATTCCTCGCGTGAACCGGCGCATTCGCGACCAGTCCGGTTGATTGCCACTGGTCTGTGTTAGGACCACTGGTTTGTTTATCGCCACTGGTCTGGTTCAAAGCCACTGATCTGCTTTAAAGCCATTGATCTGCTTTAAAGCCATTGATCTGCTTTAAAGCCATTGATCCGGCACATCCGGTTGCTGCCATGCGCTCATCCCGCCGTCGATCAACAGCGTTTGACCCTGCACGTGCTCGGCCGCATCGGAAAGCAGGAACACGGCGGCACCACCGCAAACTTCCGGCGGCGGAACCTGACCATTGGGAGTGTGCAGCTTCATCCACGCGTCGAGTCGAGGGTCTTGATTCAATACGTCGGTTAACGGAGTGCGCACCAATCCCGGCGCAATGGCATTGACCCGGATTCGATGCGGCGCAAGAGCGACACAAAGGGATCGCACCATCGCCGCGACGGCCCCTTTGCTGGTGTCATAGGCCACGTGATGGGGTTCGGACAGGAAACCATTGATCGATCCGGTAAACAGCACGCGTGCCGGCACGTTGGTTTCGACCCAGCGATTTGCGAGCGCCTGTGTCAGAAAGAAACCTGCTGTGACATTGAGATGCATCGTGCTTTGAAACCGATCGAAATCCATTTCCAGGAAAGGTGTATCGATGTACGTCCCGGCGTTGTTGACCAACAAGTCGATGCCCGGCATTTTCTGGTCGATCTCGGCGAGAAACGGATCGAGATAGTCACCGGGCGGGTGGGCCAGATCGATGGTGATCAACTCGGCCTGCACGCCGGATTGACGACATTTTTTGAGCGTCTGTTGTGCCGTTTCGTCGTCTCGCAGCCCCGTCACCAAGACATCGGCGCCGGCATTCGCGATCGCAACTGCAATTGCTGCACCGACTCCCTGGGTTCCTCCGGTCACCAGGGCACGGTGCCCGCCCAGGTCGAACGGGTTTTTCGGCACCGAGTGTGGCTTCGACATCGGCATTGGAACGAATCAACCCCACGTGCAAGCTTGCTATTGGACTTGTGGTCTTGGATCGTTGGCGAATGACTCCGAATCCTGTTGGGCCCGCGTGGCGTCGAACTCCCCTTCGTAGAGAACCACGCGGTAGTTCAAGCGGATCTGCGAGCCCTCTTTCAATACGACACCGTTCGTCTCCGGGCCGCCGGTGAAGTGATGGACTCCGAAGGGGTTGGCGGCGAATAATCCGTACGTTCGCACGTGCCAACGGCAAGGATACCCAAAGCTGCTCGGATGGTCGTGGATCGTGATTCCGACTCGTTCGCCATTGACCGGCCCCGAGTAATCGACCCAGGCAGATTTCTTACCCCACGCGTCTTTGTTCGTTTCGCCGTCGGCATTTGTGATTTCGCCACCGCCTTCGGCGTCGACTTTCATCGTCCCGGCGACGCGCAATCCGAACGAGCCTTCTTTGGTGTCGCCGAAGTTGACATCGCCGTCGGAGGCCTTGAGCAGAAAATCGCAATCAATGATTCGTCGGCCGTCGATTTCACGAAAGGCAAAACGCCGAACGTCCGAGAGAACGCGATTACCTTCGGGATCGAGCCAATCATTCCGCGTCACCACAATCGCCGCGCCGTCCTCGGCAATTTCTGCTGATCCATCGCGGTGAACGATTTTGCCGCAATGGTCGTCATCGAGCCAGAAATCGAAACCGTTCACATCGCCGTGGGTCAGCCACATGGACCGATGGTGATCGTGGTCGCTGCGTTCCGAGTCGAGGGCGTCCTTCATCGGGAAGTTGCGGGTCATGGCATGTCCGCCCGGCCCGTTGACCGGATAGATAATCGGCTTGCCATTGCTGTCGAAACGGTAGCCGGCGAACAGCTCATTGCCGACGTGAATATTCCACCCAGCCGGGTCGCTAACCTCAGCAATGCTGAGGGTGGGAGCCTGGTCTGCGGCCGTTTGGGCATACGCTTGGCCGTTGAAGATCAGGGCGGCAGTAACTGAAATGGCCGAGGCGACCGCGGGATATCGGTACATGATCAAGCTCGTATCGCGGAGGTTTCAGGCCCGGGCGGGTGCAACGCCGCCCGCCGGTGCGTTGGAGGCCCGAGCGTTGGGGGCTTTCGGGGGCGGCGTCTCGCCGTATTTGCGGGTGATCGACTATCATAATGTTAACCGTGTCACGCTGTTCCCGGCTGTCGGCTCTCCCCAAAGCTTTTTTCCTCCTCAGGAGCGTGGGATGATTTCAAGGCGATACTTCCCATTTGCCCGTCGCGGTGTCGCGCTGGGATGCATGATTCTGCTCGCAATTCCATTGTCCGGGACCGCCTCGGCACAACGAAGACCTGGTCAAGCGAAACCGAAGCCGGTCAAAATCAATCTGCCCGAGAGTGTGCGTCAGAAACGTAAAGTTTCAATGAAAGTCGTTCCGGTGAATCCAAATTACCGCGAGCAGATTGCCCGGGCGGCGAGCCGACTTGACGGTCACGTCGAATCAAAATTGTTGTCCGAGGATATTGAACCCAACGACATCGCCAGCGACGAAGTCTTCCTGCGTCGTGTTTACCTCGACGTGGCCGGACGCATACCTACGCTTCAGGAAGCGACCGAATTTCTCGAGTCTGCTGATGAGAACCGGCGCGAAGAGTTGATCGACCGGCTGTTAGGCAGTCCCGATTACGTTAGCAACATGTACAACTTCTGGGCCGATACGTTGCGATTGCTCGAGCGGCCTCAAGCGAACATCGTCGCAGACCCCTATCTCGCCTACGTCAAAGATTCGATTCGTATCAACAAGAAGTACGACCAGTGGGTGTACGAAATGTTGACCGCTGATGGGAAGACTTGGCAAAACCCGGCAACCGGATTCCAGTTGCGCGACGATGGCATGCCGCTGCCCTACATCGATAACACCGTACGTGTGTTTCTCGGAACACAAATCGGGTGTGCCCAGTGCCATGATCATCCGTTTGACCAGTGGACGCAGTACCAGTTCTACGAGTTGGCGGCATTCACAGCAGGCACGCGAACAAGAATTCAGCGTGGTTCACCCGGGTATTCCAAGGGGAACCCAGCCAACGAATTGATCAATGAAGCCCGCAAGAAGCACGAGAATGGACGGGTACCCGGTGAATTCCAGCGACTGGTGCGGGCGAACACGTACGACGTGACCGAGGTCAAGGCAACCATGCGGTTGCCTCATGATTACGCATACGAAGACGCCAAGCCGAAGCAAGTGATTGAGCCGGCGGTGCTGTGGGGCGAGATCCCCAGCAAAGCCCGCAACAGTTCGCCGCGAGAACAATTCGCAGCATGGGTGACCAGCGCCGAGAATCCGCAATTCAGCAAGACGATTTCCAACCGAATCTGGAAACGCTTTCTCGGTGTCGGGCTCGTCGAACCGATCGACGACTTCCGCGACGAGCATCCCTGCACCAACGAACCGCTGCTCGACTTCCTCAGCGAAGAACTCGTTCGTAACGATTTCGACCTCAAGGAATTCATTCGGATGATTCTCTACAGCCGCACGTACCAACGCGAGGCGAGCGATTATGACGTCACCAGCGGCGAGTATTATCATTTTCCCGGCCCCACGGTGCGTCGGATGACGGCCGAACAGGTTTGGGATTCGATCCTCACGTTGGCGGTCCACAATCCGTGGCCGTTCCAGCGGCCCACGGCCGAGGAAATGGCCCCGGTGATGGAGATCAATTTCGCAAACGCCACCTACAATTCGGCTAAACAGAAATCGGAGCGCTTCGCTCAGACCTTTTTCATGGGGCCGTACAAACGATCGCTCAATCAACACGCCTACAAGGGAAATATCCTCTGTCGCGCCAGCGAGATTCCGGCGCCCGTGCCGGCCGATCATTTCCTTCGCCAATTCGGCCAGGGAGACCGCGTCACGATCAATGGTTCACAACAGGATGCGACGGTCCCCCAGATCTTGGCGATGTTCAATGGTCCGATCACGCACGTGATGCTCGAGGCTGGGTCGGCCATCGTTGATAACGTCTTGGCGATCGACAACACTCGCGAACGCATCGATGCAATCTTTATCAGCGTGCTATCGCGGGAACCAAATTCGACCGACCGCCGCGCCGCGGCGAGCGAGTTGTCCAAAACCGCGAACGATGCGGTCGGCTATGGAAACATCATTTGGGGATTGCTCAATACCCGCGAGTTCCTGTTCATCCAGTAACTGACAAACTATCCAAGATTCAACGCCCAGGTAATTCGGAATCAAGATCATGCCACGACCGGAATACAGCAGCAACGACCGACGCGACTTCATGAAAACGATTGCGCGTCAAACGCTCGGCGTCTCGTTCGCGGGTTCGATCGCGACACCCGGTTTGTTTGGCGAGGCACAGGCCGCCCCAACCCCACCCGGCAAAGCGAAGCACGTCATTTATCTGTTCATGGATGGCGCCATGACCCATCTCGATACGTTTGATCCGAAGGAGGGTGTCGAAGAGGCCGGCGAAACCACGCCGATCCAGACCCGCGTCCCCGGAATGAAATTCGGTGACCGATTTCCAAAGCTGGCATATCTCGCGGGTGCCATCGCTGTGGTTCGTTCGCTGACGACCGAAACCGGCGCGCATGATAAAGGCAAGTACCTGATGCGTACTTCCTACAAACAGATCAACAGCATCCAACATCCCGCGATGGGAGCCTGGATGGTTTCGGAGGTCGGACGGCTGAACCAGGAGTTGCCTGGGAATTACGTGATCGGCGGCGGCGGTGGCCATCCGGGCGCCGGGTTCCTCGAACCGTCGCTTTCGCCCGTGCCAATCGCCAATCCCAGTGCCGGATTGCAAAACACGAAGCTGCCCAGTTACTTGCCGCCTGAACTTTTCGGCCGGCGATTGATGTTGGCGGCCAAGTTCGACGAGTCATTCCAAAAGCGCCGCAACAACAAGGACGTCGAGGCATACAACCAATTGTACGGCGAAGCTCGACGTTTGATGGGCAGCGAGCACTTGAAGGTCTTTGACATCAAGGCCGAGCCGCAAGCCGTCCGTGACGCCTACGGGAACAACCAACTCGGTCAGGGTTGTCTGTTGGCACGACGGTTGGTGCAAAGTGGCGCACGGTTTGTCGAAGTCAATTATGGCGGCTGGGACATGCACCAGGAGCTGTACTCAAGGCTCGACGAAAGAGCGAACCACCTCGATACCGCACTCGGAAACCTGCTGCGCGACTTACATGCCAATGGTCTACTCGATGAAACATTGGTCGTGCTGACGACGGAATTCGGCAGAAAGCCTCAGTTGAACGTCAACGTGGGTCGCGATCATCATCCGGGTGCATTTTGCAGCCTGTTGATGGGAGCCGGCATCAAGGGTGGCCAGGTGTACGGAGCATCCGACAAGCGAGGATTCTCCGTGGAAAAAGACCACGCCTCGGTATCTGACTTCAACAAGACGATCGCGGCCGCAGCCGGATTGCCAACCGAAGAGGAGCGTTTTGCGCCCAATGGCCGACCGTTCAAGATTGGCGGCAACGGCGATCCGATCAAAGATTTGTTGGCATAGCCAGCGTCCCGCCCACCCCCGACGGTCTGGTAGCCCCAGTACGTAGGTGCGGGTCATTTGGTGGCGCGGCTCTCGGTGGCACGTCGGCTGTTTCGCCGCAATATTGCGCGGGTCCCCCTGGGGTGTCGTCCTGCGACGCTCGCATTATTGTCTGCCCGCCGGATCGAACGTGGTTAGAATGACTGCCATGAATCAACTCGCCTTCGCTTGCCGCGCGAATCGCTTCGCATCGATACTGTTGGCCGCTTTCTTCTTACCCTCTGAACTTCGCGGCGAAGACGACGCGTCACATCTGTTGGAGGTGCCAGCTGCGGTCGCCACCTCCGAAGCTGAGATGACGCCGTACACCGAGCTGCTCGAACACACAGAGGTAACGCTCGAGATGGTACCGATCCGCGGCGGCACCTTCGTGATGGGCAGCCCCGAGGACGAAGCGGATCGCGAGGAAGACGAGGGGCCGCAGCGTGAAGTCAATGTTTCACCCTTTTGGATGGGAAAGTTCGAGGTTACCTGGGACCAATACGACGCTTGGGGCGAACAGATGGACCAGCTTCGTCGCAAGATGCTTTCCATTCCCGCAGGCCCCCGGGATTTACTGGTGGATGGAGTTTCCAAGCCCACCGAGCCCTACACCGACATGAGCTTTGGGATGGGCAAAGGAGACTACCCGGCAATTTGCATGACGCAGCACGCAGCGAGAACGTTTTGCAAATGGCTCTCGGCCAAAACCGGTCGCTACTACCGGTTGCCGACCGAAGCGGAATGGGAATACGCCTGTCGTGCTGGGACGACGACCGCCTACTGGTTCGGCGATGATCCGGATGAACTCGACGATTACGCATGGTATTTCGACAACAGCGACGACACTTACCAGGAGGTCGGCCAGAAAGAACCGAATCCCTGGGGGCTGCATGACATGCACGGCAATGTCGCCGAGTGGGTGCTCGACCAGTACGACGAGAACTACTACGCAGCGAAAGACAACAACGTCGACCCTTTGAACATCCCCAAGACACTCTATCCTCGGGTGGTACGCGGCGGCGGTTGGGACGACGATCCCGACATGTTGCGAAGTGCCGTCCGCGAGGGATCGAGCGACCAGTGGAAAGACCAGGATCCTCAGATCCCGCGAAGCATCTGGTACCATACCGATGCGCTGGGTGTTGGTTTCCGTGTGGTTCGTCCGATGGTCGAGCCTTCGCAGACAGAAAAGGCGGAGAAGTGGGACAACACCGCGCCTGAACAGAAAGACCCCGAGGAATAACAGACCCCGAGGAATAACAGACCCCGAGGAATAACAGACCCCGAGGAATAACAGACCCCGAAGGATAGGCGACCCGTATCGACATCGGGTTGGATCGTCTCATCCCTACCCGCTCCTTCCTCCTTCCCTCCTATTGCAACCTCCCATGAACGATTTCAAGTCGACCCAATCTGCCCAATCTCGATCGCGCCGTGAATTCTTGAAGAACACAACTCGGGCTGCTGCTGCAACGACGCTGGTCGCCGCTGCCGCGCCCAGCGTGCATGCGGCCGAGGACAATTCAATTCGCGTCGCGCTGATTGGTTGCGGGGGCCGCGGCACCGGAGCCGCGTTCAACGCCTTGCTGGTCGACAATGGGCCCGTTCATCTCGTTGCGCTCGCCGATGTCTTTCCCAAGAATCTCAACAGCACTTACGCTTCGTTGTCGGGGCACAAAGATGTGGGATCGAAGGTAGACATTCCGGAGGAAAACAAATTCATCGGCTTCGACGCGTACAAGCAAGCGATGGATCTGTTGAAACCGGGTGACGTCGTGATTCTGGCAACGCCACCGGCGTTTCGTTGGGTGCATTACACCTATGCGATCGACAAGGGATTGAATGTTTTCATGGAGAAACCGGTAACGGTCGACGCGCCGACGTCGGTGCGAATGCTCGAGTTGAATAAGAAGGCGCTTGAAAAGAACTTGAAGGTTGGTGTCGGATTGATGTGCCGTCACTGCAAGGCGCGCCAGGAACTTTTCGACCGAATCCAGGACGGCGAACTCGGCCAATTGACGATGTTGCGAGCCTATCGGATGGCAGGGCCCACAGCGACCGCCGCAGTGTTGCCGAGTGACGGCAGCCTCAGCGAATTGTTCTACCAGATCAAGAACTTCCATGGATTCCTATGGCTGAGCGGCGGTGCCGTGAGCGATTTTCTGATCCACAATATCGACGAAACCTGCTGGATGAAGAACGAGTGGCCGGTCAAGGTGATTGGTCTCGGCGGCAGACATTACCGTGGCGACCACGTCGATCAAAACTTCGACGTGTATGGATTGGAGTACACGTTCGCCGATGGTGCGAAAATGATGGTTGACGGCCGGACGATGCCGGGATGCAAACGCGAGTTCGCGAGTCTCGTTCACGGCACCAAGGGTCTGGCCGTCGTCTCATCGGCCGGGCATTCGCCGGCCAAGTCGCGCATCTATGACGGACACAACATGGACAAGGAGCGGATGCTGTGGGAATATCCGCAACCGGAACAAAACCCCTACCAATTGGAATGGGACGACTTGATCGCGGCTATCCGCGATGACACACCGTATAACGAAGTCGAGCGAGGTGTGATGGCCAGCGCCGTGACCTCCATGGGACGCATGGCCGCGCACACTGGCCAGGAAATCACGCTCGAGCAATTCATGAAGCACGACCATGAATTCGGGCCGGGTATCGACGCCTTGACGATGGATTCGCCCCCGCCACTTACTGTCGGTGCGAATGGTCTCTACAGCGTTCCCATGCCGGGGCTGGTCAAAAAGCGCGAGTATCTGTAGGTCCCACGTCGACTCGCAGAGGCTCAGCGTCGACGCACGCGGGCTCAGCGCTGGATCACGCAGGCCGCTCGCTGTTCACTCGTCCGGCGTCGATTCGATGGCATCGATCCGCTCGCTTGCTTCACAGGCCCAGGGGCTCTCGGGGGCGAGCTGTTGAAACTTGATCCAATGGTCGCGTGCCTCGGATTCCCGTCCGGCCTCTTCGAGCGTTCGCGCGAGGTTGTAATGGACATCGGCGTAGTCCGCATAGAGTGAGATCGCACCGCGAAAAGCGGCGATTGCGAGTTCCGTCTGTCCCGTCTCGGCCAGCACACAGCCGAGACTGGCGCGCGCCTCGACGAGCTCGGCATCGAGTTCGATCGCGGCGTAGTAGCGTTCGCGCGCTGCCACGACGTGGCCCATTCGATACAGCAGTTCGCCGAGGTGAAAATCGATGTCCGCGCGGGGGCCGTCGCGTGCCAGGATTGCGTGACAGTAATCGACCGCGGCTTCCAGGTTGCCGGCGTCCTCGGCCTCGAACGCTCTGGTAAGAAGATCGTCACTATCAGCCTGGGGTCCATCACGGAGCGGAAAAGTGTCGGCGCTCTCGCGATAAATCGTGAGTACCGCAGGCGACTTGCTGAATTCAAGAATATCGGGGTCCGCATCGAGCGCTTCGAAATCAAAACGAAGTTGCCCACCCGGTTCAATCAGTCCTTCGCCTTGACGCAACAGGATCTGTTTGCCCTCAACAAGAATCGATAACTGATCAAGCGGGCGTTGAATATCGGGAAGCACTTCAACCAGTTCAACCAGTCGCTGCTCAATCGCCTCGGGGCTGGCACCCGACGCGATCCAGTGTGCCAGACGCCGCGCCGTGGCGACTTCCTGGAAATCGAAATAGGGAAGATTGTGAAGCGTTCGAACGGGTGTGATCAAACCGCGGCGATGCCATCGTCGAATCACCCGGACCGAAACGCCGAGCAGATGCGCCAACATTGCCGGTGTATGGTATCGGTGAATCGATTGTTCGACGTCGACCAGACCAAGCCGCTGCCAAAGTTCGGTTTCGTGCAGGATCTCGAGCGAGCCCGCTGCGGCCGCCTCGCGCAGTTCCACTCGCAGCAACTCAGCCTCGGCGATCGGTGATTCATCGGCTCCGATCACCACCCAGTCGATACCCTCGGCATCGAGGTCCACCACGGTTGCCTGGTAGGACCTGAGAACGTTGCCTGCTTGACGTTGGTTCATGCCACCGAAACGGCCAACCAATGCAACCCGCGTGTCGCGCAAGTCGGCCACCGTTCCATCGGAATCTGATGGGGAACCTTGATCGGGATTGTCGAGCGTGTCGGAAGAAGTTGGCAACGGATGGCCGTCGAGCGGAGGGGGGGAAGGACGAGCCATCATTATCCAGAATGTGGCGAACCGATCGAGGTGCGGGATTCTCCTGCCCCCCTTTTCGCGAACTTGGACGTTTATCGTGAACCGTGATCCCCCGCGAACCTTGTCGTGGGGGTCCGAGTCGGTCATTCTGGCGGATGGCTGTGAGTGGGTGGGACGGTCGCTGGTTGCCCCCGTGGTAGCTGGAGGAAAGTCCGGGCTCCGAAGGACAGGATGGTCGATAACGTCGACCGGCCGCGAGGTCAGGGAAAGTGCAACAGAGAGCAGACCGCCGAACGGTTCCCATGGTCCGCTTGCGGATCTGGAACGCGTGGCAAGGGTGAAACGGTGCGGTAAGAGCGCACCAGCGATCGGGGTGACTCGGTTGGCTCGGTAAACCCCATCCGGAGCTAGACCAAACAGAGTGGAGTCACCCGGCCCAAGGGTCGGGTGCGCGAAGTGGTCCGCTTCGCCACTACATTCGGGTAGGTCGCAATGGAGGCGGCGAGCAATCGCCGTGCACAGATAAATGACCGTCGTCAGATCCGCAACGCGGATTTGTCACAGAACCCGGCTTACAAGCCCACTCACAGCCCTTTTTCGATTCAATTGCGGGTCCGATGAGGGTATTTTCCCCGTATGTGGATACTGCGATAATGAATCTTCCCGTGATCTTTCCTCGCCGTCGTGCCAGACACCGCCTTGATGAAAACTCCCTCCTCTCGCCGTGACCCAACCGCTTTGACCTGCAGCAGCTGTGGTCGCCAATTTCTTCTCGACGAATCGCCCGCACCACCATTTTGCAGCGAGCGTTGCAAGATGATCGACCTGGGTCGGTGGCTCGAGGAAGAGATCGGTCTTCCGCACGAAGGTGGGCCGACGAAAAATGAAGTGATCGAGGATCACTCCACCGATTCCGATCGTGATCCGTACTAGG
>JAHELS010000331.1 GCA_024644085.1 Rhodopirellula sp.
CGGGGTCCACGGAACGCCGCCCAGCCCAATCACGCTTCGCGCGGCCACGCCAGGGGGAGTCGTACTGCTCGGTGAGTCCCGGTTCCATATTGGAGTGCGATGGTGGGTGATCAAAGGCTTTCACTTTGACGGTCGCAGCGGAGAGTTCAACAGCTACAACTCCGTGGAATTCCGTGGTCGCGGTGATGTTGGTGCTCAACACGTGCGTTTGACCAATTGTGCAATGACAAACCTCATCGCTGAAGACACCTCATCGAAGTGGATTCAACTGTTCGGCCGGCATAACAGGATCGATCACTGCTGGTTCAGCGGTAAGAACAGCCGCGGTGCGTTGATCACGGTCGAACTCGGTTATCTGAATGCAAACCAAACCGCGGAACACCAGATTGCCTGGAACTACATTGCCGATTTCGCGCCGCAGCCTGGAACCGACAACGAGGCGATTCGTATTGGTTCCAGCGAAGATCAGTATAAGAGAGCAAAGTGCCTGGTTGAGCGAAACCTGTTTTTTCGCTGCAATGGTGAGAATGAGGTCATCACCAACAAGTCCAGTTTCAACACGTACCGCTCCAATACGTTTCGGCAGTGCAACGGAGCATTGGTGTTGCGGCACGGCCACCACGCACGAGTCGAAGGCAATTTCTTCTTTGGTGATGGCGCTGCAGACTCGGGCGGCATTCGCGTCTCCGACAGTCATCACGTCATCGTGAACAACTACATGCAGGATCTGACAGGGACGACCTGGAATGCTGCTTTCTCAATCCTGGGCGGAAAGCAGACTTCCGGAAAGCCAGGCATCGGGTATCAGGCGGTCGACGACATTGTCGTGGCTCATAATTCGATCATCAACTGCAAACGCAGCATCTTATTCAACAACGAGAAAGGCTCCCGCGCACCCACCGGCGTCATGGCAAACAACCTCGTCGTCAGTCGCTCGGATCCCTTGATTTTAAACGAGCTGTCCACCGAGAAAATGACGTGGAACGGCAATCTTCTCTACGGAGCTTCCGTGGGCGCACCTGTTGAGGCGATCACGTCCAATCCGCAATTGAAAGAGTCCCGCGGTCTGTTGCGGCCCAGTGCGTCGGGGGCAGCCGTGGATGCAGCAGAGAACTTAGTCATTGAAATCGACCGAGATATCGATGGCCAGACTCGTCCCAACTTCGACAGGGATATCGGCGCGGATGAAGTGGTTGGCCCTCAGGGAAATGTATCGCTGGCGGCCCTTGCACCTGATGATGTCGGCGTCAGTTTTCCGGTGGCGACAGCGGTAGCCAGCAATAAGGCGACGAAGCCGTGAGATAAGAATTAGACATTGCCGACATCCGAACCGACTTTCAAAGTAGAATCATGAGACTGACTTCACTCGCTCAACTCTTGAGCTTCCTCGTCCTGCTGTCGACTTCCGCGGTTCTCTCAGCGGAGCAGCCGCCCAATGTCGTTTTGATCTTTGCCGATGATCTCGGCTATGGCGACCTGGGTTGCTATGGCGCGACGAAGCTGCAAACACCCAACATCGATCAGCTTGCCAGAGAAGGGCGGCAGTTCACGGACGCGCATTCTGCATCGGCGGTTTGCACGCCGTCACGGTATGGGCTGTTGACGGGGGAGTATCCGCTTCGAGCGATGGGCGGCAAAGGGACATGGGGCCCGCTCTCGACCACTTCCGGACTGATCATCGATACGGAAACGTTGACGATTGGAAAAGTGTTTCAGAACAAGGGCTACGCAACGGCCTGCCTGGGAAAATGGCACCTTGGTTTCAAGCAGGGAAAGAATGATTGGCAGGTACCGCTCAGGCCCGGACCGCAGGATGTCGGTTTCGACCATTACTTCGGCGTTCCACTGGTGAACAGTGGCAGTCCGTATGTCTATGTCGAGGACGACACCATTGTCGGCTACGACCCGTCCGATCCACTGGTCTACGGTGGCAAACCTGTTTCTCCCACACCATCGTTTCCCGAAGAGGCATCCAGGAAGAGCCCCAATCGATTCGGTGGCGCTCTCAAAGCACACCAGATCTATGACGACGAGAAAACGGGAACCCTTCTGACTGAGAAAGCCGTCAAGTGGATTACAGAGAAAAAGGATAAGCCGTTTTTCCTGTACTTCCCGACCCCCAATATCCATCACCCCTTTACCCCAGCTCCCCGTTTCAAGGGCACCAGCCAGTGCGGCCTTTATGGCGACTTTGTCCACGAGCTCGATTGGATGGTCGGTGAGATTCTAGGGTGCCTCGATGAGAACGGCCTGAGCGAAAACACGCTGGTCATCTTTACCAGCGACAACGGCGGCATGCTGAATCTTGCTGGTCGCAATGCCATGAAAGCCGGACACAAAATGAACGGCGATCTGCTTGGTTTCAAATTCGGTGTGTGGGAAGGCGGACACCGTGTTCCGTTCATCGCCAAGTGGCCTGGCAAGATCGAAGCTGGAACGCAGTCCGATCAACTGATCAGTCAGGTTGACATGCTTGCCACCTTCACGGCGCTGACCGGGCAGGATGTCGAGACTCTGAATGGCAAGGACAGCGTCAACATGCTTCCCGCCCTGGTGGACGATCCCGACAAGCCTTTGCGAACGGAGTTGCTGCTGGCTCCGCGGCAGCCGCGAAACCTGGCGATCCGCAATGGCAAGTGGGTGTATATCGGAGCGCGGAGCAGCGGTGGGTTCACTGGCTCCAGACCGACGGATCATGCCTGGGGCGGCCCGCCCGCTGCCGAGTTCGCCGGTAGCGTCAACAGCGACATCGAAAACGGCCGACTCAAGAAGGATGCCCCTCCCGCTCAGCTCTACAACTTGGAAATTGACCTGGTTCAGACGACGAACGTCTATCGGGAAAACCCGGAGGTCGTGAAGGAGATGCAGGCGCGGCTGAATTCATACCGACAGATGGAAGGCGTTCCTCGGAAACGTCGACCCAAGCAAAAGCCGAAAAAGCAAGCGGCAGTTTCCGGTGAGCCGACAGCGCTAGCTGCGGGCCCCGCAACACCAAGCCGTGCACATCAACCTGCGGCTAGCGCCTCGCGGCTCACACAACAGCCATCACATAACACAAAGCCGAACTTTGTCGTCGTCTTCACGGACGACCAAGGCTATGCCGACCTCAGTTGCTTCGGTGGAGAACACGTCAGCACGCCTCGGATTGATCAGATGGCGGCCGAAGGGATGAAGCTGACCAGCTTTTATGTGGCCGCACCGGTTTGCACTCCATCGCGCGCCGCTCTGATGACCGGGTGCTACCCGAAGCGGATCGATATGGCGATGGGGTCCAATTTCGGAGTGCTTCTCGCCGGAGACCGGAAGGGATTGCACCCCGATGAAATTACCATCGCCGAAGTCCTCAAGACCGCGGGCTACAAAACGGGCATGTTCGGCAAGTGGCACCTCGGAGATCAGCCGGAGTTTCTGCCGACCAGGCAAGGCTTCGATGTATTCTTCGGCCTTCCTTACAGCCACGACATTCACCCGTTCCATACTCAACAGAAAAAGCACCAATTCCCTCCTTTGCCTTTGCTGGAAGGGGAAGAGGTGATCGAGATGGATCCCGACGCCGACTATCTGACCCGGCGAATTACTGAGCGGGCAGTGGATTTCATCAGTGCCAACAAAGACCATCCGTTCTTTCTCTACGTTCCGCATCCCATCCCCCACAGGCCGCTACATGCTTCACCTCCATTCATGAAAAACGTTCCGCAGCCGCTGACGGTGAAACTCGAAGAAGAGAAGAAGAACGGAAACATCGATTACCGCGCTCGCGACAAACTGCTTCGCCAGGCCCTCAGTGAAATTGACTGGTCGGTCGGGCAGATTCTCGATGCGCTGAAGGAGAACGGACTTGATGACAATACGCTGGTGATCTTCACTTCTGACAACGGGCCGTCCATTCCAGGCAAGGCCACACCGCTGTCAGGCAAGAAGGGCAGTACCCTTGAAGGCGGCATGCGCGAGCCGACCGTAATCCGCTGGCCGGGCAAGATCCCGGCAGGCAATCCCAACGCCGAACTCATGACGGCCATGGATTTGCTTCCTACTTTCGCGAAGCTGGCTGGCGCAGCGATCCCGACGGATCGGGTCATCGATGGCAAAGACATCTGGCCAACTCTCATCGGCGAGGCGCGCTCGCCTCATGAAGCATTCTTTTACCATCGCGGAAACCAGTTGCAGGCGGTGAGGTCCGGTAAGTGGAAACTCCATACGAACAATGGAAGACCCACGCAGCTCTACGACCTGGAGAGTGACATCGGCGAGAAGAAGAATGTCATCCAGTCGAATCCGGAAGTCGTGCAGAGACTCGGGCGGCACTTGAAGGCGTTCGCAAAAGACATTGCCGACAACAGCAGGCCCGCCGCTTTCGTCGATCATCCAAAACCACTTTCAAAGTAGCGAGTCAAGAGAGTCTGGCAGGAAGATGGGGGCAGGAAAATCTCTGCCTCTTATCTTTCTGCCCCCATTTTCCTGCCTGCTTTTGGTCACATGCTCATTTGTGAGCGCACCGAGCCGCAGTAAAGAGGATGGCACCCTACGAAACTTCGCCAAGGCCCAAATGCTCGCCCTGCAAGCGGCATTCCCCGCAGCCGCACCGGCTTTCGTTACAAGCGGCACTTGCCCCAACCACACTGGCTGGACGCGGCAACCGATCACGTCGATGGCCGCATCGGTTCAGACGAACAAACCCGATTGTCTTTCGAGCTGCCTGAAAGAGTTTGCCGAAGGTAAACCAATCGCTATTTTGTTTACCAGCGTCCAATTCCCGTGACTTCGCCTCGTTGATGCTGAGGCTGGCAATCAACGCGGCGATTCAAATCGCTGGTGCTGCAGCTGCGGACGAGCAATCTGATTGGACAGTTGTTAAAATCACAGCGCCCGACCAAACAAATTCCAGAACGCGTACGGTGATTCCTTTGACGTCTCTTTTCACGAATCGATGGACCTTATTGGTACCGGCTGCTCTGAGTATTGCATGGCTGGCCGGGAAAGCTGAGGCTGCTGAAACGACGAAGCCCAACATTGTTTTCATCATGGCCGATGATCTCGGGCCGGGCTGGGTTGATTACGGCTTTCTCGGGAAATGGCATTTGGCCGGAGAAGGGTCGGTTAAGACCAACAAGAGCGCGCGGATAGCTTGCGCGGGAAACTTGATCGCTGGCTCAAGAAAGTATCAGCCAAGATGCCGAACCGTTAGTTTTGAAGTTGCGCTTTTCATTCACCCTCACGCGCAGCGGGAGGGTCGGACGCGGTAGCGGCCGGGGAGGGCACCCTCTCCTCGCTAAGGCTCGACTCTCCCTCAAGGGAGAGTGAAGTCTGCACGAACTACACTTACATTTCCTCATGCAAAATGTTCTTTCGTGAT
>JAHELS010000095.1 GCA_024644085.1 Rhodopirellula sp.
ACATTTCCACGCAAGCGAGCGATCGGCGTGCCGGCAACGAGCGGTTGTCCGTCTTCGATCAAGCATTCCGACTCGAGATCGGCGTCGAACTCATCGACAATCCATGGCAGCGTTGCCAGCCCGGCACAGACGCCGTTTTGCCGCGGCGCGATCTGGCATCCTCCGCGTCGACCCTCATCGATCAAACAAACCGTTGTCCAATCGAGGCTGTCGCGGAGATCCTCGGCGATCGAAAGTCTCACCAATGCTCGCAAATCATTTTCGAGATCGGCGTTCGGCGTGACGGTGTCGTAGTCGCGAAAGGGTTTTTGTCGCGCGGCGGAATCGCTCATGGTCGAACCTGGGTTGGAAACACGGATGGGTCGGTTGCCCAGCGAGGGTGCGATCGTCGATAATCTTGACGCAAGTCGGTCACAATTGAAACATCATCGATTTGGATGATAAGGGTCATGAGATCATGATGGAGCGAGTCGACAGAGTCGTCGAGCCACCCTTCGCACGCCGCCGCGTGCAAATGACGTTGTTGGTGATCGCCTCGGCGGCCGCATTGTATGTCGCGATGGATGCCTGGCGCGTTGGTCGCCCGAGGGTCAAGACTCAGTTGACCGCTGGCCAGCACGGGAAGGCTGGTGCCGAATCGGCGCGGATTGAAATCGATCTCAACAGCGCCGATGCGAGGGAACTCACGCTATTGCCCCGCGTGGGTCCAATTCTGGCAAAGCGAATCGTTGAGAACCGCGATCGATTGGGCCCCTTCGAAACGGTCGAGGATTTGGGCCGCGTATACGGGATCGGTCCGCATACGCTTGATCAGATTCGCATTTATTGTGTCGTCGGCGACTTGTCGGCGATCGCCGCAATGGAATCCGACTCGCTTGCCGTCGATCATGGCGACGGTGAGGCTCGGTTGGCGTCAGGAAAGCGAGCCGATTGAGCCAGGACGTCCAAATGGCGGGGATGCTCCGGGGGAGGCTTCTTCGATCTCGGTGGCCACTTCGTTACGATGCAGGGCGGACGCAGCCTGCCGGGGCCATTCGGACCAAGAATGCGCGGCGAGGCAGCGAGACGCCGAAAGTGATTCGAATCCACGTTCTCCCCGCGCCTCGATACCGCAATCCCAGAGCAAGTTAGTTGGCAACTTCACCTGACGTACTGCCGCCGGCTCAATTTCACCTGCACCAGCCCTTTGCACCGGCGGGTGATCAACCCGATGCCATCGACTCGTTGACCAAGGGGTTTCTTTCAGGTCGCGGCGCTCAGGTCTTGCTCGGTGCGACCGGCACAGGCAAGACGTTTACGATGGCCAACGTGATAGCGAATCTTGGCCGCCCTGCCCTTGTTCTCAGCCATAACAAAACGTTGGCGGCGCAACTGTACAGTGAGTTTCGCGAGTTCTTTCCTGAGAACGCTGTTCATTATTTCGTCAGCTACTATGACTACTATCAACCTGAGGCGTACATTCCTCAACGTGATGTGTACATCGAAAAAGACGCCTCGATCAATGAAGAGATCGATCGTCTGAGGCTGGCAACGACCAGCTCGCTGGTCAGCCGGCGCGATGTGGTGATCGTCGCGTCGGTCAGCAGCATTTACGGCCTCGGTTCCCCCAAGGACTACAAGGAGTTGATCGTCGCCCTGCACAAGGGCGAGAAGACGCGTCGAGACCATCTACTGCTCAAACTGGTTGATGTTCTGTACGAGCGCAATGACGTGGCGTTCGAGCGGGGAAAGTTCCGCGTTCGCGGTGACTCGATCGAGCTTTGGCCGAGCTACGAGGAGTACGCGTATCGAATTGAAATGTGGGGCGACGAGATCGAGCAGATTTCGATCATCAAGCCGGTCTCGGGTGAGACCATCAAGACGCTCGACCACGTTTACATCTATCCGGCACGCCACTTCGTCATGCCGGAGGACCGGATCCAGCGTGCGTTGAAGGTGATTCGCCAGGAACTTGCCGAGCAGTTGGAACTCTTTCAATCCCGGGGCAAATTGCTGGAAGCGCAGCGATTGTCGGCACGTACACGGTTTGATCTGGAAATGCTGGCGGAGGTCGGTCACTGTCCCGGAATCGAGAATTACAGTCGCCCGTTGTCCGGCAAGCCGCCCGGGGCGACCCCCGATACACTGTACGAATTTTTTCCCAAGGACTTCATCACGTTCGTCGACGAGTCGCACGTTACCGTTCCGCAGGTGCGGGCGATGTACGCGGGCGACCGCAGCCGCAAAGAGACCCTTGTCAGCCATGGTTTTCGATTGCCCAGTGCGTTGGACAATCGCCCGTTGAAGTTCGAGGAATGGGAAGTACGGTCCGGCCAGGTCTGTTTCGTCAGTGCTACACCGAGTAACTATGAGCTCGAGCGGACACGTGGTGAGGTGGTCGAGCAGATCATTCGGCCCACGGGGCTGCTCGATCCGGTTGTCGAGGTGGTGTCGGCGCGAGGACAGGTCAAGCACCTTGTTGACGAGATTCGCATTCGTGCCGAACGCGACGAGCGAGTGCTGGTGACCGCATTGACCAAGCGATTGGCCGAAGACCTGGCGACGTTTTTTCAGGAACAGAATGTTCGGTGTCGATGGCTGCACAGCGAACTTGACGCGTTCGAGCGGGTCGAATTACTTCAGGAACTTCGCGCCGGTCGATTTGATTGCCTGGTGGGGGTGAATCTTTTGCGCGAGGGGCTCGATTTGCCGGAAGTCTCTCTGGTCGCAATTCTCGATGCCGACAAGGAAGGGTTCTTGAGAAGTGAGACGAGTCTGATTCAAACGATCGGACGAGCCGCGCGAAACGCCAATTCGAAAGTGATCCTGTATGCCGACAAGGTGACCGAAGCGATGAAGTTGGCGATCGACGAAACAGAGCGTCGACGCGCCTTGCAGCAGGAATACAACGAAAAGCACGGCATCACTCCCGAGACGATTCGCAAGACAATTCGAGCGGGTATCGAGGCCGAGGCGGCCAAACGCCGCAAGGCCGCAGCAGCAGCGACCAGCGAGAATGAGCAGGTTTACATCACCATTGAGTACGTGGACGCCCTTGAACAGGAAATGTTGGCCGCAGCCGAGGCGCTCGAATTCGAGCGGGCCGCGTCGTTACGGGATCGCGTGCTGCAACTCAAAGAGAATATCGGCAAGCCGTTGTCGGAGATCGAAGTCGAAGCTCCGTCGCGCGGGCCAGCGGGTCGCCAGAAGAAACGCCGCAAAGGTATCAAAGGGGGCGGTCGAGCAAAGGTACCGCGTCCCAAACGGGGTTGACCTCACGCGGCCCGGTTTTGCCGTTTCAGTTTCTTGCGCAGCCGTCGTCGTTCCGACTTGCTCATCGAACTCCAGTCGATGTTGTCCGGATCGATCTCCTCGTCGTCGGAGGACTCGGCGGGTGGCTGCGGTTTTTCCTGGTGCGCCGGTTCGGCAGCCGACTCTTTCTCGTCGCTAGCGTTATCCTTTTTCCCCTTCATCCAGCCTCCGAGACCGCGACGTTTCGTCGGTTCGGCCGGTGGCTCTTCGGCGTCCGTTTCATCCTGAGCGTCGCCGCTCGGTGGCGGGGCCAGTCGCATGGAGAACCGTCGACGCTTCTTGACCGGTTTCTCGCTCTCGTCGCTCGTTGCGGAATCGTCCTCTTGTTCGGACGATTCGACGTCGTTGGTTTTATCGCCGCGGCGGCCGAACCATCGCCGCTTTCGTTTTCGCGTTGACGAATCTGGATCGGCCGGCTCGTCCACGAGTTCCTCATCGTCCGCCTCTTCCTCGTCCGGCTGTTCGTCTTGCTCGGCGTAATTTTCTACATCGTCGAGTTCTTGCCGGCGGCGCCGCCACCATCGACGACGCGTTTGGTCGTCCTCGGCATCGTCAACTTGCTCGTCGGTGTCGTTTTGCGAATCAGCGGGATCGGAACGCTGGAACATTTGCATACGCATTCGTTGCAGCCGCTGCTTGAGCGACGTGTTGCCTTCGATTTGCCGCACCTCGCGATACAAAATCCGCAGATACGCGACCAACGCAATGAATAGCGTTGTGCATGCTAACAATGGGGCGGAAGTTACGAGCGTCCATTTCCCCAGCGATTCGACATCAAGCACGTTCCATTTGGCTGCCTCGGGGATCGACAGCAGGACGCAGGTCAGCACCATCATTCCGAGGGGAACGCGGGTGTGACGGACTTCGGCTACCAATCGGATGGCGAGTATTGCTCCGGCTAGAGAAACCACCAACCGAATCCAGTCGCTTCCAGTCAACGCCACCCGCTTGCCGAAACCGGCATCGAGCAGTGCCCCGCCCCAATCGATGATCGACACGACCGAATTGACGCTGGCGAGGATCAAGACCACCAACACCAGCCGCCATAGTCGGTAGTGGCCTCGGAAATCGTCATTGCGGTAACGACGCAACTGGTAGATCAACAGCGATGCTCCCGCCGAGCAGGTGAGCATCGCAATCATGAACCAGCGGCCGAAGCTATCGGGGCGGTCGAGTCGCAATGGCCGGGCGATTTCGGCGTGGTTGGCGATGGCCGGCCACGATACCGACGCATGGTGAGCGCCGCACAGCAAGAGGGCGATCCCCGCGACGCTGCAACCAACCGTGATCATCGTCCGGCGTTTGACTGGAACCAACGAGAACCAACGTGCTCGAATCCGTCGGTGCACTCGCGAACCATACGCGGCGGGCGGTTTGCGTGCCTCGCGAAGGCGTGCCGCCTCGCGGCGACTGGCCGCCGTCGGAGGGTTTTGGTCAGATTGGTGCGCCGAGTAAAGCACTCGCCGCCGCCGATCCATCGTGCGTCGACCGTGTGACATCCGTTGTCCGTTTCAAGTCCGTGCCGGGTCGCGATGTTCCGCGTCGCGCCCGCCGTCACGGTCTGCGGAAGTTAGAAAATCAGTGCGACTCGCGTCAATTGAACTCCCCTTGCTATCAATCCTGTATCTCTGGTCGATCAAGTAGCAGGCGGGTCACCACAGGACTCCGACCACGGCTACGAGCACGATGACCAATCCGGCGCTGATTTTGCCGAGCGTACCGAAAGTACGTCCCCAAAAGGCAGCGTGGCCGATGGACCAGCTTTCACGCCATGAACGTCCATCGGTCCATTCCCCGTACATCGCGCCGGCGGTGGCGCCGAGACCGCCGAAAAGAATGGCACCGATCACCGATCCGATCACCGGAATGGGGACTCCGATGATGGCACCGAGAATGGCACCGATCATCGAACCGAGAACGGCGAAGATGGTTGATTTCCGGCTGGCACCGGCGCTTTTCGCACCAAGTGCCCCGGCGATGAATTCAAGCAACTCGCCGACCAACGCGGAAAAAAAGGCGAACACAACGGCGGCATATCCAATAGCAATCCGAGTCTCCTGGGGTCCCAGCCAGGCGTAGAGGGCCAGCAACGCGACGGAAAACCAGTTTCCCGGCAGCGCGATCAGATTCGCACCCCACGCAATAATGCATAGCAAAACCAATGCAATCGCCAGCATCACGGTACCTGTTGGCTCCCACCAACCGCCCCAATCAATGCTCCACCAACTCGAATCGGCGTTGGATGACACGTCGGCGAGCAGATACAAAGAGATGCCCGAAAAGCTTCGCAGGATGTTCATGAAAGGTTGAATGTGGATACAAATCGGTCAACCAATGGAAGACGCGTTGCCTTGCTTTTTGTCCGCAAACGATCGGCTGAAAACGGGTCCGCCCGGGGGCACAAATCCGTGTTCACATCGAATCACCGTGCCTGGGCCTATCGCTGCGAACCCAAGGGGTCGCTCCGGGTGTCGTTCTGGCAAGACGGCCAAAATCCACGGAATTCGGCTGATGTGTACTCGTTTTTCGCGTGTCGGTCTTGGCATCGTTCAACATTTTTACCGCCAGTTAGTAGAATAGGATTCGCCTGTTCGCGACACCCCGTCGCGCATGGATCTTGAGTGCGGCGCGGAAGGCTCGCTCTTTTCGTTGACAACCCTCCCACCCAACAACAAGGCCGAAGGATCGAAGCAACCATGTCACAGAGTGTGCTCGATACCAATGTTCTCGTACTGAATCGGTTTTACATGGCGATTCGAGTGGTCAATGTACGTCGTACCTTCACGTTGCTGTATCGCGACTGTGCCGAAGTCATTGACAACGAAAACGATCAGTACGTCAGCTACGATTTTGACAGTTGGTGCGAGCTGAGCCAGTTGACTTCGATCGAGAAGCAGCCGGGTGAGGAATACATCCAGGCCGTCAACTTCGAGTTGCGCGTGCCTCGGATCGTGCGTCTGATCCGTTTCGACAAGATGCCGATGCAGACGGTCCGCTTTAACCGCAAGAACCTGTTCGCGCGTGATGAGCACAAGTGTCAGTACTGTGGTAAGAGCGAGCCGGCGCACAAGCTGAGTCTCGACCACGTTGTACCCCGTTCGCACGGTGGACCGACAACTTGGGAGAACATCGTTTGCTGCTGCCTGCGTTGTAACAGCCGCAAGGGAGGGCGCACGCCGAAGCAGGCTCGCATGAAGCTGCTTTCGGCGCCGATCAAGCCGCGCGTTAACCCGGTGCTGGTGCAATCGATGAACGACCCGCGGTACGCATGCTGGAAGACCTTCCTGCCGGCGGCCGGTTAAATCGTGGGCCGAAATTTGGCGGCCAAGCGCCAATGGAAAGATAAAAGCCCGGCGAGAGAATCGACTCTCGCCGGGCTTTCTTCGTCTTGTGGCAATGGAGGTGGCAAACCCTGCGGGCTCACCACCCGCTATCACTGATCAGCAAGCGGTTCTTTTTTCTCGGTGATCACTTCGCACTCACCCGATTCCGATTTGGTGGCGTTGAGTTCGAGGTAGCTTTTCCATTCTTCGGGCAAATTGTCCTCGTGAAAAATTGCTTCAACGGGACATTCGGGCACGCACGCCTCGCAGTCGATGCATTCTTCGGGGTGGATGTACAGCATCTGGTCGCCTTCGTAGAAGCATTCCACGGGGCAGACGACCACGCAATCGGTGTATTTGCATCCCGAGCAGGGCTCGGCAACGACGTGAGTCATGGTTCAACCTTTCAAATCATTCAAGTCAGGCAAGTGGTGCCAGCCAAAGTATTGTTCGGCCCGATACACGTCCGGGCAATCATTCCTGTTCAGGCAATATATCGTCCGCTCGAGTGACCGACTGCACCTCAATCAGTCCCATTGTGGCGACTTGCGTCCATTCTGACGATTGGGGAAGCTGACAAGGTCTCGCGTTTTCCGGGAAGTCGCTTGATTGGCCGCTAGAGTTCGGTTTTTGGAAGCTTTTCCTCCTTCACATTTGGGTTGCCCGGCCCGCTGGCGAAAAGAATCTCCGCCTGTCAACCTGATCCCAAGCATTTGCCCAAGGCGAATCTGACGTGCCAGTCACTGAAAATCCAATCCCGCTGCGGCTGAAACCGTCCCGACATTTTCCGTTCCTCGCGAGGCACCCCTGGGTGCACGCCCACGCGTTGGCCGAAGATGGGCGCGACCTGGATCTTGGACAGGTCGTCGATCTGATGGATCACGACGGGAATTGGCTCGCACGTGGCGTGATCAATCCGACCAGCCGGCTGCGGGTCCGCCTGTACGCCTTTGACGCGACAATCGAATTGGACCAGCCGCTGTGGCAGGCGCGAATCGATGCGGCGGTGGAGCGACGTCGGTTGAGTGGTGATCATGAGCCCGACGGCGCCGAACGCCTCGTCTTCAGCGAATCGGATTTGTTGAGCGGATTGATCGTCGATCGCTATGCCGATTGCCTTGGAGTTCAGTTCACCTCCGCCGCCTTGATGCGATGGAAGGATTCCATCCTTGAACACCTGAAACATTCTCTCGATGCTCGCGCGATGATGGTTCGGGTCGATGCCAAAACGGCCAAGTACGAAGGAATCGAGCCGACGGATTTCTGGCATGGCGGAGCGGAGTTGGACGCCCCGGTGTTGTATCAAGAGAACGGGCTGAACCTTGCTGTCGACTTGAGAGTTGGTCAGAAGACGGGAGGCTATCTCGACCAGCGATTGAATCATCTTGCCGTGGCCCGATACTTGGCGGATCGCCGCGTGCTCGACGTCTGTTGTTACGCTGGCGGATTCGGCTTGGTGGCTGCGGCCCGGGGCGCCACTTCGGTGCTCGGGATCGATTCGAGTGAATCCGCTTTGGCCGCTGCGCGAGAGGCGGCCGATCGTAACGAGATCAACTCGATTGAATTCCGCCGCGGCGATTGCTTTGACGAGCTGAAATCGATGGTCCAGCTGGGCGAGAAATTTGACGCCGTCATCCTCGACCCGCCACGGTTTGCCGGATCGAGGCACCAGATCGACAGCGCGATGCGGGCCTACGGGAGATTGAATTCCGCAGCTGTCGACCTACTCCCGCCGGGTGGTATCTTGGCGACGTGCAGCTGTAGCGGACGCGTTTCGCGGGCCGATTTCCTCAACATGCTGGCCGATGTCGGACGGCGGCGTCATCGCGATTTGATCGTTCTGGAGAATCGTGGGCCGGCCCCCGATCATCCGGTCGCGATTTCTTGCCCGGAAAGCAACTATCTGAAATGCGTAATCGCGCAAGTCGTCTGAGTGGCGGTGCCCTGATTCGCGGGTTCGTCGGGGCCCCTGGCGCGGCGTGAGGGCTGTCGATCGGGGAGGAAATGTTTACGGTTTACGGCACTGACTGGGTCTCGTTACGCGTCTATACTATGGATGCGAATGACAAAGCTTTTCCTGTACTCTCCCTCTTCTGGAGTGCCCCATGACGGGCGTCACCCTCAAGATCCTGCATGGCGCAGATCGCGGCAAGGTCTACGAGAACCTGGAGCCTCCGTTGACGGTCGGTCGCGAAGAGGGCAATGACATCCAGCTCAACGACGAGCGGGTGAGTCGGTGTCACTTCAAGGTCCAGCGAGACAATGATCGGCTCGTCCTGACCGATCTGGACAGCACCAATGGCACGAAGGTCAATGGCGTTGAATGCCAGCTGAAGATCTTGCGACACGGTGATTTGATCGCGGTTGGTCGCAGCTTGATGCTTGTTGGCTCGGAGTCGCAGATCGCGGCGCGATTGGCGGCAATGGGCAGTGAGAACCCGACCGTCAGCCGCGAGATGGCGTCCTCGGAAAGTTCCATCGCCGTCGAATTCAACCACGAACCAAAGTCACCCTTTCCCGCCGAAGTGATTCAGATCCAGGAAGTCCCGTCGATTCCGGATGACCTCTCGCCTGGCCAAAAGGCCCAACTTTGCGAGATCCTTGATTATCTTCAATCGCGGCTGCATCGCTTGATCGAATCGGCGCGGACCGAGGAGAACAGCCAGGAAGTTGTTTTGAAACTCTCCGCCTGGCAGCGGATGCTGGATATCCAGGCACGTCTGGCAGCGATGACACGCCAGATCGCTGATCCTGATTGGCCAAACAGCTAGCGCAGTCCCACGCTTGGGACGTGTTCGATTCGCCTGAGAGCCCTTCTTGCCCTGAGGACTCTGCGCGCCGCTGCGTCGGTTTGCGTCCGATCTTCGCGGTCACAACCTTGTTTGATCCCTTACTCACGTGAACGCTAGAATCCTGCTTGCCTGAATGCTTGGATTTTTTCGATCCCAGTGAAACACCTTTGCGGAGTCATCTCGATGCGAATTTTTCCGGCTTGCTTTTGCCTGCTCATGATGTCGGTTTCGATATCGGCACAGCCACCTCAGCCGTTCGGACCCGACTTCCCGAATCTCGATTCCGACGCAGTTGGCCAATGGTGGAAACCCAGAGGCAAGAACAAGAAGCCTCGGCTCGAAGTCCCGCGCGACGAGGTGCTCGCTTTCGCCGTTTATGCTCACGATCGTGGCACCTTGAAATTGACGGGACAACTTTATCCGCTGATGCCGGATGAATCGCGCCAGGTGCACCTGGATCTGATCCGCGAAGGCGAATCGGATTGGACACGCGTCGCGACCGAAGAGATTCATTACCCCGGATGGTCGGCGCATTTTCGCATCGAGAATTGGGACAATACGCAAAATGTTCGCTACCGGTTGCGTCACGGTACCGAGTCGGAGTTCGAGGGACTGATCCGCAAGGACCCCAAGGACAAGGAGACGATCGTGCTTGGCGCGCTCTCCTGCAACAGCAGTCGTACGCCCGGGCCCCGCCCGCGCATGATCGAAAACCTGATGAAACAGGACCCAGATCTGTTGTTTTTCGCGGGCGACCAGTCTTACCACCACACACAGCACACTTTCGGCTGGCTCGAGTTCGGCATGCAATTCCGCGATGTTTTGAGGGATCGACCGACGATTGCGATTCCGGACGATCACGATGTGGGCCAGGCGAATATCTGGGGCGAGAACGGCAAGAAAGCCAAAACACCCGCTGGACCGGCCGGAGGATTTTTCTATCCCGCCGAGTACGTCAACATGGTCCAGCGTTGCCAAACCTGGCACTTGCCCGAACCTCACGATCCGGCGCCGATCGAGCGAGGCATCGGCGTCTATTTCACGAACCTGCGCGTCGGAGGCATCGACTTTGCAATTCTCGAAGATCGCAAATTCAAGAGCGGCCCCGAAGGGAAGATCCCAAAAATGGGACCGCGACCCGATCACATCAATGATCCAGCTTACGATCGGTCTTCGGTCGATCTTCCCGGATTGAAACTGCTGGGTGACCGCCAACTGAAGTTTCTCGATGACTGGGGTGCCGATTGGACCGGTGCGGAAATGAAAGCGGTGCTCAGCCAAACGGCCTTTTGCGGTGCCGTGCACTTGCATGGTCAACCAGAAAACCGATTGCTTGCCGACCTGGACTGCAACGGTTGGCCTCAAACGCCGCGCAACGAAGCACTTCGTCGGATCCGCCGCGCTTGGGCCCCCCACATCTGTGGCGATCAACATTTGGCGGTTGTGGTACAGCACGGCATCGATTCACCGTCGGATGGTCCCTACGGTTTTACATCACCAGCAATCGTGAACACCATCTACGGTCGCTGGTGGCATCCGGAAGACGAGAAACCAGGGAAGAATCCGGTTAAGAACAGCCCACTTCCCTGGACGGGCGAGTACGAGGATGGATTGGGCAATCTGATTCGCATGATCGCGTATGCAAATCCCGAGGATCGCACCGACGAAACCAAGCGGGCCGATGGCCACGGCATTGTTCGCTTCAACAAGGACCAGCGGACAATCACGTTTGAATGTTGGCCACGCTTCGCGAGTGTTGACGACGGCGACGAGGCTCAATTTTCCGGATGGCCGGTAACGGTGAAAATGAGCCAGAACGACGGTCGAAAGCCGGTCGGGTTCCTGCCAAAACTGGAGTTCGAGAACGGTGATTCGCCGGTGGTTCAGGTAATTGATGAATCCGCGGGCGAAGTGATTTATACCGTCCGTACCCGGGGCAAGAGTTTTCGTCCGCCGGTTTATTCGCACGGAACCTACACCATCAAGTCCGGACCGGATCGACCCGATGTAGTGACGCTCGAAGGGATCAAGAGCGGCGGCAAGGATGACGCTCGGTCGCTGATGATCAAGCCTTGAACAACTGGAATCTCAAGCACGCGGGTGAAACTGCTGGTGAATTTTCTTCAACCGCGAGTGCTCGACGTGTGTGTAGATCTGTGTTGTCTGGATGCTGGCGTGGCCGAGCATTTCCTGGACAAGCCTCAAGTCGGCTCCTCCGGCTAACAGGTGCGTGGCGAAACTATGGCGAAGACTATGGGGGCTGATGTTCGAGTCAATGCCGGCCCGCGCGGCGTATTGCTTGACCAATCGCCACAACTGAATCCGATCCATCGGTCGTCCACTCCGCGAAAGAAAGAGTTCCTCCGGCGGATGTGGGCTGCGCGAAGCCAGCTTCCCTCGCAGTTGGTCGCAGTATTGTTCGATTGACTCGATTGCCCGAGAACCGATCGGGACCATCCTTTGTTTGCCCCCCTTCCCTTCACAACGAAGGTGGCGTTGGGCAAGTGAAAGGTCTCGTACCCGAAGGGTGCAGACCTCCGTGGCCCGACAACCGGTCGCGTACAGTACTTCCAGCATGGCTTTGTCGCGTTGCCAGTAACTGTCCGACTTTTTCGGAGCTTGCAAGAACGCTTCGATCTCTCCCGGCGAGAGCACGCCGGGAACACGTTGCCACATTTTCTGTGTCGCCAGCAGCTCCGCCGGATTCTCGCGAACAATCCCTTCCAATTGCAGGAACTTGAAGAACGTCCGGATCGCAACAATGTTGCGTGCAATCGAGGCGGGCGCGAGACCTTCACTGTGCAGCGTACTGACGTAATCCGACAACTGGTTGACTTTCAGTTTCGACAACTGACGCTTCCCCAGCCAGGCGACAAAACGTTTCATGTCGCGCCCGTAGGCGGCGATGGTATTGGCCGCGAGGTGGCATTCGCCGCGCAGATAGTCAAGGAATTCGTCGCAGATCAAGA
The DNA here is from genome assembly GCA_024644085.1 of Rhodopirellula sp. Lineage (GTDB taxonomy): Bacteria > Planctomycetota > Planctomycetia > Pirellulales > Pirellulaceae > Rubripirellula. Next base: position 12,376 of record JAHELS010000095.1, read on the forward strand.
CGGTGGCCCGCCCCGATCTGGCCGGCGGACCCGTTTTTTGCAGCTGTTGGAGCTTTGTCGTGCGTTTTGCCACGGGCGTGATCGGTTTTGCCGGAAGCGAATGTGAGTCCGACCAGTGCCCTCGGACGAGCTGGCTGGCCGGAAACAGATTTGGTCCTTATCTTGTTCGGAGAATTAACGTGTGGCCTGTAGCGATTGTGCAACCTTAACGCTTGTTCCGATTGGCGAAGGATAAAACCCCCTATGAACGTCATGGTCGTTGGCGGAGCTGGGTATATCGGATCCCACGCGGTGCGATTGTTGTTGGACGCCGGTCATACGGTTTGCGTCTACGACAACTTGTCGTTGGGGCATCGCGAGGCGGTACCTGACGGATTGCTCGTGGAGGGTGAACTGAGCGATCGCGAAAAGATCGTCTCGACACTTCGCAGTGAAAGAATCGACGCGGTGATGCACTTCGCCGCCTTCGCGCTGGTCAACGAATCGGTCAATGATCCCGCGCTCTATTACCGGAATAACGTCGTAGCCGCCCTCGAGTTGCTTGATGCAATGCGCGAGGCTGATGTCACGAAGATCGTGTTCAGCAGTACCACGGCGACCTATGGCGAACCGGACGTGATTCCGATTCCCGAGACGACGCCGCAGCGACCGATCAATCCCTATGGCTTCACCAAGCTTGTCATCGAGCAGGCGCTTGCCGACTACGCCGCGGCGTACGGTTTTTCCTATGCGGCGCTTCGGTATTTCAACGCGGCGGGGGCCCGGCCCGACGGTTCGATTGGCGAAGATCATAACCCGGAGACCCACTTGATTCCGATCGTGCTGCAGGTTGCGCTGGGGCAAAGGGAGCGAATCACTATCTTTGGTGATGACTACGATACGCCAGATGGAACTTGCATCCGGGACTACATCCACATTGACGATTTGGGCGACGCACATCTTCGCGCGCTAGATCGTCTCGAGCCCGGCAAGGGCTTATGCGTCAATTTGGGAACCGGCCGCGGAACCAGCGTGCGAGAGATTGTCGAGGCGTGTCGCGAGGTGACCGGCCATCCGATCCCCGAAGTGACGGGTGAACGTCGTGCGGGTGACCCCCCAAGGTTGATCGCCGATGCGACGCTCGCCAAAGAGGTGCTCGGTTGGACGCCGTCCTACACCGACGTTAAATCGATCGTGGAAACGGCATGGCGATGGCACCATTCCCATCCGCAGGGCTACGCGTCGCGCGTGAAGGTTTGAATTCAATCTGTCGGATTCTGTAATCGCGCCGCCAGCAGCGTGTTGTGCAGCAACATCGCGATCGTCAGCGGCCCCACACCGCCGGGGACCGGTGTGATTGCCCCGGCCACTTCTTTCGCTTCATCGAAGGCAACATCTCCGACCAGTTTGTCGTCGACCCGATTGATTCCGACGTCGATCACCACCGCGCCTGGGCGGATCATGTCGCCGCGGATCATTTGTGGCACTCCCACCGCCGCGATCAGGCAGTCCGCGCTTCGGCAAATCTCGCCCAGATCCGCAGTGCGGCTGTGTGCAATCGTGACCGTCGCGTTGGCAACTTCGCGGCCGCACGTTCCGTCACGTTGGGCGAGCATCATTGCCATCGGCTTGCCAACGATGTCGCTGCGTCCCACGACGACGACATGTTTCCCCGCGACGCTGATGTTTTGGCGATGAAGCAATTGGACGATACCGTGCGGGGTGCAAGGCAGAAATCGTGGGCGCCCCTGCATCAACAATCCCACATTGACGGGTGAAAACGCATCGACGTCTTTCATCGGATCGACCGTATCGAGGATGGCTCGCTCATCGAAACCGGATCCTCCATTGCCATCGCTCGGCAGCGGCAGCTGGACCAGAATCCCGTGGACCTTCGGGTCCGCGTTTAAACCGGCTACGGTGTCCACCAATTGTCGCTGTTGGGTGGACGCGGGCAGCCGCAACGTGCGGCCCTCGATACCGGCCTTGTCGCAGGCACGGCTCTTGTTGCGAACGTAGACCTGGCTAGCTGGGTCTTCACCTACGAGGACGGCGGTCAGGCACGGTTTGGGGCCACCCGATTGGACGAATTGACGCACCTCCTCGGCAACTTCCTCGCGAATTTCGGCCGCAACACGTTTTCCGTCCAACAACTCAGCACCCATGAAATCACCTGTTCGAAGTCAAAAATGATCGCCATAGTGGCAATTGGCGAGGCCCGTTATAGTTGCCCAACACGCCCGGTTTACTACACCCATCCCCAGGCTGGTGGGATTCGGTCCGAAACGCCCACAGCCACGTGAATCAGAGAATCACACAGGATTTGTCTCTCGATGTCTACCGACACACCGAAATTGAGCCCGCTCGAGTCGATCAAAGAAGAGAGCAACTTTTTACACGGCACCATTGACGAGGAGATTGCCCAAGGGGCCGATCACTTCGACAAAAGCAACATTCAACTTTTGAAGTTCCACGGAACGTACCAACAGGATGACCGCGACAAACGGGCCGAGTTGAAAAAGGCGGGCGGCGGCAAGGCTTTTTCGATGATGGTGCGGCTTCGGATTCCCGGCGGACGGATTTCTTCGGACCAGATGTTGTCGATGTTGGATCTCTGCGAAGAGCTCGGCAATTCGACGATGAAGATCACCACGCGGCAAACGATCCAATTGCACGGCGTGCTCAAAAGCGATCTCCGGCCGACCATCAAACGGATCAACGACATCGCGTTGTCAACATTGGCGGCCTGTGGCGACGTCAACCGTAACATCATGTGTTGCCCCGCCAAACGTGCCGACCAGGTGCACGGCGAGATGGAAAGATTGACCGATGAGTTGACCGAAGCGATGGCACCCCGGACGCCCGCCTATCACGAACTTTGGTTGACGGATTCCGAGTCGGGTGAAAAAACGCTCGAGGGTGGTGGCCAGGTGGTCGAGCCGTTGTATGGCGCGACCTATCTGCCTCGCAAATTCAAAATGGGAATCGCGCTGCCCGAAGACAACTGCATCGACATCTACACCCAGGACATCGGGCTGTTGGCGATCGTTCGCGACGGCAAGATCACCGGATACAACGTGTTGGTGGGCGGGGGCATGGGGCGAACGCCCTCAGCTGAAAAAACATATCCGGCGCTCGCCAAGCGGATGGCGTTCGTTACTCCGGACCAAACGATCGGTGTATGCCAGGCGATCTTGAAAGTCCAGCGCGACAACGGTAACCGTGAAGATCGCAAAGTCGCACGCATGAAGTATCTGGTCAACGACTGGGGAGTGGAAAAATTCCGCACCGAAGTCGAGCGGTACTTCGGCGAGTCGCTTGCCGATTGCACGGATGATGACGTGCACGGATTCGATGACCATATGGGTTGGCAAGAGCAAGGCGATGGCAAATGGTCGTACGGTTTGAATATCGAGAACGGGCGGCTATACGATAACGATGCACACCAGTTGAAAGCCGCAATGCGGGCGGTGTGTCACCAGTTCAAGACCGAGATTCGGATGACGGGCCACCAGAGCGTGATCTTCACCGACATCGAGGAAGGTGACAAAGAAAAGCTGGTCGATTTGATCAAACAAAACAACGTGCCGCTGACCGAGGAAACCAGCACCGTTCGACGCTGGTCAATGTCTTGCGTTGCCTTGCCGACGTGCGGATTGGCGATCACCGAGAGCGAGCGACGTTTGCCGAGCATCATCGATTCCCTGGAGCAACCTCTGGCGAAACTAGGACTCGACAAGGAACGCTTCACGATCCGGATGACCGGATGCCCCAACGGATGCGCGCGTCCCTACAACGCCGATCTCGCGTTGGTGGGGAAAGCCAAGGAAAAATACACCCTGTTCGCCGGCGGCGGTTGGCTCGGCAATCGAATGGCGTACATCTACAAGGACCTTGTGCCCGATAACACCGTGGTCGACGAAATCATCGGGATCTTTGCGGCTTTCAAGGCGAATCGCAACGGCGATGAATCCCTGGGTGAATTCTGCACGCGGGTGGGCAAGGATGATTTGGCGGTGATGGCTGCGGCAGCCCCCAGACCGTAGCTCGCTCGCGAACCGATTGAGAGTCTCGGCGTGGGGTATGATGGTCGGCAGAAATCCGATCCTCCATGCGATACGTAACTATGCCAGGAAAAATTTCCCGCCGCGACCTGCTGGGCGTCGGCGCCGCTGTGGCCGCTGGCTCAACACTCAATCCCCTCCCCGCGATCGCGGATGAAACGACTGGCGGCAAAGGTAATCGATCTAACGCGATTGCCGTTTCCACCTATTCCTATTGGCGGTATCGCGACGACAGCAAGCTGGGGATCGAACAGTGCATTGATTTGGCGGCCGACGCCGGGTTTGACGCCGTCGAGATTCTGCACGTGCAGATGCAAGACGAGTCCAACGCCGCGCTCCAGCGAATCAAACAACGGGCATTCAGGCATGGATTGGACCTTTGCGGATTTTCAACGCACCAATCCTTCGTGTCACCCGATCCGGAATCTCGCCAACGGAATGTGGAACACACGATCAAGTGCATCGAGTTGGCCTACGCACTGGGCATCCCCACGATTCGCGTGAACACGGGACGCTGGGGAACATCAGGTAGCTTCGACGAATTAATGGCGAACAAAGGGATCGAGCCGCGGTTGGAAGGTTACACCGACGACGATGGCTTTGGATGGGTCAACGAAGGCCTCGAAAAATGCTTGCCCGCCGCCGAGCGATGCGGTGTGGTGCTCGGACTTGAGAATCATTGGGGACTCGGACGAACAGCCGAAGGGGTGTTGCGGGTGATCCGCGAGATCGATTCACCGTGGCTCCGGGCAACGCTCGATACAGGCAATTTTCTCGAGAACCAGTACGAGCAGTACGAACAATTAGCTCCGGAGGCGGTCTTCGTACAAGCCAAAACCTATTTTGGCGGTGGCACGTGGTACACGCTCGAGATCAACTACGACAAGGTGGCCGAGATTCTTCGCGGCGTCGACTACCGCGGTTATATTTCGCTCGAGTTCGAGGGCAAGGAAAAGCACGAAACGGCGATCCCAAAGAGCCTGGCGCTATTGCGTGAAGCCTTCGCCTAGAGCGTTTTCAGCGGAGACGCGGAATGTAGCGCAAGTGGTCACGACTTTCGTCTTCCCGGCACAATTTGAAAATACAACGAAGTGCAGATCGAAACTCATGAAGAGTTCTCGCTACGGCACAGCGCAGATCTACGAGAACTTGGTAATGATCCAGGTTGCGACCTAGGCCTTTACGTCGATGTGCCCGTCGGCAAGCTGACGCTGCAGTTGTGCCGCCTGTTCAATCAACGCCACGGCTGCGTCGCCGGCCTGTTTTTGTGCATCGAGATTCTTTTTCAACAGGGCTGTGTTGATTTGCTGGTTGGTGGCGTCGCTGCGAGCCTGTAGCACCTGGCGGACGGGAGCGGGAATACTTGACATGGAAGGTGCCCTGGGACGAATCGGAACGGAAAGACATACCCTCGTCCCTTCGACCGCAGCCGACACTCGTCATGAGTCTTCATCCGCCAAAGCGTCGGAAATCCACGATTGGACCGGTGGTCATGCCGGTTACGAAGAAGGTGACGTGTGATCCCCCTTATTCGGTTCCGGTGATCCCGCTTAATCGGTTCGCTCGGTGACCTCGAGCAGGTGGTAGCCGAAATCGGTCTTCACCGGTCCCTGCACTACCCCGACTTCGCCGTTGAAGACTGCCGTATCAAATTCTGGAACCATCTGTCCCGGTCCGAAGCTGCCGAGGGATCCCCCGCGTTGGCCTGAGGGACAGGAGGAATGCGCGGCCGCGAGTTCTCCGAAATCTTCGCCCTCGTCGATGCGCTTCTTCAAATCAAGGCATTCTTCTTCGCTGGACACCAAAATGTGTCGTGCCGATGCTTTGGCCATTGGGCTGCTCGCTTGGTAAGAGTTGAGATTTTGACTGCTACTTGGAAAGGTTTCGCAGCACTGTGGGCAAGATGCCGCCGTTGCGGTAGTACTGCATTTCGACGGGAGTATCGATGCGGACGACACAGACAAACTGCGTCTGCGTGCCATCCGGGGCGGTAGCCTCGACGGTGATTGTCGAGCGAGGCTCCAATTCGTTGGAGAGGCCGGGGATGTCGATCGTCTCTTCACCGGTCAACCCGAGCGACTGCCAGGTGGCACCGTCGGCAAATTCGAGCGGGAGCACGCCCATTCCCACCAGGTTGCTGCGGTGAATCCGCTCGTAGCTGGACGCGATCACCGCTTTGGCACCGAGCAGCATCGTTCCTTTGGCAGCCCAGTCGCGACTGCTGCCGGTACCGTATTCGGCTCCCGCGAGCACGACCAGCGGCACATTGTCCTGTTTGTACTTCATCGCGGCGTCGTAGATGCTCATCACTTCGCCGTCGGGAAGATGTCGTGTGACGCCTCCTTCGGTCCCGGGAGCGAGCTGATTTCGAATCCGAATATTCGCAAACGTGCCACGGACCATCACCCGATCGTTCCCACGTCGCGAGCCGAAGCTGTTGAAGTCACGGATGTCGACACCGTTTTCCTGCAGATAGTGCCCCGCGGGGCCATCCGATGCGATCGCTCCAGCAGGTGAAATATGATCGGTGGTCACCGAATCGCCCAGGAGTGCCAGCACTCGAGCGCCCCGGACCGGCTCGATATCGGGAACGGCTTGTCCGGTAACCGCGTCGAGAAATGGCGGATGCTGGATGTAGGTGCTTGAATCACTCCATGGATAAATCGCCCCGCTGGAAACCTCGATCGCATTCCACAATTCGTTGCCCTTGACGGCCGACTCGTACTCGTCGGTAAACATCTCCGGCCGGATTGAGGCCGCGATCGTTTTGCGAATCTCTTCGGCGGTCGGCCAGATTTCTTTCAGGAAGACATCTTTTCCGTCGCGGTCCTTGCCGATCGGTTCGGTCACCAAGTCGATGTCGGTCGTGCCCGCCAGCGCGTAGGCGACGACCAGCGGTGGGCTGGCGAGATAATTGGCTTTGGTCAGCGGATTCACGCGGCCTTCGAAGTTGCGATTGCCGCTCAGGACGGCCGAGGCCACCAGGTCGCCTGCCTGGATCGCTTCGGCCACCGGTTGCGGCAGAGGTCCGCTGTTGCCGATGCACGTCGTGCAACCGTAACCGACGGTATGGAACCCGAGTTGCTCGAGGTCATCGGTCAAACCAGCCTTGTCGAGATAGTCGCTGACAACTCTCGACCCGGGTGCAAGGCTCGTCTTCACATGCGAGGGCACGGACAATCCTCGCTCGACCGCCTTTTTCGCCAATAGCCCGGCGCCGACCATCACCGACGGGTTGCTCGTGTTGGTACAGGAGGTGATCGCGGCGATCACGACCGCGCCGTGAGTGATTTCACTGCTGTGGCCGTTGTTTTTGACGATCGCGATCCGGTCCAGGGCGCTATCATCGAGTCCAAAGCCTGTCTTGCCGATCGGCGCGGTCAAGGACGCTTTGAACGATCGCTTCATGTCCTTCAAAGCGATTCGGTCCTGGGGACGTTTGGGTCCGGCCAAGCTAGGTTCGACTGTGCCCAGATCGAGGGAAAGCGTTTTCGTGTAGGTCAGTTTCGGTCCGTCGTCGGTGCGGAACAGACCCTGTTCTTTCGAGTAGCGTTCGACAAGGGCAACCTGCTCGCTGCTGCGTCCGGTTTGGCGGAGGTAATCGAGGGTGACTCCGTCAACCGGAAAGAATCCCATCGTGGCTCCGTATTCGGGTGCCATGTTAGCGATCGTCGCTCGGTCGGCGACGCCCATTTTGTTCATCCCCGTTCCGAAGAACTCGACGAACTTTCCAACCACACCTTCCTCGCGGAGGATCTCGACAACTCGCAGGACCATGTCGGTCGCGGTCGCGCCGGGCGGAAGGGCCCCGGTCAATTCGAATCCGATCACCTCGGGCATCAACATGTATAGCGGTTGTCCGAGCATGTTTGCCTCGGCCTCGATTCCGCCAACGCCCCAGCCCAGCACGCCGAGTCCGTTGATCATCGTCGTGTGGCTGTCGGTGCCGACAAGCGTGTCGGGCAACGCGACCGGACCGTCGTCGGTTTGCTGGATCGCGACAACCCGCGCGAGATATTCCAGATTGACTTGGTGAACAATTCCAACATTCGGCGGCACAACGCTGAAATTGTCGAATGCCTGTTGGCCCCAGCGCAGGAACTCGTAACGTTCGCGGTTGCGTCGGAATTCCATGTCCACGTTCTTGACCAGCGCAACGTCGCTGCCAAAGAAGTCAACTTGAACCGAGTGATCGATGACCAGATCGACAGGGATCAACGGATTGATTTTTTCCGGGTCACCACCGATGCGCTCCATTGCCGAACGCATTGCCGCCAGATCGACGACCGCCGGCACACCGGTAAAGTCCTGCAACACGACGCGATAAGGCTTGAACGGGACTTCCTGCTTCGCCGGAGACTTGGCATTCCAAGCCGCCAGATTCTTGACGTCTTGCTCGGTCACGGAAAACCCGTCGCAATTCCGCAACACCGCTTCGAGCAGCACGCGGATCGAAAATGGCAACTTGCTGATCTCGCCCAGCCCGGCCTCTTCGAGACGGCTGAGTCGGTAAAGGGTGGCGCTGCCGTGACCGGTGTCAAACTGGTCTCGGACTCCGAAGGGGTCGAATGTCACGGTGGCGTTCTCAACGTGAAAAACGTGGGTTTTTGCGGGTTTCTGACCGTCAGTTTACCGCTCGGTCAGCAACTTGTCTGCCGGGTCCACCCCGACCACTGGCAATCTGGGAGGAGTTTGAGGGTCTTCCGGGTTCTCATGGTCATTCGGATTGTCCGGGGTCGATACCCAATGGCATCCAAAGCTGTACGTCTGGTTTCTCGATTCAACTCCGAGTGTGTCCATGTCCCACCGCCCCTTGATGAAATATCTGTTGGTTTGCATTGCCGCCTCATGCTTCGTACTGGAGTCAGGTTTCGTGTCTGCCGGCAATTGCAACTGCTGCAAGCAAACGCGCGTCGTGAATCCGCCGTCGGCACCCGACTGCTCAAGTTGTTCATCCTGTTCGTC
>JAHELS010000332.1 GCA_024644085.1 Rhodopirellula sp.
ACAGAGTTGACTCGCGTCGTGACTGTGGCGACGGTCGATCGTCGCCGTCTGTCGCGCGTGAGCATGCCGAGAATGCGAGCTGGTGATACGTCGGCCGCACGGTGGGCGCCGGGACGTTGGGGTCGCGCGTTCGCGCGCGACGGACGCGTGCGAGCGCGCCGGCCCGGCGACGCGATGGGTTGTCCTTGCCAACGTCGGATTGCGATCAGAGTGACGTCAGGTTCGTGTTGTCCTTTGCCCGGCCCGGATCCGGTCGCGGCACTGCACGACGCGCAGGACCAATTCGACGCGGTCGCAGACATCCAGTTTTCGGTGCATTTGCTCCAAATATTGCCGCACGGTCCGCGTGCTGATCGACAGCCGGTTGGCGATCGACTCACGTGTCTGGCCCTGGAACAACAGGATGCATACCTGCCATTCGCGGATCGTCAGCCCCAGCTCGTCCGCGATCTCCGGCCATTCCTGAGCCGCCACCAACGAGTGCCCGGGATGGATGGCGTCATCGCCTCTCGGTTTACCGCCCGTGTCCCTGATGATGTCCATGCTTCCTGATCTCGATAACCATTGGCCCGCCGGAATACTCAGCGATCTTGCCGCAATGCGTCCCGGCACTCAATCAACCGCAGTACCAATTCGACGCGATCGCAAACGCCGATCTTTCCGTGGATCTGCTCGACGTACTGGCGCGCGGTGCGCGGTCGGATTCCCAGGATGCGGCTGACCGATTCGCGCGTGTTCCCCTCGAACAACAGCCTCAGCACCTGCAGTTCGCGATCGCTCAAACGAAATTGCCTGGCAATCGGTTGCCATTCCGTCGGCTCGATCAACCGCGTGCCTGGGTGAGAATTGGTGACCCGGCTATTTCGCGAAGCCGATTCCCGGTTGTCGTCCATGATTCGCCGTTCCCCCAACCCACGTTCACCTGCACCGTTCGACGTCGATTTAACCGTCGTGGTTCCAGGGCGATCACGTCGAGGTCCACCGTCGCACCGGTTTTGGGTGGATTCACCGATCCAGCCGAGCGAGGCCGCGGTGACGAGAATCATCAGGCGTTGCTGCTGAGGATTCGGACAGGCGTTGGTTGAGAACAGTACAAACCGGAAGGCCCGCGGCGAGCGCCGGCGTCGATTGGGAACGGGAGAGCGAAGAGCGAGGAACCGGCGAGCGGCGTCGCCTCGCCACTTGGGAGGCCCGCGGCTAGCGCCGGCGGCTCAGCGAATGCGCGATGAGCGAACCGCGAAGAGTGAGGAACCGGCGAGCGGCGTCGCCTCGCCACTTGGGAGGCCCGCAGCTAGCGCCGGCGGCTCAGCGAATGCGCGATGAGCGAACCGCGAAGTGAGGAACCGGCGAGCGGCGTCGCCTTGCCACTTGGGAGGCCCGCGGCTAGCGCCGGCGGCTCAGCTATTGCGCGATGAGCGAACCGCGAAGAGTGAGGAACGCACGACGAAGCGGTGACTAGGATTGACTTTCTTCGAAGCAGTCGTAGGCGAACGCCAACGCACCGATCACGGAAGCGTCGTCACCACACAACGAAAACTCAAAGCGATTGGTGTTTCGAAAGCCGTCGAGAGCGAACTCGTGGTAGGCTTCCTCCGCCAGTTTTCGATACTGCTCGCGAACATCCGGAGCCAGATCACAAACTCCTCCGCCGATCACGATCATGTCGAAATCGCCAACGTAGTTCGCGGCGAGCAACCCGATTCCGAGCGCGCGTGCCTGGTCATGAAACAGTTCCAGTGCGAGCGGATCGCCACCGGCGGCCAATTCGCGCAATCCTTTTGCCTTGTCGCGCGTCGATCCGTCCACGCAGTTCAGCGGATGGTCGCGCCACTGTTCGAGCGACAGCCGGTATTCGAGTTGGTACGTCAATCCGGTCAACGAGACGGCCGATTCCAAGGTGCTTGTCGCATTTCCAACGACGAGTTGTCGGTCGTGCTCGTATCGAAACGCGTACGCGGGCAGAAACATGTGCCCGGCGTGTCCGGCACGCCCCTGGCTGCCACGTATACAGCAGCCACGTTGGACTTCACCGCCGCCCAATCCGGTGCCAACGGCCACCATGAACAGCGACTCGAGGTCCGACGTCTTCGCATCTGAAACACGATCCCAGCGGACGCCGCCGGTGCGGATCGAGTACTCGCCGAGAGCCGCGGATTGGCCGTCACCGATGTAGTCGACCGTCGCTTCAGAAAACCGCTTGCGAATTTCGATCTCGAGTGCGGCCCGAATCGCAAACTGATTCCAGGGTTCGCCCTTGAGGTTGGGCGAATTTAGCAATACGCCGTCAAGCGTTGCCGGGCCCGGTGTTGAGAGACCAGCGTGACTTATCTCGGAGGTCGCGCCGGTCGCTTCGAGGCCGGCGAATACGTTTTCGACGATGGATGCTATCGTCGCCGCTGGCCCCTCGACCGATCGCGTTGGAAATTGCGGAGACACCCAAACGACTTCGCGGGCTTCGTTGCCAATCGCGACCGTGGTTGTTGTACCGCCGACATCGACACCAATGCAAAATCGCAAGACTGGTAAGCCTGATTGTGTGGAAGCGAATCGCGTGGACGAAAGATCTCGCGAACTCTGTTATCAGTCTCACCGACAGGACTACCGCGAGTCAATCATGTGTGATGCAAAGCTCGGATAGAAAAACAAAACCAGGATTCACGCTCCCGCGTTCGCTCAAGTGAGAGAATGTACCAGCGAAAGCTTCGTAGGCCGGACCGAGCTTTGCGAGTTCCGGCGATCACACAAAACAATTCCGGAACTCGCAAAGCTCGGTCCGGCCTACGACTACGACTCTACGACTAGCGCCGTGCTTGTAAAAGTCACTTACTGGTGCTGCGTGCTTGTTTAAGACACATTGGAGTTCATCGGAAGTTGCCCTTGATTGTCGGCTCGTATCCTGCATCCTTTGCTTTTTCGGGGATCGATTCGAGGTAGAACTTGTCTCGTTGCTTGTGATAATCGATGTAACCTTGGATGCGCCCCGGCACGTTGCTCTCGTTCCATTTTTTCCATTGGTCATGCAGCTCGCGTGCGCGCTCCGGCTGTTGGTCCAGGAGATTGGTTTCCTCGGCGATGTCGCTGGGCAAATAGAACATCTCCGGCTGATTGCTGTCCTTGTCCAGTAAATGTTTGGTGCCGTCGGCGGCCAGCACGGACCATTGCGTTCCGTCGCCGCCGCGCCAAAAAAGCGCCTCGTGCGGAGTGCCTTTCTGCCTGCCGGTCACGAAGGGCATCAGATCGACTCCTTCCATCGCCGGCTCCTCCATGGCGTTGCCGCCGGCCACTTCGACCGCGGTGCGAGCGATATCGATGGCAATCACAGGTTTGTCGTACACGCTTCCCGCTGGGATCTTCGCCGGCCATGAAGCGATCATGGGCACATGGACTCCGCCTTCGTACATGTTTCCCTTGCCGCCGCGAAACGGAGTGTTACGGGACCCGTTCCACTTGTTGGGCTGTGCTTTGCTCGATTGCGGACCACCGTTGTCGCTGAAGAAAAAGATCAATGTGTTCTCGCGCAGACCATTCGTCTCCACCGCGTGCACGACTTCGCCGATCCCGCGGTCCATCACGTCGACCATCGCGGCATACACTCGCCGCTTCTGTTCTTTGATATGCGAGTATCGTTCGATATCCTCGGCCGGTGCTTGCAGCGGTGCATGCGGCGCGTTGTAGGCAAGGAACAGAAAGAACGGTTTGTCCTGATTCGTTTCGACAAACTTCGCCGCGTCGCGGCTGAGTGCGGTGGTCAGGTATCCCTCGAAATCGGCGGGCCGTCGGTTGCGAACGAGTCCTTGCAAATAGGCTTCCTTGACCCTTTGGGTCAAATCAATGCGAAAGTAGTCGTGTCCCCCACCGAGGAAACCATAGAAGTAGTCGAAACCACGGTTGTTGGGGTGGAACGGTTCCGCCGCGCCGAGGTGCCATTTCCCGACGAGGCCGGTAACGTAACCAGCCTTCTGCAACCGCCGGGAAATCAGCCGTTCGCCCGGATCGATTCCCATGATTGGATTCGCCGGGTCGTAAGCAGGGTTCGTCTCGAAGCCAAAACGGTGCTGGTAGCGCCCCGAAAGAAGTGCGGCGCGACTTGGTCCACAGAACGGATGGTTCACGTAGCCCTGGCTGAACACGACTCCCGATTGAGCGATGCTGTCGAGATTCGGCGTCAGGATGTCCTTCGATCCGGTGAAGCCGGCATCGGCGTACCCCATGTCATCGGCCATGATCAAGATGATGTTGGGTTTCTCGGCGCCGGCCGATCGGATCAATGTCGAGAATGCGAATACACAGACGATCAATGCAGCAAGTCGTGTCATGAGTTTTCTCAATCCAAGTAGCGGTGCGGTTGGATACAGCGGTTGCGATTCCATCGTTGGACCATCACGCGGAGCGTCGTTTCTCTTAATTCGCAAACTCAACGAACCCAAAGTACTCCGGGTGGTGAAAGCGAGGGAAATTGCGATCGCCCTGCGACCACTGACTCTTGACCGACATTTCCTGTTCTAAACGATTCAGATTCAATCGCCATCGGTCGCCGACGGTGGGTCGGCCGCCGGGAAGAACTCGATTGAAGATTTGAAACGGAATTGCCACCTCCAATGACCACAGGGTATCGACGTCGTCCGGTTGGTTGATGGTTCCATCGACCGCAACGGCGACGCGGATCCCATCGGGATTCCAATTCGCCTGCATTTCACCATCAGGGCGATACTGGTCAAGTTGTTCACCGAGAGCGTTCATTTCGATGTTGAAGTAGTTTTCGGGATGATCCAGCTCGGGCGAGGCAAACACTTCGACACAATCGTCTCGATAAACCTTGCTGTCGCGACCGCGACGGGTCGCGCTGACGTCTCGATCCGTACAAACGAATGAGACATACAGGTAGTCGTCATCCCACAACATTTTGGCGTCGGTCGGTTGTCGCGGCGGGTCGCCTTCGTTCCACCATGTGAAAACAAAGTCGCCGAGTGATTCCGCGCGGTCCCACGCCGTCTCGTCACGTCGGCCGTCGATCACTATCGCAGTGACGGCCCGCCGAATGCTGGCCCGTTTGTGTTGCAGCGGGCCAATGCCGCGCTGTGACGCGAGGAACGCCAGCAAATCGGCTGCGTCTTGAGGTGTCATTCCGGTCAGCAGTTGGTCCGGCATCGCTGATTTCGCCGAGGGTCGAATGTCCTCGATGTCATCCACCGCGATCTGTCGTGTTTTTCCCGTGGCATCGGCAACCGTGAGATGCTCCTTGTTTTCGCTGGTCACAATTCCAACGAGCACCTCGCCGTCGAGAGTCAGGATCTGGCGTGAACGGAATTTTGGATCGATCTTGTCAGATGGACGCAGGATACTGGC
>JAHELS010000333.1:0-1224 GCA_024644085.1 Rhodopirellula sp.
GTGGCTTTGGCCAATCCCCACAACAACGCGAGGTCACCGCCGATGTGAGGTTGGACGTAATGGCTGGCGATCCGCGTTCCTTTGAACAACGAAATCGGGTCGCTGGGAATTCGGAATTTCACCAAACCGGTTTCGCGGACCGGGTTGATCACGATCACCTCGCCGCCGCGCCGACGAACATGCATCAAACTTGTCATCAACCGGGGATGGTTGCTGGCGGGATTGCCGCCGATCAAGAAAACACAATCGGAATTCTCGAGGTCATCGAGCACGATCGTGGCGGTACCGCTGCCGATGCTCGATTGCAGTCCGACGCCGCTCGCCTGGTGGCAATAGTAGCTGCAGTTGTTGACGTTGTTGGTACCGTAGACCCGCGCCAACAGTTGCAGCAGGAAACCGGCCTCGTTGCTGCTGCGACCACTGAAGTACCAGAAGGTCTTGTCGGGATGGGTCGCTGTCAGTTGTTCGACGATCGAGTCGAACGCCTGTTGCCACGTGATCTCCTCGAAATGGGTCGCCCCGCGGGTGTATCGAATCGGGTGAATCAGTCGACCGAGATGTTCAAGCTGGCGCGGGGTGAGCCGTTTTAGTTGCTCGATCGAGTGTTCTTTCCAGAAGTTCGGTTCGATCGCACCTTGCATGTCTGCGACCATCGCCTGCAGACTCTTCTTGCAGACTTCCGGAAAACTGCCCTTTTCGTTAACCATGCCTCCTTTCTGGCCACCCATACCGAGCGCACACGTCTTGCACGAGTTGCGCGAACGCATCGCTTTGTAGAGTTTCCAGAGCCCGCCGGCTTCGCGACCTTTTTTCCATGTGTAATGGATCGCGCGAAACCCGCCCCCGCTACCAACTTTCAAGAGACCGCCCTCCGAGGATTCAAGGTGGCGATCATTGTACGCGCGAAGCAGCCGAGCCGCAGGCGCCCGGCGTCCGAGGCCCGCGGCTAGCGCCGTCGGCTCAGGGGTTGATGATCAGCTGTTGGCTGAGCCGTAGGCGCTAGCCTCGGGCCTCCCGATTCTTCGATTTGTTCAGTTCAAAAGAACTCTGGAAAGCACCCGCTGCTGGCGCTGTAATGAACCGAACGCGCCAGTGTCCGCTTGGGCGAAATGTTTCCGAAGGGCCCGCGGCTAGCGCCGTCGGCTCAGGGATGATCAGTGCCCGCGGCTAGCGCCGTCGGCTCAGGGATGATCAGTGCCCGCGGCTAGCGCCGTCGGCTCAGGG
>JAHELS010000333.1:1324-5338 GCA_024644085.1 Rhodopirellula sp.
TTCTCATCCGCGACGACGACCACGTGAACGTGATTCGACCGTGCATTGACGGCTTTCAAGTCCCAACCGCGATGATCGCAATGTTCGCGGCACGCATCTTCAACTGTTTCGCGATCCACACTGCGGAGCAACACGGCATCACCCGACATGTGGTCTTTGCACCAGTCCTCAAGCAAAGGCCGAGGCAGTTGTGGTCCACCGATGCGTTTACGCCAGCCTCTCGTATCGCCGGGCAACCAGGTTCCGTAGGTTGTCCAAGTGAGGAAGTAGCCGGCGATTTCGCTCATGAGTCCGTGCAGTCGATAAATTCGTCCAGGAAGGAAGCCCGCGGCTAGCGCCGTCGGCTCAGTTGGCTGAGCCGCAGGCGCTAGCCTCGGGCCTTGCCTGTCTGGCAGCTCGATTCAGGTGCCGATCTTTTCGCCGCGGGCGTGGCGGGCCAGCGTTTCCTGGTACTTCCTCTTTCCCTCTTCAACGCTCTTGCGAATCGCTTTGGTGCTTTCGTCAGCTTCCTTGCGCAGTTCGGCGATCATCTGTAGCGACTCGATCTGGAAACCGCTGATCGCGTCGACCAGCTTTTGCACTGATTCAGGATTGATCGTGCTGCCATAGCCAGCTTTCAACGCGGCCCGTTCGAGTTCGCGGCCCAGGTCGGCGACGTCCTCGAGGCCCTTGTTGACACCTTCTTTCATCGCTTCGGTTGCCTGGGTGACTTCATGCAAACCATGCTGGCTCGTATACACGGTCCCCAGGATCGTGAAGACGTGTTCATTGGTGGTAAAGAAAGTCACCGCGCGGCGGTACACCCGTTCTTTGACATCGTGAGTTTGTTTCAGCTTGGTGATCAGCGTTTCGCCGACGTCGTAGCCGATTTCAAGGTTTTCGGCGATGTCCTTTAACAATTGATAGGTTTCGTCTTCACTCTCGAAGCGATGCCGGGCTTCGTCGCGCTGCAGTTCAAGTTGGCTCTTGCCACCTTCGTCGGTACCGGTGTAGTTGTCCAATGCGGTTTGTGATGCACCGAGAGCCTCTTTGGCTTTTTCGAGAATCGGAACTTGTTGGTCGAGCAGTTCGCGGGCGAGGATTTCGGCTTCCTTGAGTGCGAAACGGAAATCAATGTAGCCTTCCATGATCGCTTCTTCGCTGCGCAGCTGTTCCTTGGTGTCCTTGGCAACGCCGCTGTAGGTTTCCACGATTTGTTCGAATCGATCGCTTGGTGTGCCGCGGCGGATCTTCATCCACCAATTGGACGCTTTTTCGGTGCGGCTGATTCTTCCGTCGTCGAGCTGTGCGATCAATCGCTTGCTGTCTTCGCGGATCGAATCGAACATTTGCGTGATGTCCATGTATCGATTGCCGATGTTGACCCCTTCGATGTTTTCGCGAACCAGTGCATTGAAGGCGCTCATGTGTTGGATCACGTCGGCGATCGCCAGCACTTTCGCTTCGTCCAGGTGCTTGACGTTTTCCAGCAGGCTGATCAATTCCTGGGGCGCGGTATTCGCGCTGTCGATGCCGAATTTTTTCAACACGTCCACGGCGCGATTGAGATACTGGCGCATCGAGCGTGAATCGCGAGTCTGGGCCGCCGAAGCGGATTCCTGGGGTGCGGCGGCCTGTGCTTGCTCGGACATGGCGGAGTCTTCTCCAAAAGAATTGAGGCGGTATGCGCCGGATGATTGAATCTCAGTGGTGGCAATCCATAAGGTTAGCGCCTCGGTGCTTGCCCTGCAATCGTCCGGGGGCATTCCAGGACCATGTTAAACCAGCGGCAAGTCAGCATTGACAGCTGTTTTGGAGGCGGTTGACCCTGATTCCCTTTTCCCTCACTCCGCAAAACGCGACGATTGCATAAGATAAGCAGGTTCGTTTTTCCAACCACGTCCCTCCGCGAGCGCGCATCTCCATGTCCGACGTCCCGCCGCAGGCTCAAGCCCAACAGGCGCCACCAAGGCGATCACGCGCTTCGCGTGATCTACGGTTGCCGGGCCAGGATCTTTCGCTCGAGGAAACGCTTCGCGTGATGGATGTTGCGCGCGAGCTTCGCGAGCGGCGCGAGACAGCCGAGGAAATGTTTCGTCGTGACGATTTGCGCCGCTCTCTGCGCGACAAGCTGGTGCGCACGGCCCAGATGTCCGGCGACAAGGTCACCGAAGCCGAGATCGACGTCGCGATCGACCAGTATTTCGAAACGGTCCACACCTATTCCGACCCGGAGCCGGGCTTCAAACGCTTTCTCGCCCATTGTTGGGTCTGGCGGGGACGCATCCTTGCCGGCGCCGCAGTGGTGGCGAGCGTTGCGGCCGCCGGCGGATTCTGGTTCCTGTTCGGTTGAGCTTAAGTTTTTACTCACAGAAGGTTCGACGCAATCGATGTCGGTATCCGGACCCGTACTGCACCAACAATTGATGGATGCCTACGCTGCGGTGCAAGCCGATTTGGAATCGGCGCGCGGTGAAATCATATTCGCGCGCGGCCAGCGTGACGATCTGGACGACCAACGGGGTGAAGCGCTCGCGCACCTGGCGGAACACTATTTGCCAGAGTTGACGCCCGAGGCGATCGGTCAAACGTGGGTCGAGGTTCGATCGGCGGTCGCCGAGGTCCTGCACCGAAAACAAGACCACGCCCGCCGGCTTGCTGAAGACCTGAAGGATTTAAGCGACCGACGGCAACGCCAGGAGCAACGACTGCTGGAAACGACCGACGAGCTCGATCGTGCGGTGGATCAACAGGCACAGATCACTGGCGAGTTGGAACAGCGACTGCTTGCCGACGATGAATTCGTTCGTCTGTCGGACCGCGCCGCGATGGCCGAAGCGGCATTGGAACGCGCCGAAGCGAACCTGCACGAAATCGACCAGGACTCCGTCAGGAAGCTGCCCGCCTACGACGAAAGTTCGCTGTTTCGATACCTGTACGATCGAGGCTACGGGACCGTCGCCTACAACAAACGCGGCATCACCCGCCGGATCGATCGCTGGCTCGCCCGCTACGTCGATTTTCAAAAAGCGCGACAAGGCTACGACTTTCTGCGCAAAACTCCCGAGCAAATGCGACAGATCATCGCCGAGGATCGTGAAGCGCTCGATGCTGTGATGACTGTCATCGAACGCCGACGCGACAACCTGGCCGAAGAACTCGGATTGAATGAAGTGATCGTTCGGGCAGAGGAATTGACGCGATCACGCGAGGAGCAATTGAAATCGCTCGACGCGGTGCTCGCCGATGAAAAGGATCAACAGACCGAGTTGAGCGAACTCGATAATCCACGTGGCACCTATTATCGCGAGGCGATCGGGGTTTTTCGTGATGCTCTGGACCATATCAGCTCTCGCGAGCTGAAGCAGCGGGCGAAAAGGACACCGGAAATTGTCGACGACCAGATTGTGGCACGGTTGATGGGCGTCGAGTCGGACATGGACCGGGTCGACGATGCCGCGCGTCGTCGTCGTGCCGAGATCGATCGAACCCAGGGTTACCTCGAGGATCTCGGCCGCTTGGTACAGCGGTTTCGAGCGGCGCAATTCGATTCGGCCCGGTCACAGTTCGTCGATTCGCTCGATGTGTACGACGAAGTCACACGGGCTCGCGAAAAAGGTTCCGTCGAGTCGCTGTGGCAGCGCATCCGCAGAGCTCAGCGGTGGGGTCCTACGACCACTGATAAAATTACCAACGTCGCCACGCACCCGTTGACCCAGGTGTTGATCAACGCCATGGCACATGCGGCCGGCGGGGCGATGCAAGGCCACGCGCGGCGGGCGGCCAATCGCCGAATGCAGAACCGATTCCGCGGGTCGTGGGGAAACTCGGGAAGCGGATCGTGGGGAGGCGACAGCAGCGACGCAAACCGGCGACGACGTTAGAGCGACCTACCCATGTTGCCGCCGTCCCCCCTTTACCGCGAAGCGGTTGTCAGCCATTGGCCGGTGGTAAGCGGAGCGCCACCGCCGGTTGCAGATCAAGAATGAACGGCCGATCCCGAAGGGATCGCAGCGCGCCGGCTGTCATCACCTT
>JAHELS010000334.1 GCA_024644085.1 Rhodopirellula sp.
GCAGATTCTAGTCAGCTTTCGCGGCGTCAAGACCTGACGGACCAAATGGGTACGTCGTGAAGGCGATCCGGTCAAGCATCGCTCCGTCTTCGCGGTAGACGATCGTCAGTGTGTGCTCGCCCGGGTTCAGGTTCGTGCCTGACAACTTTACCCATTCCCAGCCGGTCGTGCCCAGGCCGTTGGCTTGCTTGAACGCCTCATCGTCGATTTTCACCCAGAAGGAATCGTCGTCCGCTGATGGGCAGCTGACTCGCGCGAACAGATAGTACGTTGCGTCTCTGGTGACCTCGAACGGAATCTCCAACCTGCCTGCTTCATCGATGGGAACCGTCTCGGGGCTGTTCAGGCCTGGTTTGATCGTCAGATACTTTTCACCAGACGCATTGGGGTCGCTCAGGACTTGCCAGTGAGAACCGTGGTCTGAGGATTCCGCTTCGACGTAAATCGACTCGACGTTCGTGGAGTCGGGCACCGGGAAGGTTGACTTGCCGGTGGTCCAGCCGTCGTACCAAAGTTTGTGCTCAACGTTTTCAAACGGGTGCTTGGTGACCGACGTGTTCGCATTCATCTTTCCCAAAAGAAACTTGTCGACAAAGGCTTCGACTTCGGGCCGCTGGCTGTCGGGAAGCCGGCAGTGCGGGTGACCGGCGACAATCGAAAAGCCGAATCTGTCGGGAATGCCAAACAACTTCCAGGCTTCATGTGCGGCTCGGCATGAAACATAGCCGGATTCGTCGGCCAGCCATTCGTAATCCGGATTCCCCAGCACCAACAGCGCCCGAGGCGCCACCATCGCCATCAGTTCGTGGTGGTCGTACGGAAGTCTTTCAACCGCGTTTGAAAACTTGAACATGTCTTCGATGAACCAGGCGCGACTGGTTTTGCCCAGCGTCTCGACATTCCCGAGCGTTTCCGAAACTCGCCACGCCGCTGCGCCGCCTCCACCCGATTCCTGAGCAATCGTCAGTGCGATGCGCTCATCGAAGGCTCCGGCAAACAGAGCCATCTTTCCCGCGAATGAACAGCCAGTGACAGCGAGACGCTTGCGATCAATCGGAAGTTCATCCGCGACAAGTTCCAGGCCATCAATGATTCGGCTGATTCCCCACGACCACGCGCTGTACGCACCGATGTAGGTCAGGCCTGGGTAAAGTCGGTTGATCGGTTCCTGTCCACGATTCTGCGTGTGCGACATCACCTGTGAGAAATTGAAAGAGATCGTCGCGACTCTGCGATCGGCAAAGATATCGGGAGGAAGACTACCGCTGCCGCCGCCGAATCCAATTCCAATCACGGCGGGAAACGGGCCGTCACCTTGGGGAAGTTGAACTTTGGCGGTCAGCGTCAACGTCGCGTCGTTCTCGGTCACCTTCACGGTGAGCGTGTCGCCTTCGAAGCTGGCGTCGATGTCGTTCGGTCGAGGTGGCTTTTTCCCGATTCCGTAATGTTCGATCTCAGCTTTGATCTCTGACCGCCGCCGACGCCAGTCGCTGAATTCGGTAGAGCGGCCACTTCCATCGGACCACTCGAACGGGTCGGGCAGTGGCCGGACAATTGGCAGTTTCTCAAACGCGGGCAACGTCGGATTCGGGAACGCCGCCCCGGTGTGTTCGACGTCGTAAACAAGTGGAATTTCCGGGGCCGCTCGGTTGGGGATGGTTGTCTCGGAGATCGTATTCTTCACGCCGCGCAATTGCTTGTCGAAGAACTGCCGTTGACGTTTTCGTACTTCCGGGTTCTGGAAGCCGCCGTGTCCGGCGCCGTCGACCGTCGCGAAATAGCATTCGACCTCTGCCTTCTTCAGTGCCGCTGCCAACCGCTCCGATTGGTTGTAAGGAACGATCCTGTCTTGGTTGCCGTGGATGATCAGGAACGGCGGATCGTCCCTCGAAACGTACGCGATTGGCGAGGCAGCCGTGGCGATCTCTTTCTTGTCACTGACTCGGCCGCCAACCAGCTTCCCCTCTGGTGAATTGGCCGCATCGTGATCTAATTGGCTCGGGTAATCTTTCATTGCCAGCAGATCCGAAGGGCCGAACTGGTCCACAACGCACTGGACATTGCTGCCGAGGTCCGTGTGCGCGCCCAGGTCGCCTTCCAACTCTTCGATGCCGCCGCTGGTGCCCAGCATCGCAACCAGGTGCCCACCCGCCGAATCGCCAATGACTCCGATCCTGTTCGGGTCGAGGTTGTATTTCTCGGCGTTGCCGCGAATCCAACGGATTGCGGCCTTGCAATCGTAGATCTGCGCCGGCCAAATCGCCTCGTCGGTGAGGCGGTAGCCGACCGAGACACCGGCATATTCACCAGAAGAAACGTAGTCGGCTAAACGACGGTGCCCCCCAGCGCGGTCGCCCGCCAACCACGCGCCGCCGTGAACGTAAACGATCACTGGCAAAGGCTGCTCGTTGTCTGGATCTTTGGGCAGCAATAGGTTGAGCCGCTGACGCGGGTTGTCCGTTTCTGCGTAGGGAATATCGGCCTCAAGTTGGACCCTGTCGGGCAGGTTTTGGGGTCCGCCAAATTGAGCTGCCGCTTCGGGCACTTCCATCCCGATGATGCCCAGTACGACCGTTGCGGCCGCGATGCGAAACAGTCGTAATTGATTCATCGGACTCACTTCACGTTGAGGATCAGGCGACGGTAAGCGTAGAGATTCGGGGCGCCATCGTCGTGCACTTCCAGGATGATGTGGATGTTCTTCCCGCCGGCGCCGGACGGTACCGACAGCGTAGCGGATTCGGAATCATCGCACTTGATCTTTAACTCACCATCGTACGAACTCGGTTCGTCATAAAAAGTCCAGGAGTAGCTCAGGGAATCCTTGTCCGGATCGCTCGAGCCTTTCGCGCTAAGTGAGACGGTGGAACCGGGCGTTGATGAGACTTCCAAGATTCGGCGAGACTTGTTGCCATTGACAACTGCAATTGGATGGTGGTTGGCCTCGGAGTATTTGCTGGTGATGCTCCAGTCCATGCGAGCCGCGAAGTCGTTGTCGTATGCCTTGCTCCAACGTTTGATCGCTTTGGCGCCCTCGGACGTGTTGCCGATCATGAGATAGGGATCGAATTCGCTTTCGTTCTTGACAGGCTCCATGCTGCGAATTCCGGCCTTCTTTTTGAAACTGAAGCGGCCGCCCCATCCGCCCTGATCAACTTTGTCGGGATCGCTGAGGCCATTGGGATACACATGCATGAATGCTGGTGTGTCGCCTTCGGTCGCCCATTTACGATCCGGGTAAGCCGCTCCAAGTGGGCCGTGATTCTGTATGTGTTTGTCGAGATACTCGTCCGACGGTGCCCAGCCGTAGACGGCGGTTGCACGAATGTACAGCAGGTCGGGGAAATTTTTGGCGATCCAAGCGCCCGCGTCGTCCTGTCCAAGAATGTCAAACACGCGCATCTTGCCCAGGAATTCATTGAAGTCGGCTTCCGAGCGTGTTGCCCGCACTTTCCAAATGGCTTGCGCGACGTTGTTAGCTCCACCCCAGCAGCCGACCCAAACCGGACGCGGGTCGTCCTTGTCGACCGAGGCGATGATCAGATCCGATCCCGCACTGTCCTTTGCGTCGCCGACATCGCCCATGCCGTAACCCTTCTGGCCCATCACCGCGATCGAACGCAAGTGCTCGGTAGAAGGAAACCCCTCGGCGTGCACGGTGAGGTTATCCACACACTTCCCGTAGGCGTCGACGATCCCGTCGAGCATCTGTGTATTGCTTTGTGACTTCTTCCAGCAGCCGGTTGAGACGATCAATCCTTCGATGTCGAACTCGTTCGCACAGACCAACAAGCGCACCAAAGATTGTTCGTCGTCAGGATCGGCACCCAGGTCGGTTGTGGTAATGATCCGAGACTTGTGTGTGTTGGCTGCAAGATTTGCGTTTTCCTGCGCCGTTGCGAAACCGACAAGCAGGGCGAGAAGACCTGCGGTGTAAAAAAGTCTGTGATTCATCAATTAGTTCTTCACATTCTTCTCACGCCAACGCGGATAGTCCTTCTCGAGCACCGACGTGCCCCATGTACCGTGATAGGAATATCCGCTGCGGCGTTCGTAGCTGATTTCGTTGTAATCGTAGCGAAAGACGGAATCGCGATCGACGTAAAGCGGTCGGTTTGTCTCCAGCTCGTAGAAACGAGCCCAAAGTGCCGGAGCGTTCGGGTCGCGGACTAACTTTCGCTCGCGACGGCCGTCGTCGTTCTTCACCTCCTCGAGACGCCAGCCTTTCATTTGCTCGCTTCGCAGCCACTCGACGGCACCTTCGATCGCGGCGACTACTTCGCTTGAGGGATCATCGATCTTCATCAGGAAACGAACGATGCCGACCGACTCACCGCCGGAAAGCGACGGCGGTTCGTACGCACGTGCCCAAGTCGGCTCGAGCGTCTGTACGTCGTGCTGTGCACACCATGCCGTCAGCTTTCCGTTTTGCCGGACTTGCGTTTTCAGGATGCAGTCAATGCCGCGCGACAGCGCGTCGGCGGCCTTTTGGCGCCGCGGTGCGTCGACGAAATCGTACGGAGCCTCGCCGTCGGCCACATCGCGAATCACCTCCATGACACGGATCATGGCGCCGTCATTGTAAGTGATGTGCGAGTAGTAACCTTTTCTCAGCGGCCAGAACTGCGGCCAACCTCCGCCGGGATATTGGGCGGCCAACAGGTAATCGAGGCCTCTCAAAAAAGTGTCGCGGTATTTGCTTTCGCCTGTCGTGTGCGCGACCCGAGCCAGAAACTGCATCGGGACCGTCGTCGCATCGTTGTCTAAACTGTTCGCACTCCCACCTCCGAGAGGCGGAATGTCATCCGGCCCGCGCGGCGGCTTGGAAAGGTCCGTGTTCTTGGGCCAACCCCCTTGGAGTGATTGATACTGAATCACGCTATCGGCAACGGCCATGGCTTCCTCCGACCGAAACCAGTCGTCGTTTTTCTTCAGTAAGTCCTTGCTGAATTGAACTTGTGCAACGACGCTTTGAGCAGCACACAACGTGGCTGAGAAAATCGTCAGATGCACGAGCGATCTTGCGACCATTCGATTTCCAAGTTGGTTCATTCGCCCCTCTTCCCAGAAGTAGACAAAGCGACATTAGAATAAGCTACGCGGACGATCCCGTTCAGGATGCACTGTCGCTGGGCTTCCGCATGACGGTCTCTCGATTGTGCCATTTTCTAATTCCGGAAGTTGCCGTCTCGCGGGTCCGTTGCTCGAGCAGCCACCACCACGTGACAGGCTTTGAATCGTCACCCACGGCAATGTCGGACACCAATTACCATGAGGATAACTCAACATGCCTCGACTCAGTAGCTCGACACTCACTCTC
>JAHELS010000335.1 GCA_024644085.1 Rhodopirellula sp.
CGAGATATTTGTGCCAGCTCTGAAGGCCGCTGCGTACCATAAGGATCTGCAAGTCATCGCTGACCTACCTGCGGTCCAGGATGTGACGCTGTACGAGACAGGCGACGTCGATTTGCCCGAATCGTCCGCAATCGTCAGCGTTGAGGTCGACGGAGATCACTTCGCATTTGTCTTGGAGGAAATGATGGATCCGAGCGATCACATCGTAAATCTCTCCTCGACGCGGAACCAGATCTCAGTGTCGTATTGCTGTATTTCCAATTGTGTTCGCGTCTTGAGTGATGAACCGGGTTCTTCAACTCCTCTGTCGGTTGGAGGACTGGATGTCGACGGGCAAATGGTATTTCTGTTCAAGGGCGAACGATATGCAATGCAGTCGCCGGAATTACCACTTGCGGACCATCCATTTGCTCGTATGACCTATGGTGCCTGGAAGCATCTACATCCGCATGGGAAAGTCTGTTTGCCCAACAGATTGATTCCCGAATACAGAGTCGATCCGTACAGCCCGGCACCTGGCCGCACTTTCAAGACAGCTTCGTGACCCGCGATCGTCCGGCACTAACGCTTCTGAGCGCAACGTAAATCATGATCGCAGACGTCAGTCCAGCGGTGTCGGCGAGGAAATCCATCGGGTCAGGGGATCTTCCCGGCACAAATCGCTGAGTGAATTCGTCGATCGCACCGTATGCCATCCCGACCAGCGCGATCGTGCCGAACCGACGCACGTATTGATTGGACGTTGTGACGTAACACATCAACGCGCCGAGCAGAAAGTAGGCCGTGAAATGTTTGACCTTGTCATTCACTCGAGGTGTGCCCGCTCCCGTCGAGGGCATGTGCGTACCGGCGAAGATTACCAGCCAATAAGCAGCGAGCACGATGACGGCCAGCCGCCTTCCGAAAACTGTGATCTTTGTGACAGGTCGCATGCTCGCAGCGTCTATCCTGTAGGCTGGTTCGGGCGCTGGAAACCGCATTTCGGTTATGATGGGAAGGAACCCGCGCCGTTCCGCCGGGTGACATCTTAGGAGACAATCCTATTCCCTTCCGTGCGATAATCTACCTGCACATCCATCGTTCCTCGAGGGTATCCATCGTGAATCGAATCTCGTTTCCCCAGGCAATCATTCGTTGCTGGATCTTGCTCGGGTTGATTGCATTTGTTGCTGCGACGTCGGTTGCATCGGCGGACGAACCGGCACAGAAGAAAGCAGATCCAACGACGCCGAAACTTGAGAAAGCCGGCCAGTGGGTACCATTGAAGGGATCCTGGGTCGTCAGCCAGTTTGGTGGTGATGGCCCGGTCGAAATCAAGGACAACCTGATCAGCTTCGGGTTTGGTGATCCACTTACCGGAATCCGCTGGGAAGGCGATCTGGTTCGTGAGGACTACGAACTCGAGCTGGAAACGCGTCGCACCGACGGGTTTGACTTCTTTTGCGGCTTGACCTTCCCAGTCGCAAAGAACGAGGTCAGCTTCATCCTCGGCGGTTGGGGAGGCGGCGTCGTAGGTATCAGCAGCATCGATGGCCGCGACGCCAGCGAGAACGACACGACGTCATTCCGTAATTTTGACAATGATAAATGGTACAAGGTCCGCGTACGGGTCGACCCTTACCAGATTCAATGCTGGATCGACGATAAGGCTGCGGCCGAACAGGTTCGTGCCGGCCATGAATTCGACATTCGTTACGAAATGGATCCCTGCGTCCCGCTCGGTTTGGCAGCATTCCAGTGCAAAGCCGAATACCGAAACATTCGCATGCGGAAGCTGACCAAAGACGAGATCTCAGCGGCCAAAGAAAAGATCCCAGCAGAGCAGGTTGACGGGGAATGATGGATCCGGCCACCCCTCGCCCGATCGACGCCGACGCCCACTGGATGACCCGAGCCATCGAACAAGCCATGCAGGCGGCCACGGCGGACGAGGTTCCCGTCGGCGCGGTGATCGTCCGGAAAGGGGAATTGATCGCTGCAGCAGCGAACGAGCGAGAGTCGTTGCGTGACCCGACCGCACATGCCGAGATGATTGCAATCACACAGGCAGCTGCCACGGTGGAAGATTGGCGACTGGAGGAAACGACGCTTTATGTGACGCTCGAGCCTTGCGTGATGTGCGCCGGCGCGATTTTGCAGTCGCGGATCCCGCGAGTCGTTTTCGGCGCGTTGGACCCAAAAGCGGGTGCGGTCTGCAGTCTGTATCGCCTCTTGGAAGACTCGCGACTGAATCATCGGTGCAGTATCACGTCGGGCGTTCTGGCCGAGCCGTGCGGTCAATTGCTCAGCGAATTCTTTCAATCCAAGCGTGCGATGGGCAAGAAATGAGCGTTGATTGCTTGTGAAACTATAACGGTTCGGCAGTTTCTCGGGTTTTTGCCGCTCGAAACGCGAAAGAAACTAAGCCTTTTCGCATGTCGTGGCCGATACTATCCGCACAACCCGAACTAGTCCGTTCATAGCGCTGCCGATCTGGGCGCCAAACCGTGACTGATTCGCAACGTGCGTGACCGCTTCGACGTTGAAGAAGCCTAGCGTTTTTAGGATGAGACCGGCCCGGGGGGCCGATTTCACGGCAACAACAAACTGCAAGACGGTGGAACAAGCGATGTCGGTAAGGAAGCTGACTGCAGGACTGCTCACAGCCCTGGCAATCCTGGGCGGAGTCGCATCGGTTCATGCTCAAGAACATGTCCCGGTAGCCGATCCATTCGCGTTCGATCCCGATTTTCACTGGTTCGAGCCGGTCTATGACATGGATCTGGCGGACATGAAGCCGAGCAAGCGGGCTCACACCGGTTGGTTCGCCACCTACGACCGTCTGAAACTGTACGGTTCACGACCCGAAGTCGACGAGCCTGGTTCCTCGGAAACACTGCTCGATGCCGGTTGGGGTCACCGCTACGAAATCGGTTACATGCTCCCAGGTGAGAACACCGGATGGATCTTCAACTGGACCGAGATGGGCGTGGTCGACTCGTTCATTGTCCACCAGGAACGGCTCAATCGATTCATCGATCCCGACGGCGGCGATCTGGTCGTCGGCCCACCCTTTGGTGTTCCGGTTAACCAGACCGAGGATAACAATCCTGGGTTTGATACGCGATTCTACGAAGTCGGCGATTCGAACAACGCCTTCACCTACGACAGCTACGAGCTAAATAAGACGTGGCGGCTCGAGCCCTATCACTACGGTGGGATTCTTGAACCGATGGTCGGAATCCGATGGATGCGAGTGGACGACTTCAACTACTTTCAAACCTACCAGAGTTCGGAAGACAATCCGCCTCTGATTGGACCTAACTTCACCGACGCAGAACAACTGGTCACTGCTGGTGCGACGACCGAGAACGAACTCTTCGGCGGTCAGCTTGGATTTCGGTACATGAAGTTCCGGGACCGGTTCACCTTCACATCGGACTTCCGCGCCTTCTTTGGCGGTAACTATCAATCGTCGAAATCGCAGCGTCAGACTGAGTTGACAATCTACGACGGAGCGGGCGAAGGATCGAATGTGACACGGATTATCAATACGTCGACCGAGCCGATCTACACGCGCAACGAAGAGTTCTTTGTCGGCTTCGATGTACGTGGCGAGCTGGGCTACCAGTTGACGCGAATGATTTCGATCCGCGGCGGGTTCCAGGTCATCGACATCGGCCGCGGCCTGTGGCGAGGCGGACCCGGTATCGTGCTCGAAGGCGGCGACAACGACCAGGATCTGGTGATGGTGGGTGCGACGTTCGGCATCAACCTGAATCACTGATCCTCACAATCACCGGCGCCGGAAAAAAATCAGCCGAGAAAAACAACAGGCCCCGCGAGGTGCAATCCTCGCGGGGCCTTTCGTGATTTAATCGACTGCTCCGACCGACAATGAAATGCTCATCGCCGCCGGAGGTCGCATGCAATTGTGTGCGGAAGCTCAGCTCTTTGACGCCAGCGAGCGCAATTCCTCCAATTCGACGCTCAAGCGATGACGGAGGGGACTCTCGGGACGAAGCTCCTCCTCTAGTAATTCTTCTGCCTTCTCGAACGTCTCATCGTTGCGCTCAGACTCATTCATCAGTTTTCGAAACATTGTCTCGACGGTCGACTCGGTTAGCAAAGCATTCTCCTTGGATAAGTAACGCTGCCTTGTAACCAAGTCGGCGGATGTGTGGGCCGATCACATCCTGTCGCCTTCCGATTGGCACTGGTCAGCAGGTTCGATTTTAAAGCAGTGGCCAAACCTCGCAAGGTCTATCCTTTACAAGGTTCTCTCAATCTTGCCTCTCACGTAGTCGAAACGGACCTGGGTTGAAACCCGAGTTCGGCGAGATGAGCGGCCGTTCGCCCCACCGCAAAGCGAATTTGTTCCTCACTATGCTCGCTGGTGATGAAAAACCGTAGACGCGCAGCGGATTCGTCTACAGCGGGGTAAAGGATTGGTTGGACATTGATATCGTCAGCTTTCAAGCGATTCGACAGCCGCAGCGCGACCATGGAGTTTCCGGTGATCACAGGCACCACGGGGGTACCGCTGCTGTCGCCGGTGTCCAGTTCGGCCTCGTTGCAGAGCGAAAGGAACAACTCGCTACGCTGCCGCAACCTTTCGACCCGTTGCGGCTCCGCTTCGAGAGTCTGGATTGCCGCGAGAGCTGCAGCGACCTGAGCCGGGGGCATTCCTACACTGAAGACAAATCCCGGCGCGGTGTATCGCAGCAACTCGATCAACGCATGGCTCCCGGCGATGTAGCCGCCGCACGACGCCGCCGCTTTGCTGAGTGTCCCCATCCAAATGTCGACATCACGAGCGTTCATATCGAAATGTTCGGCCATCCCGCGCCCGGTGTCCCCCATCGTGCCGAAACTGTGCGCTTCGTCGACCAACAACAATGCTCGGTGCCGTTTCTTGACGTCCACGAAATTCGGAACATCCGAATAATCACCGTCCATGCTGTAGACGCCTTCGATGGCGATCAACACGCGGCGGTACTGTGATCGAATCTCAGTCAACATGCGGTCGAGTGCGACGAAATCGTTGTGCGGGAAAGGCCGACGTCGGGCCCCGGAAAGGAGCGCACCCTGGACAATGCTGTTGTGCGCGAGCGAATCGTGGACGATCAGATCTCCGGGGCCGACGAGATGCCCAATGGTGGTTTCGTTGGTCGCGTGGCCACCGACCATCAGGATCGAAGCATCAACGCCGATCCACTGCGCGATCTTGCGCTCGAGTTCGCCGTGAATCGGCTTTTCTCCAGAAACCAATCGGCTGGCCGAAACACTGGTACCGTATTTTTCAACCGCCTCGGCTGCAGCACGGCTGACTGCTGGATG
>JAHELS010000096.1:0-5608 GCA_024644085.1 Rhodopirellula sp.
GGCGATGTTCTGCAGCGAACGCGTGTCGCCGAGAAGGATTCCGAATTCGCGATGGACTGGGGTTACATCGCCACCGAGGGCAACCGCTTGTATGGCAGCGCCGTGCGGCAAGGAACCTCGTGGACCAGTTTTTGGGGCGGTGGCGATGCAGGATGGTATGACGCGCGTTCCGGTTCGGTGACCTTTCCCATTTGCAGCGACACGCTTTTTTGTCGTGATGTGGAATCGATGGACGTGATATGGCAGTACGACGACGGTGTTGTGTTGAATCCAACCATCACTGTCAGCGGCGACACGATGTACTTTGTGATGTCGCGAGAAAAAAGCGTGCTGGACTCCGGCGAGCGGCGAATCGGAAGCGCCGAGCTTTGGAAATCTTTGCACCTGGTCGCCATCGATGCCTACACCGGTAAACCCAAATGGGAAAAACGACTTCCACCAATGCAGCAGCAGGTCGTATTGTATCTTGCGCACGCCGCGGACCAGTTGACGATGGTCTCGTCAGCCAATCAGTCGTACCGTGTCACGTCACTCGACCAACGCGATGGCACTCAGCGATGGACTCAGACGATCCCGTGGCCGGGTGGTAAGGGTGACCATGGCAAAGCGATGATGCGACCTGCTATCGTGGGCGACCGCATTTTCATTCGGCCCAACGTGCTCTCGCTCAAGGACGGCTCGGTACTCGATGAGACGATGCCACCGGGGCATGGCTGTGGTACCTATGCCTGCACCACCGATGCCGTCTTTTATCGGGCCAGTACGGTCACGATGTGGAATCCGAAAACCGACACCAAGTCGGAGTGGCCCCGTCTTCGGCCCGATTGCTGGCTCAGTACGATTCCCGCGGGAGGAATGCTGTTGTCTCCCGAAGGGGGCGGCGGATGCAGCTGCGGATCATGGATGGAAACTTCGATCGGATTCATTCCGCGCAAGTTCCGCGAGAACTCGCAAGAGAACGCCGCGGATCAAAGCCGATAACAGGCGCGCGCATCACCAACGGCGAAAGAGTTCTGGGTCATTCTCGATGATCAAGTAGCGGTGCCCCGGCGACGCGCCGGCGAGCGTTTGTGTCACACCGCTTGGCCAGAACACTTCGACCCGTTCCACGTTTTCTTGCTGGCCGAGACCGAAGTCCATCACTGGCTCATCAGTGCAAAGATAGCCGTCACCGGCGGTGACCCACTGCGTGAAGGATTCACCACCCGCAGTCACTACAACGCGGGCCCCGATCGCGTCGCGTTCGGTCCGCGTTCCTGTCAATTCAAACTGGATCCACGCCCCTTCGGTCGACGTCTGGTTGTCCAGCAGCGCAACGGGCTTGTCCAAGTGTCCGACCAGCAAGTCAATCGCGCCGTTTCGGTTGTAATCAATGGTCGCCATCGATCGGCCCAGATAGACATCATCCCAGTAGCCACTTCTATCCTCGACATCGACCGGTTTAAAACGGCTTCCGGTGCCCATCATTAATTGCGGCGGCATCTGGAACGCGTGACCTGCGATACGCAGATCAAAAATGTGGCCATTGGTGACTGCAAAATCGAGCCAACCGTTGCGGTCAAAGTCGACCGCTTTGGTTCCAAATCCGACCATAGGCCACGTGATTGAATCGATTCCGTAACGCACAGCTTGATCGGTGAACCCACCGCCTTCAGCCTGCATGTAAAGGTTTGCGGACTCCTTGATGTAGTTCGCAACTTGCATGTCGAGTGTGCCGTTGCGATCAAAGTCGCCCGTCGCGATTCCCATGCACCCGTTTGCCGTCCCGTGAAATCCGTTCGCCACGCCTCGCGCATCGGCCATGTTCTTCAAGTGATTGTCGCCAACATGAACGAGCAAGTGATTCGGACGAACATCGTTGCTCACAAATACTTCATTGCGATGATCAGAATCAAAATCAGCGATGATGATTCCAAGCGCTGTTCCCGGCGTCGTAACATCGATTCCAATGACGTGCGACGAGAAACTCCCGTCACCCTCATTTTCGAACCATCGATCCGAGTCGGCATAATGGAGCAGCGGGGAGGGCAACACTTCGCGCCCTCCGGGTCCGATTTCGGGCAATACGAAACCGCCCTCCATCTCGATGTAGTTCCCTTCGAAAAGGTCCGGCAGGCTGTCCCCGTTAATGTCCCCGATCGCTAGTGACGCGGTGAACCGGTCTTCGCTCGAATTCATCAGCGCGGTCGCATCTCGATAGGTACCGTCGCCGTTGTTAATCAGCAGTCGGTTGCGCCCGAGACTTCCCAAGTAGAGATCAGGAAAACCATCCTGGTTCACATCGCCGGCGGCAAGTCCGGACGAGTAATTGCGATCACCAGCATTTGCCGCGATCGTAACGTCCGTGAATTCGCGATTCACGTTTCGCAACAGCGCATTGGACCGTGTGCAGGCAGTGGTCGGTGGCTGACCCGAGCCCTGTGCCAAATAGATATCGGGCCAGCCATCGAGATCGTAATCCAACACGGCGATTCCGCCTCCAAGCGACTCGTGAATAGGAATCGATTCAAGATTGATCTTGAGATCCTGGTACCACTGAAAGTCGATACCTACGTCGCGGGCGACATTGACCAGCGTTGGCCGAGCCAGAATGATTGACTCTGCGATCGATGGCTCGATGGTTGCCTGCTCACTTGATTCACTTTTGAGCAACTGATCGATCGCGGGCTGGATATCGAATTCCGAGCGTTGGATTGCCAGCAGCGAATCCTCCGCGGGCATGGTCAGCGCCTCTGGATTGCCCAACAGAGCGATTCGCTGTTGATCGAGTGTGGCCCTGCGCGCCACGTCCGTGTTGCGAAGTGACGATAGAGTCCAGCCGATCGTTTCCAGCGGCCGTCCGAGATCGAGTAGGAGTTGTGTTAACTCTTGACCCGCTTGGCGATCATCCGGCATCGCCATGAAATCGTCCGCAGCCCGCTGGCTCTTTGCCAGCTGGATACCGCGATAACGAAATTGCTCGCTGTCGTCCCGCCGTTCGAGCGCCGCGAAGACTTTGCTCAGACGCTGGGTCGAAACACGTTCCGTCGGGTTTCGATAGACCGCCTCGAGCAGGGCGCGCGCTGCGGCTTCGGTTTGCCGTTGGTCCAGAAAAAAAGTACCCATGGCCGCCCAGTAGTCGCCAACGTCCCTCGTCGGTTCGTCGCAGCGCGAATACCACTCGGCGAACGATTCGAACGATTGCGTCTCGGCGAGCAGCCGTCCGTAAAGTGCGGCCGCTTCAGGCTGCTCGAACCCCATTTCAAATACTGGCTTCAATTCTGCGATCGCGCGATCGAACTCCTGCTGGCTGAAATACCAGCGTGCCATTCCCAATCCAGGCTCGAAATGACGCAGCGGTGACTCACCTTCCTGCAACGCGAATGGATAGGACTCGGTGCGACGCATTAAGGAATGGAGTTCCTGCCGTGTCGCGCGGCCGCTTTGGCAAATCAAATCGGCCTGTAACGATGCTGCTTCGCGACGTCCCACGCGGTTGAGCAGTGACCACGCCGCGCGTCGCCACGGCAGCATGTCGGGCGTCAGTTCGAGAGCCCTCAGCAACACGTCGGCCGCTGCGGAAGGCTGGTGCAGCTTGACCAGCTGTTGAGAGTGAAGCTCAACCGCTCGGCTACCCAATCGGGATTCGGTGTCGATTGATCGCGCCAATTCAATCGATCGATCGTGGCTTCCGCGCGCCGCCTCGATCTCGCCGGCCAACAGCAAGGCATCAGCCCGATCGGGCTCCTTGAGCAAAGCCTCGTAGGCCGCGTCGGCCGCGGCATCGTGATCGCCCAGTTGCAACAATCGCCTGGCCCTGATGAGCTGATCGACCTCGACCGACGATTCGGCGCGGCCTTGTGCAGCCATGTCTGAGGTGGCCTCGCCTGGCCCCGAATTACGTCCGCACCCATCCCCAACAACCAACCCACCGATGATGATCAGGAACAACAGTCGGCGGTGATGCACCATGGTTTGTCAGGAGCGTGGCGACGAGAAATGCCGGCGCGCAAAAAGGGAATTAAAAAAAGCAGTGGTCGCCACGAAGGACGACCACTGCTTCATCATACGTGAAATAGCGGATCAGCAGGAAAGCGCGTCTAGCTGTTGGTGATTTCTTCGACCGGTTTTTCGTCCGCTGTAGCTTCCACTTTTTCCTCGATCTCCTCCAGCGGAGCTGCGTATCCACCGGCTGCCATCACTTCCCGCTTGATCTGGTCCGCAACGTCGGTGTTTTCGATTAAGAAGTTACGGGCCTTTTCTTTGCCCTGGCCAAGATACGTCTCACCGTACTTGAACCACGAACCGCTGCGGTTGACGACTTTGTGGGTCGTGCCAAGGTCAAGCAGGTCGCCCTCATAACTGATCCCGTTGGTGTGCATCATGTCAAATTCAGCGACACGGAACGGAGGCGCAACTTTGTTCTTGACGATCTTTGCCTTGACGCGTTGACCGACCTGTTCCTCGCCATCCTTCAGGGCACCAATTCGCCGCACGTCGATTCGACAGGAACAGTAGAACTTCAGGGCTCGGCCACCCGGTGTGGTTTCGGGGCTGCCGAACATCACGCCGACCTTTTCTCGGATTTGATTGATGAAAACCACCGCGCACTTGCTTTTGGCAATCGCGCCAGTCAATTTTCGCATCGACTGGCTCATCAATCGGGCCTGCAAACCGACGTGGCTGTCGCCGATTTCGCCTTCGAGTTCTTTCTTCGGTACCAGTGCAGCCACCGAGTCAATGATGATGACGTCGACCGCGTTGCTCTTGATCAGCATTTCGCAGATCTGCATCGCCTCTTCGCCGCTTCCGGGTTGGCTGACAAGCAAGGTGTCAAGTTCGACGCCAAGCTTCTTCGCCCAACTCGGATCGAATGCGTGCTCGGCGTCGATGATGGCGGCGATGCCACCCCGTTTCTGAGCTTCGGCACCAATGTGCAGCGCCAACGTCGTTTTTCCGCTCGACTCGGGTCCAAAAATTTCAATCATTCGGCCACGTGGGATTCCTTGTCCCCCCAAGGCCATATCGAGGCTGAGACTGCCCGTCGGAATGCCGTCAATCTGAAAATGCTGGGAAGCCCCCAACGGCATGATCGCACCGTCGCCAAAGGTCTTGTCGATCTGCTCGAGGGTGGTTTTGAGACCCGGTTCACGCGCCAGAATTGCTTTCAATCCCGGATCGACGCTCGATTTGGATGATCCCTTCGTTTTCTTTGCCACTTTCCTCGTCCTTCCTTTTAAAAACCGTTGTAAGAGCACCGCGATACGTGCTTTTCCGCGTCTCCAACCCCATGATCTGTGATCACAACGATCAGTGAACGCACTTATACTACCGTTAAGATTGAGACGCCACAACCAAGGTTTTCAGGCCCCTCTCCCTCACACATTCCTAGTATCCGACCCGCGTGGGACAAGTCTGGTCCGACGGAGCGAAAAAAGGCCGCATCGGCCATTTTCATCCTCGCCGTCGCGAGACATGTCGAGAGTTTCGATTTGCCCTTGAGAAGTCGAAGCCTTGGCGAGCTGGGCCT
Organism: Rhodopirellula sp.; assembly: GCA_024644085.1. Lineage (GTDB taxonomy): Bacteria > Planctomycetota > Planctomycetia > Pirellulales > Pirellulaceae > Rubripirellula. Next base: position 5,510 of record JAHELS010000096.1, read on the forward strand.
CGAAATGCGTCTACCGAAACCATTCCCATTTGCCTGTTCACTTGCTTGCGCTTTTTGATGTTGCGCGAAAACAAGTACGATGGGCGAGTCGTAGGCCGG
>JAHELS010000096.1:5708-21192 GCA_024644085.1 Rhodopirellula sp.
TACTGGGTCACACCCTCTTTGATCAGCTTGATCAGGTCTTCGGTTCGCATCTTGGCGGCACGGTCGGTGCCGTCAAGTACGCCGGCAACCAGTTCACGTTTGTCGGCGTGAAGTTCAAGGATTTGTTCCTCGATCGTGTTTTCGGCAACCAGACGATAAACCGTCACCGGTCGCTCCTGGCCGATTCGATGGGCGCGGTCGGTCGCCTGGTCTTCGACCGCGGGATTCCACCACGGGTCGAGGTGGATCACGTAATCCGCACCTGTCAAATTCAATCCGGTACCACCCGCCTTCAACGAAATCAGGAACAGCTCACCCTCACCCCCCTGAAACGCGTCGACCCGCCGTTGGCGTTCCTTGGCAGGCGTCGAACCATCGAGGTACTGGTACGTGATTTCCATCTTGTCCAGTGTCTCGCGAATCACGGTCAAGTGTTTGACGAACTGGCTGAAGACCAGCGCGCGGTGACCTTCCTCACGCAGTTCTTCGATCAATGACATCAACAGATCGAGCTTGGCGGAACTCTTCTTCCACTCCGTATCGACCAGCCGAGGGTGACAGGCGAGTTGGCGCAGCCGGGTCAACCAGGCGAGGGTACGGATCCGTTTTTGACCGGCCTGTTGTTGATCGTCGCCTGCACCGCTCAGCTCGGCCAATGCAGCGACCCTGGCCTCTTCATAGAGTTTGCGTTCGGCACCGCTCAATTCGGCCTGCAGCGTGATTTCAGTTCGCGGAGGCAATTCTTTCAGCACCTTGTCTTTGGTGCGGCGCAAAACGAAGGGCCGAACCAGCCGCGACAACGATTCGCGCCGATCGGCATCCTTGTGCCGTTCGATTGGGTCGGCAAAACGATTGCGGAAACGGTCCCACGAACCGAGCAAACCGGGGCTGATGGTGCGAAACAGGCTCCACAATTCGCCGAGATGGTTTTCCAGCGGCGTTCCGGAGAGTCCTATCCGCCAATCCGCGTCAATTCTCCGGACTGCCTGGGAAGTCTTCGTTTGCGAGTTCTTGATGAATTGCGCTTCGTCGAGCACCAGGGTGTGCCACGAGCGTGACGCAAAACGTTTTGCATCTCGCTGAAGCAATTGGTAACTGACAATCACAACATCGTTCTCACCGGCTGACTCGATCAGAGCAGCACGATCACAATCCCGGTACAAGTGCGGCGAAAGCGACGGCGAGAACCGCTGGGTTTCGCGAACCCAGTTGTCGCCAACGCTAGTGGGCGCGACGACCAGCGCCGCGCCACCCGATGCGCGATCGACCAATGTGCCGAGCGTCTGAACTGTCTTTCCCAGACCCATATCATCGGCCAGCACACCGCCCACTCCCCAGGCACTCAAGCGAGCCAGCCACCGGTATCCATCGACCTGGTAGTCACGCAGCGTCGCCACGAGATCCTGTGGTTGGTCCGGTGTCCAATCGGCGAGCGACTCGAGACGTTGCAAAGACTCGTGCCAACGCGCTGCTGCTTCCAAAGGCACATCCGTGCTGATCAATTCCTGGACGGCGGGGACAGCGGCATCCGCCACTTTCAGCGTCCCACGCTCGGCGACGACCGAGTCACCGAGCTGCTGCAACCGGCGGCGAAACGCGTCGCTGATCCGCGCGAATTGACGGTCGCCCACTTGCACCAGCGACCGGTTATCACGAACGGCCGACAATAATTCCGCAAGCGGTACGTCGCGGCCATCGAGTGTAATCGAACCGCTCAATCCAAACCAATCACGGGCGTCATCAATTTGCACGCGAAGCGCCGACGGTGTGATTTCGCCGCGCACCTTGATCGTCTCGCCTTCAGGCCAGATCATTCGCGGTGCCGATTCGCCGCCGCCATAGAGCGACGCCAACAGATCGAGTGCCTGGTCATCCGTTTCGGCAACCCACCGATACAGACCGTCACCCGATAGAGAGTTCAAATCAAATCGTTCGACCACCGCTTCGGCCTTGTCGCGTTCCTGTGGCAGATCGCGTTGGAGCCGAACGGGACCCGCGTCGGTCAAACAGGACACGGTTTCGGGCTGGTGACCAGGAACCATCAATTCGCGAAAGCGATCATCATGCATCACCAACGCGACATGCAATCCGGCACCGCCGCGCGGTTTTAACTCCAGCACCAATTCGGCGTCAATCGCCTCGATGGGACCAGCCAGCTGCGGTGGCAAATCGACTCGGATCAGCGGATCCACCGATCCGCTGCCGACCGAAAAACGACCTGCCGATTCGGCGTCCAAGAGCACCTCCTCGAAGTCGCTGCGTAACAAGTGCTGGATCAGCCGCGTGGCCCGCGGATCGCGGAGCGTACACACAACCAGCCGGTCATGCTTTTGATCGGCGAGCACCACGATCGGCTCGACGGGGCTGGCGTGACCGAACACAACCTTGCACTCTCGCGGATCGACCTTGATTCCGCTGACTTCAATCGCCGGACGAAATAATGTCCGCGTCTGATGACCTTCGGCGTCCTCAGGTTGAGACTCGTGATCGTCTTCGACTTCGACCGGTTCCAACGAAAAAACGAGTTCCGCCAGATGAACGTTAAGCCGCTTCGCAGTGCCGTCGTCCCAGGCGACATTGGGATGGGCCGCCAATGCCTTGAGTGCCTGAAACTCACCAAAATGCTCTTCCTCGAATGAATAACTCGGGCTGGCAATCAGCGCAGCGATCCGCCCGTCGCCCGGATTTCTCGAGAAGTCACGGCGAAGCAGGTCGTAGCTGCGCACCTCCTTGCCCTTGGTCCATCCTTTTCCGTTCTTCCGCGGCCGCTGTTCATAGGGCGTAATCGAAATCGGACAGTAGTAACGCGAACTGGACATGCCAATTCGCCATTGCAACTGGGTCACTTCGTGCGCTGGAGGTGTCTCTCGGGACTCGGCCGCAAGGGACAATAATTCGTTGACCAATTCGCGTCCGGCAGCGATCGCGTCAACTTGCAATTCACCAAAGAACTCAAAGACCTCGGTAATCGAGCGGCGACCGAGTTGTTCCTGTAACCACCATGAGATTGCGAGTGTATGTGGACACTGTTGATCGGACTTGAACTTGCTGCACGAACATGTCGCGGCTGCGTCGAGCGAAACACTCAGCGGCGAATAATCAAACTCTTCATCGTCCTGATGGTCCTCAGGGACGACTTCGATGGAGGCTGCAACCGGTGTCTGGCGATTCCCGGTCACCTTGAACGAGAACTGCATCCTGCCGTTTTCGTTGCTGAAAGCGGGAGACTCGACCGTCAACATCGCCGCCCGTTTATCGAGCGATTCATCATGCGAATCGACCAACCGCTGTGCCGCCTCGGCCACGAGCAACCCAAAAGCACCGATCGCGTCGTCGGACATCAAATCCATACTGTGGTGTCCATTCACTGGGAAAAGGATTCCTGCGGCGCTCATGCAATCCGCGCCCTGATACGATCGACCCGCTCTGATACGATCGACCCGGTACTCGAGCTTCTCGTCATTCTCGTCTCGGGAGGTCCATCAAGGGCCAATCCGGTAGTCTAGCATGCCTTCGTTTCGACGCGATGCCCGGATTGCCATATTTCTCGCTGGGAACGGCGTTGTGATTCGAATTCGCCGGGTCGACGGCAAACCGAAGACCTGTGTGAGCAAACGAACACCGGTGCTGTTACACTGGGTTGGACCGCGAATGCTTGCGATTCGCGATTGAGTTCCTCATCAGGATTCAGCATTTTGAAAGGCTCCGGCGGCACCGAGGGCGGGACGACGCTCTTCGCATTTGGCGTGTTGATGGCGATTGCCGCTGTCTACCTGTTTTTTGATTCCGTGCGGGTTTCGACCGGTCACCACGGTGCGCTCTCTGGGTTGATGGGGGCCGGACGGGGGCATGGCCGGCTCGTCGAGACCACGTCGATGGGCATTGTGTTTGTGCCATTCTTCATCGGTGTTTTTGCGTTGTTTGTCGATGCGCGCCGCAAGTGGGCGTGGATCTTGACCTACATCGGTTTGGCGGTGCTGGCGGTGGAAGTCCTCAGCCGCATTCGATTCATTTTCGAAACAAAACTGACACACCTGCTGGGCATGTTCATCCTTTTCGCCGCCGGATGCGCATTGATGTTTCGCAGTTACCGCGATGCGTCGGTTGCCCGACGCGAGACTTCGCCCAGCGATTCCGACTCCGCGAGCGAGCGGTCGAAGCCACAAGACTCTGATTGACGCTATTCACGCAGGGAGATGTCCCGATGGGCCTCAATCTCGATCGCCGACTCTTTCTGCGTGGCGCGATCGTCGGCGCGCTGGCGCCCTTTTCCGCGCGCTGCCTCGCCCAGGAAAAGCCGCGAAGTGAAACGCTCACCTGGCACGATGTCAAAGATTGGGGCGTCGAAGGAAAAGGTTGGCCGGATTCGGAAACGGACCAGGATTACGATCGGCTCCCGGCGCGTGCCAAAGGGATCGTGCGTGATGCGGTCTGGAACCTCAGTCGCCATTCGGCCGGCATGCTGGCCCGGTTTCGCACCGACGCGAGTGAAATCTGGGTCGATTACGAACTCACGTCGTCGAATCTGGCCATGCCGCATATGCCGGCGACCGGTGTCAGCGGAATCGACTTGTATGCAACCGATGACAACGGATTCTGGCGCTGGCTTGCCGTAACGCGGCCGACAAGCCAGCACGTGAAATCAAAAATGATCGAGGGAATCCCCGGAGCGATGCGCGATTTCACTGCCTACCTGCCGCTGTACAATGGCACCAGGTACTTAAAGATCGGCGTGCCGCACGGTGCGACCTTTGAACCGATCGCGCCGCGGCCGGACAAGCCAATCGTTTTTTATGGCACTTCAATAACCCATGGTGCTTGCGCCTCGCGACCCGGCATGCCGCACGCGGCAATCCTGGGAAGGCGTCTGAAACGACCTGTGATCAACCTCGGCTTTTCCGGCAACGGCAAGATGGAGCCAGAGGTCGGACAGTTCCTTGTTCAGCTCGATCCGGCGGTCTATGTGATCGACTGTTTGCCGAACATGGTCGAGGCCGAGGTGACCGAGCGCGCCGAGCCTTTGGTGAGACAGCTCCGCCGATCACGCCCCGAAACTCCGATTCTGTTGGTCGAAGATCGGACCTATGCCAACACGCCGTTTGTTCCGAGTCGGCAACAACGGCATGAAACCAGTCGCCGCGCGCTTCGCGCGGCGTACGAAAAACTGGTTGATGATAAATTTGAAAAACTGGGTTACCTGGCGGGCGATTCCTTGCTGGGCGATGATCGAGACGACACCACGGACGGATCGCACCCGAGTGATCTCGGTTTTTACCGCCATGCGGACGCCATGGAACCGGCCTTGCGCGCTTTGGGCGTCTAACGCGCATCGCAGTGGCGGTTATGATGCAGATCGGGCAACTTCGCCCCTCGCGTCTGATTGACCTCGTGCCGAGTACTCGCCATGAACCGTCTGGCTTTTGTTTTCTTAGTCGTCGTTGTCCCACTGAGCGTTTTTTTTGCAAGCGATGCCTCGGCGCAAACGGCACAGCAGCTGCGAAAGGACCGACTGCGTGGTGAACTCGGCATCCAGCGGGCCGCGATCGGCGAACAAGCGGTCCAACGTCAAACCGAAGTCGCGCGCCTCGAACGACTGCTCGAGCAGATGGACTCACGGCTGATGCGATTGGAAAGACAACTGCTTACCGCAACAAGTTTTCCTGCGATTACGATCGGCGAAGCCGAGGCGACACTCGAGTTTTCCGAACAACGGTTGCAGGAGTCGCTGCAACAATTGGACGCAGGAGCCATCACCGACACGCAAGTGGCACGGAACCGATTGTCGGTCGCACAGGCGCGGGGGCAGATGCAGGTCGCTGTGGCCGCGCACACTGAAAGCCTGCTGATACTCGAACTCGCTGTTCTGGCTGCTGAGCGGCAACTCCGCCAGGAGACCCAGCAAAAGACGCAACTCGAACGCCTCGTCGCCAAGGGCTACGCTTCGTCCGAGGGATTGCAGCTGCAGCTGATCGACGTGGACGCTGCCGAGAAGCAACTACAAATCGCCAAACTCCGACTGGAGACTCAACGAAAACTCTCACCCCCGCAAAATGATTCCACCAACGAAAAACAATCAACCGACAACGAGTGATCGGCCGAAGCGACACCGCTGGCGTTCATATGGATTGTCGGGTAACGTCCCGCATGTCGATTCGATGAACTCGCAGCCTGACGTGAACGCAACTCACTTTTCGGAGTAACTCAATGCCCAAGTTGAACGTAAAAGGTGTCGGCGAATTTGAGGTGTTAGAAGGAAAACGCTTGGTCAAAGCCCTCGTCGAGGACGCCGCGACGGACCAATTGCACGCCTGTGGCGGACACGCTCGGTGCACCACGTGTCGTGTGAAATTCGTTACCGGCCAACCGGACAAGATGACCGAGGCAGAGAAGGAAGTGTTGCGTGTTCGGGAAGTAACCGATCCGGCCGTTCGGCTGAGTTGCCAGATCCAATGTGAATCTGACATGACCGTTGAATTGATCAGCCGGCTCGAAGGGAGCGGAAGAGCCGACGCAGGTTCACCGGTGGCCGACGAGATCGAGCCGCCACCGGTTTGGACCGAGAAATAATTCGGATCAACTTTCTTTCCATTCAAACCAGGCATCCATGACCTGGTCCATCCACGATTTTCTCGCGCGATCGACAAAACCGACGTGCCCACCGGTGGGCGCGACGACGAGCGAAGTCGTTTCGGGCCATTGCGTCGGATCGTCAACAAAGCATCCGATCGGGACGATCGGGTCATCCTCAGCGGCCAACACCAGCGTTCTCACAGGATTCTCACGTGTCACCAGATTCGCCGATGATTCCGCGTAATAATCTGCAGCACCGCTGAATCCGCTTAGCGGCGCCGTGAACCAGTCATCCAATTCGCGCAGAGTCCGTGGGCGGCGTCCAGCGGCTCGCTGTTGGAAATCTTCACGTTGCCGGACGCGCGGCGGTGTGCGCGACATCAACGAGCGAATGAAGTAATAGTTGTACGGACGCAGCAGCAAACGTTGCATGTTGTCGCTGCAACGTTGCAGATCCAACGGCGGCGCCACGAGGGCGATTCTATCCAGACGCGAAAACCAGCCAGGCGTCGGATCAATTCCGGCACCCACTCGCCCGACGGCACGCAGAATTTGATTGGCTCCAAGTGAAACCCCGATCGCCGCTATCGGTCCTGATTGCGTTACGTCCGCGACGGTGCTGAGCGCTGCAAGAATGTCGTCGCTGCGTCCGGCGTGGGTCAAGTTGGCTGTCAGAGCATTGCCAGCACCGCAGCCTCGCATGTCCATCCGAAACACGCGCATGCCACGATGAAAGAACAACCGCGACAAACGCATCATGTAAGGTGCCGCATGACAACCCGAGATGCCATGCACAAGCAGCATGGAACCACACCGCGGATCCCAATCCTGCGGCCTATCCTCGTGCAAGACGATTCGATCGCCGTCAGAAACTTCCACCATGTGCCGCGTCGGATCGAGGTCGGTGACACGCGCCGATCCGATTGCAACGATCGTTTGAAGATGCCCGCCACGGTAAAATGGATGCGGCCGGAATGGCGGCACTTCAAACGTGGGTGGCTGATTCTCGTTCATCTTTCGGTGTACGATCTGTTGACCATGAAAACGATCCGATCCTTCATTGCGATACCCCTGTCCTCGGAGATCCGCCGCGCCGCATCCCGCTTGATCCAGCGCCTGAGTGAACCTGGTGACGGTATCAAATGGGCGCCACGGGACAACCTCCATCTCACGCTGAAGTTTCTCGGGGAAGTCGACAACACCGAGATTCCTCGCGTCTGTGAGGTGGTGCGAGAGATCTGTCGCGAGCACGGGCGATTCGATTTGTCGTTCGCCGGCACCGGTGGATTCCCCGATATCGAACGCCCCCGGGTGCTTTACGCGGGCGTCAGCGACCCATCGGGTTCGCTCGTCGCCATCGTCGAAGGATTGGAGAAACAACTCGCCGAGTTGGGATTCAAGCCGGAACCGCGAGATTACACGCCCCACCTGACACTCGGTCGCGCGAAACGTGGCAGCCGACGGGCAGTCACCGAGGTGGTTGAACGGCTAAAACGCGACCGTGAATTCGAACTCGGCAACATGCGAGTCGAACAGGTGCAGATGTTTGCCAGCTTTCTCGATAAGACCGGGCCCACTTACCAGGTCATGGACACGCTGTCGCTGTGACCGCGATGCAGACATCACTTGGTGATTTCGAAGGGGATGCTCGCCTGTCCGTATTTCTTTCCGGGGACGTCCTCGACCGTCAACTGCAGACGGTAGGTTCCGGCCGACAAGTCCGGGAGATGCATTTGATAGGCGGTGAAGTAATCCTGAAGGTAAATTTCCGAGAATTGCTGGTCAGCCGGAAGCGCCTGGCTGACGACCTTCTCGTTGTCCTCGTTATAGATGTCGTAGTGGCCCTGAAGATGGGTCTCGAAGCCCTGCTCGGTTTCGCTGACGGTGCGGTTATCGATTTGACAATACAGAATGACCTGCTGGCCGGCATCGAACCGGTTTCCGGAAAACGGCTTGATCTGTCCGTAGGAGACGACTTCGGTGCAGAAAGCAAGTGATCGCAGTTCAAGTGAATCAGTTGCGGCCGATGCAAACTTGGCTGCCTCGCGAATCTGCGAAATGGCATTAGTGAAACGCCGGCTCGAGACAGGGTGCCCCTGCGGATCGAGCATCGTCCACAGCCCGAGCAAATCGTGCCGGTAAAACTCTTGCTGCTCTTCCGGCATCCCCTCGATCGCTGCGACCGCGGCGTCGAGGTCGCCTTGGAATAACTTCAGGTAGCGGGCGAGAACGAGTCGTCGATCGCGATCTGCTTCGCTTTCATCGGGCGAGGCGACCGAGTTACGCTTCAAGATTTCCTCGTACAACTGCGCTTCGGTGAAATCGGAGAGTCCGGCAATCCCTTCGGAAGCGCTTGGTGCCACTGCGGCTCGCGCGACCATCATGGCGTCGTCGCCTTGGCGTGCAGCAGACGCCGGTTTGACACTGTTTTCCTCATCGGTGACGGAATCCGCAATCTTTTGTACCGGCATCGCTTCTATGCCGGTCGCGACCAACCCGCTTTCCTCCGCTGCGTCCGATTCGCTTGAAGCCGGGCCGGAGGGTTGCGATTGTGTTCGGTCACTGATGTTGAACTGTGTGCCGGAACCTGATTCGCTTTCAATGGCGATCCGCGTTGGGGGTACTTCGGGAACCGCATTCTTTGCCTCCGGCAAATTCGGCGGTGCGGTCACACTTTGGGCGAGTTGGTCGTGGAGTGCATTGGGCTGAGTTGTCTTGTCGGGTGACGGCACCGGTTTCGCCGTGCTGGTTCCGGCGAGACGTGCCCGAGCTTCAAACTGTCGCCGAATCTGATCTTGGACGTGCGGCGGATAGTCTTTGAATCCCGCCATGAACTCTTCGGTGTCGGCACTGCTCACTCGCACTTTTTGGTCACCAGATAAGTTCTGGGCGGCGGTCGATGCGGTTTGGCTCGGTGGTTGCCGTCTCGCACTGGTCGGATTGGTTGCATGAGCATTCGAGACCGCTGCTTGCGTTGTCGGACTTTGGGGAGGCTTTGCCGAGACGTTATCGCCGGCGCCGGACGTCGCCGAAACCTTCGTTTCCGCTGCGATCGTGGCTTGGGCTTCCGTATCCGATGAAACCTGAGAGACGTGCGGCGATGTTTCGGCACGTTGCGGTTTCTGTTTCGCAGTGACCAATCGTTGTGGCGGCGCGTCGATCTCGGCGGCATCCGTTTCGGCAGCCGCGGGTGTCACTTTGACAATCCGATTGAAAGAACGAGAACCACGACAACCGAGCGTTACCGCTGTCGCGACGATCAGAATCATCGTTGTCCATTGATGACCGGGGGCGTGCATCCGTGCCTCGCTTGAAAACGCATCATGAAACGAAAACCGTCATCCTCGCGCATCGGTGCTGCGAGGACCTCTCTATCGGTCAATTTTGCGGAGACTACGAAATGTCACACCATCGCCACAACGTCAAACTGACTCCGTTGACCGCGCGGCCGCCGGCGACTCCGTAGCCTCTGCCAAAGCGACACTGAAAATCCCCCATCGGTCAAGAAACAACCGTCGTCGCTCCATTCCTGTTTCACAAACCAAAGCGTCCATTTCCGCCTGACTGCGGCATCGCATGACCCAGGGCTTGCCGTCACGATTGGGTAGGACACGTGCAATCATTTCCTGTTGCGGATGCCAAGGCTGGTCCGTGTACAGCAGCCACCCGCCATCGTGAAGAACCGAGCGAACGCCGCGGAGCGAACGGCGTATCGGTCCGTTGTCGGGAAACAGCTCGTACAATCCCGAGACGATAGCAATGTGCACATTGCTATCGCCCACCGCCGACTTGATCGCTCCGGTGTCGAAAGCGTCGCTCTCGCGAAATTCGACGCGATCCTCGATTCCTAACTGTTTCGCGATTTCGCGCCCTTCGGCCAATCCGCCGGGATCGCGATCACAGAGCATCGCACGAACGGGCAACGCCTCATTTCGCTTGATCGTCTCCAACACATAACGTCCCGGACCAGCCGCGATGTCGAGGATCGTGATTTCACCGAATCGATCCACCCCTTGTGCAATCGCTTCGTCGAGCAGACGTTCCATATGGATCTTCCGCTGGCGAATGCCTCGCCATCCGATTGAGTCGAGGTAACCCCGGTCAATCCATCGACCCAAGGGTGTGACACCCTCGGCGCGATCGCGATAGACATGGTCGAGTGATTGCCCCGAATCGAATCCACTTTTCCATCCGATTCGGATCCCACGACTCAACCGCCCCAATGTATTGAGTGCAAACCGCTGCGCGGCGAATCCGACCCGGGCGGGAAGGGTAGCCGGCTCCTGCAATGCGTTGTACTTCGTCTCGGAACCGACGGCCAACTCTGTGCTGGTCAGCTCGCTTGCCGAATTGTCAAACCGCTCGCGCAGGAATTCGGCCGATTGGCGGATCACGTCGGCGCGGTCCTTTTCCCAGAAAGTGCTGTGGTAAAAACCTTCGAGCACGTGAAGCTGTTTGTCGGTCGACGAAAGGCCGTCGAACAACTGCTGTTGGGCGTCGCGCCGAACAACATAGTCCCGGCCGGAAACCAACATTAATGTTGGCGTATGTATTGCAGCGGCATTTTCGATCAGCCGCGACGACGTGTCGTGGAGGTCCAGCAACACGTTCACCGCGATCTGCGGCGAAACAAGCGGGTCATTGGCATAGATCGCGGCTTGCTCGGCGTCATGCGTCAACATCCCCGGTCGAACGTAACTTTGGATGAAGCTGCCGGGACGCAACTTATTGAGCAGCCTCAGTCCGGGGATCGCCATTGGCACGTAAAGTTTGATACGTAGCGCGGGCGTCGCCAAAACCATCGCTTTGATCGGTGGCGTGTAATCATGAATCCAGGCTGCGGCGAGCACGGCCCCCACGCTTTGACCGACCACTGCGAAGTTATCCAGTGTCAGTTCAAAGGTGTCACAGATGTGACGGGAAAACTCATCAGCGTCGCGAACCAGACGTGAAACGCTATCTGCGGCTCCGCGTGGACCGGCCGTCCGCCCGTGCCCGCGAGCATCCCACGCGAAAAACCAACAGTCATCGAGTTCACTCGTTTCCACAAAATCCTGCCACCGGGCGGAATGTTCGTGTCCACGGTGGAACATCAAGACAGCACGATTGCTCTCGGTGACCGGGCGCCAATATCGATAAAAGATTTCCTGTCCGTCGCTGGCAAGAAAAGATGCCTCGATCGATTCGCGTGGGCCGGCAAACGAATCATCCGGTGCGGAAACAGGAGTCAGTGCAGCAGGGGTCAGGGAGTTTTCGCGTTGGAGTGTTGCGGTCGACATGAGGGGGACCTTTGCGGGAGGGTTTCAGTTTCGTTTTGGGCATGCGTTTGTTCGCCCTGAGAAGAGAGAGCCCGCCGGGCCCGATTGATCACGGTGGGAACCGAAAGAATCGCCAACGTTGATGCATAGAGGGTGGCCCACGTTTCGGTTAATACCCCGAGTGCCAACAGTGTCGCCAACAATCCGATCCAGAAGGCTCGATCGCTTTTGCCCATCGGCCCGTCATATCGACGTTCACCGCCGACCTGAATTGCGACGACACCGGTGAATTCGGAAACCACTGAGGACAGCACGAAGGCAACGATCGCCCAGGGCTGAATCATCGGATGGAGCGCGAGTGGGAGATAGAGAAACACATCGCTGAGAACGTCGCCCAATTCGTTCAGCACGGCACCAAGGCGGCTTTGCTGACCGAACTCGCGTGCCAACATTCCGTCGACCGCGTTAAGTCCCATGCGTACAAGCAACACGACCGGCATCAACGCCAGCGCCCACCATTGATCCGGATAGATTGCTACGAGCCCACCGCCGATGGCAGACAAGATCACTGCCGCGACTGTTACCTGATTCGCCGTCACTCGCGTTCTGGCCACTCGGCCCACGATGGGACGCAACAATGACTGGAATCGAGGCTTGAAATCGTAGACGCTCGGCATGACGTCAACCTTGGCTGTCTCTTTTTGTCAGTTACGGTGCGGTCGCCAGCGCCGCATCGCACCGGAAACGGGTGTTGCGGATTTCGTCGCGAATAACGATCTGTGAGCGAATCGAGCATAATTTGGCGAAAGCCTCTTCGGCCGATCTGACTCGCCCGCTTCGGACGAGCCAGGCAGCGACCAACGCCGCACTCCGGGAATAACCAGCCTTGCAGTGCACCAACACTCCGCGATCACGATTTGCCTCGATGAACTCGACCGCTACGTCCAACTGGTCTTGGGTCGGTGCGGTCAGGTCGAGGATTGGCAGTTCCAAACGCTTGATGTGTCGGAACGAGTTTGGTTCGTTCAATTCGCTGCAAACATCAATCACTGCTGCAATCCGCGCGTCGACTGCCTTGCGTGCTTCGCGTTCGCTCAGGCGGCGACCGATCCACACGCCCTCGCCAACATGATCCATGTTCGCCGATTTCGCCGAGTAATACTTCCATGACAACCACTGGGCCGCAAGGACGGGACCGAGCACCCAGCGTGCCGGCCAGGAAATCCTTCCGTCGCGTCGCCGATACACGGCGGGACCGGCCCAGCCGTATCCGACCGCAATGAATGCACAGGATGCTGCGGGCCACAGTGTCAGCCAACCAAGCTTTGGAGCCCAAATAACGGGGACGGCCAGCAGAATGGAAGCGGCGGCGTATCGTTGCGCGTAGGTTCCGCCTCCGGTTTTCGGTAACCGCCACGGCAGGCCATCAAAGACATACATGACGATCGCGGCGAGCACAAATCCGCCGACCACGTCGATCACGTGGTGCTGGTACAACAGCAGCGTCGAGCAACCGATCAGGAAGAACCAGAAGTTCATTCCGACGCGAAGCCATCCGCGACAATGTTTCCCGTAGTGCGCCGCTAACACGGTGCGCAATGCGATGTGCATCGATGGACAAAGATTGTAAGGCCGGTCCAACGCTGTGAACCAATTGTAAATCCCGCCGAAGAAACCTTCGGCAACCGGGCGATCGACGGCCAGGCGAAGGGGATAAATCAAGAAACAAAGTGCGGCCAGAACCACAACCGCAGCCAATCGCCACGCCAGCACCCGAAGTTCTTCCCGGTCCCGACATGTAAACGGTGCGGCGAAAAAGAACAGGTCGATCGACATGTAGGGAACGATCATCAACGGCACAAACGGAATCAGCCGCTCCCACTCGTAGTACCACGTGCCAACATCGCTCCGCAGACTGGTCAGATACGACGCAACACCATAGAAAACGAGAAACAGCATTGACGTGCCCACAGCCACGGCGGTGGCCTCGGTCCAACTCACCCGCTGGGTGCACCTGGCGTCTTCGAGTCGTAAAGCGGCCTGGCTCATCGTCGGTTCCCTGCGTTGGTGTGCCGGCGGGTATCATGAGCCGGCTGGGCTGCCCGGTATTGGAGCCCGAAAATCGGGTGTCGCAGCGCCGCTGGATCCCGTTCCCGGTGGTTTGGCGGCAAAACCGGGCGAAGCGAATTGCCCGTTGAAATCCGCTTTTTTGCGCTCTCCCGACGCGGCGGCGGGCACTCTGGAGAATAGGATCGCACCGGCACTCCACGCGGTCCCAAGCCATCGAATGACATGACTCATCTTGCTCCTGAAGTCCGGACGACTCTGTTTGCCATCTTCGTCGCGTTGGCGTTGGCGAGCGTCGTGTCGATATTGATCAAGCGGCTGCGACCTGACCACGACTATCACGAGCTCCGCAGTCGAATTCGCACATGGTGGGTGATCGTCGGTTTATTCGCGTCGTCGCTTGCCTGGTCACCCAAGGCGACGATCGCTTTTTTTGGTTTCGTCAGCTTCCTGGCGTTAAAAGAGTTCCTGTCGATGACGCCAACGCGGCGGGCGGATCGTCGCGTCTTGTTTTACGCCTACCTCGCCGTTGTAATTCAGTACGTGTTTGCTGCGACCAGCTGGTACGGAATGTTCATCATGTTCATCCCGGTGCTGATGTTTGTCTGGTTGCCGACTCGGATGTGGATGATCGGACAGACGGAAGGTTTTCTGCGGGCGGCGGGAACCCTGCATTGGGCATTGATGATCACGGTGTTCAGTCTGTCGCACGCAGCCTACCTGTTGATGCTGCAGGCCGGCGACGCGCCTCGATTCGCGCCGGTACACTCTTCCCAGGTTGCCGAGCAGCACCCGGGCGTCGGATTGTTGGTCTTCTTGTTGCTGATGACGGAGTTGAATGACATCTTTCAATACATCTGGGGCAAGACCCTTGGCAAGCGAAAGGTCGCCCCGACCGTCAGCCCCGGCAAGACCTACGCGGGGTTGATCGGCGGCGTGTTGACGACGGTCGCCCTGGCCGCGTGGCTCGGCCCGAAATTTACGCTGCTCGACGCACCCCGCGCGATGCTCTCGGGTATCGTCATCGCGGTCGGCGGATTTGCAGGTGACCTTTGCATGTCAGCGCTCAAGCGAGACCTGAAGATCAAGGATTTCGGAGCGACCCTACCCGGACACGGCGGCGTGCTCGACCGAGTGGATTCGCTCGTTTTTGCCGCGCCGCTTTTTTTTCATTTCGTCTACTACTGCTACGGGTAGGCGGAAGCGTCAGGATGTCATTTGACGATCCCATCACGACCATTAAGTCTCTCCACAGACGCTCCCCCGGACGCGATCGGACGAGCTCGGTACCATCCCGGCACTCAGTCTCCAAGGTCAAACACGTGCAGGTTGCGACCGCTCGATCCGGGCACCGCCAACCGGTTGCCGTCATTGGAAACCGCCAGTGCTTTGACGTATCCGTTGCCTGTTGCCTGAGAATGAATGCGTTTTTGACCATGCACGTCCCAGATGTTGACTTTGCCGGAGCCGCCACTTAACAGCAGAGATCCATCGGGCGTGAATGTCATCGACCATTGGATTTCATTCCCAACCAGAGGCGGAAGCTCTCGACCCGTGTTCACTTCCCAAATTCGAATGTTGTAGCTGTC
>JAHELS010000336.1 GCA_024644085.1 Rhodopirellula sp.
CGTATCGCGAAGCACGGGATCTGCTGTCAAGCGAGGGTTATGACCAGGTTTCGTTGCGGATGTTTCGATTGCGATCGGCCGAGTCGATGGACGGTCCGGTTTATTGTTGCCAAACCGATGCGATGGTCGGGCTCGGATGCGGTGCCCGATCCTATACCGACACACTGCATTACTCGTACGAATACGCCGTTGGCTCTCGTGAGGTCCGCCGAATTCTTGATGACTACGTGTCTCGATCGGGTGATTCGTTCGCTTGCGTGGACTTTGGATTTCACCTGGAGGAGGAAGATCGCAGGCGGAGACACCTGATCATGTCGTTGCTGCAGGCCGAAGGCGTACGGTGCGATGAATACAAGAAGCGTTTTGAGAGTTTTCCCATGGACGATTTTCCCGATCTCGACAAGTTACGAATGGCGGGATACCTGACGTCTGATCAGCATCGAATGGCGTTGACACCGCTGGGCCTCGAATACTCCGATGCGATTGGACCGTGGTTGAACTCGTCACGGGTTCGTCAACTCGAGGCGACGTATCAATGGCGTTAGATCTGACGATTCTG
Organism: Rhodopirellula sp.; assembly: GCA_024644085.1. Taxonomy (GTDB): domain Bacteria; phylum Planctomycetota; class Planctomycetia; order Pirellulales; family Pirellulaceae; genus Rubripirellula. The sequence continues at coordinate 560 of JAHELS010000336.1, forward strand.
TATCGCGGTCCGCTTTCAAGTTGCAACTACGATTGCCATTACTGTCCGTTCGCAAAGCGTCATGAGACAGCGGCGGAATTGCGCGTCGACCGCGAGCAACTCGATCGCTTCATCGACTTCCTCGCATCACGCACTGACGATTACTTTTCGATTCTCTTCACTCCTTGGGGCGAGGCGATGACACGTCGCTGGTATCGCGACGGCATCACGCGGCTCACCCATATGCCGCACCTCCGGAAAGTTGCGATCCAGACCAATCTTTCCTGGGACACAACCTGGGCCGCAAGCTGTGATCGCAGCCGCCTTGGGTTGTGGTGCACGTGGCATCCGGAACAGGTCTCCTGCGAAGTGTTTTTGTCTAAATGCCACGAGCTTGACCGGATGGAGGCTCGCTACAGCGTGGGTGTGGTGGGAATGAAAGAGTACATCGAATCGGCGCGGATCCTGCGCCGCAATCTCCACCCCGAGGTTTATCTTTGGGTCAACGCCTACAAGGATGTCGACGACTATTACGAACAAAGCGACGTCGATGCGTGGTGCGAAATCGACCCGCTGTTTCGAATCAATCAGCGAAACTACAGAACCCTGGATCGACCATGCAGGACCGGGGAATCCGTGATTTCAGTCGATGGTGAGGGCACCATTCGCCGCTGCCACTTCATTCGCGAACCAATCGGAAACCTGTACGAGCAGGGCTTCGAAACCTGCCTCAAGCCGCGCCGCTGCAGCAACGTGGAGTGCGGTTGCCACATTGGCTACGTTCATTTGACGCAGTTGAACCTCGACCAGGTTTTCCGCGAAGGATTATTGGAGCGAATTCCATCGCGACCGCTGTCCAATCTCGAGGTCATCGATGCTGTTTAGTCTTTTGCCGGCAAGACATGTCCCCACCGGTCGCCCGACTTTCTGGCCGGATCTTGTGTCGGTGCCCTTTGGTCCTCGGAGCTCGTCATCGGCGAGATCCGACTTTGGCGCTCCGTGGTGATGGTTCTCGGTGCCGCGTTTGCGCGACGCGTCACTGCCACAAACTCGTCGTAAGAACGCAAATTCTTTCGTTCCAGGTAATGGATAACGCCTTCGAGGATATGGGCTATCACGTCGAAACCATTTCGATAGATCGCGGAGGTGACCATTGCTGTATCACATCCCGCGATGATGCCGTGGATCACGTCTTTGGCACTCGCAATCCCGCCGCTGGCGGCGATCGAAATTTCAGAACGGCAGGCACGTGATCGAATCAGACCCGAAAGCGTCGCGTGCAGCTGACCACAGTCGCTGAGCGGCCAAAGGTAAGTGGGCTGTAATTCTGAATCGCGAACTTCCCAGACAGGTTCACGACCGAACAGGACGACACCGGCGGCGCCCACTTCGGTCAAACGCCAGATCAGATTCGGCAGACTTGTGAAATAGGGGAGCAACTTGATTGAAACAGGAATCGAAACTGAATCGACGACCGACTCCACCGCTCGGATCAGGTTTGACTCGATCGTTTCCGCATTCATCAAGGGATCGGAGGACGGAGCTTGAAACGAAAACTCGATTGCATCGGCGCCGCGCTCTTCCAATTCTCGCGCGAAATTCAACCATGTTCCGCCGCTACATCCGTTGATGTTGGCGATGACGGGGATACCCGTACTTCGCTTCAACATCGATACCGTTCTCAGGTAGGAATCGACGCCGCCGTTGTAGCCGTCCTCACGCAGCGGTAATCCAGATTGTTCGACTTCCTTCTCGGTGGCGCTGAAATGGTCACCCCGATCCATCATTTTCCGTACGATCTGTTCTTCGAGCAGCGAAGGCAGCACGACGGCCCCGGCGCCCGCAACCGCCATCTCCCTCACACTCTCGGGCTTCAATGTCAAAGGACATGCACCGACGATCAGCGGCGAGGTCAATGATAGCCCGAGATAGGTTGTTGTTACGTCGGTATGCATCGAACACCTCATGCGAAAAAAACTGAAAGTGTATTCAGGGTGCCGCCTGCCTCGGATCGTTCCTCGCACCGACCCTGAATCCCCAAATCATCCATGCGCATGCAATCGGGATACCGAATTCTCCGCTTGGCGAAGCCGCTCATGATGCGCCAGTATTTGCCCGCCCAACGCATCGAAAGGCCGATGACACACGGGATGCTGGATGTGCATCGAGGCACATTTGTGACGTGGATGCACACTCACAAAGGGGTCAAGTCACGTCGGGATCGCGTCGTTACGGTGGACCGTAGGGCAACTCGTAGACCGCGTAAGTCGCGTTGGATTCCGAATCGGTCGGATAAACCCGAACCAAAGGAAGGTTATCACCGGTGACCCGTCGATCAACAATCATGAAGTTGACGCCGAATTTTTCGCGGAACTCGCGTAGCTTCGTGTATCGAATTGTTACCCGAACGTGCCCGAGTCGGCGAGGAAATATTTCGTGGAACCGTCGGTACCACTCTCTCAAGCTTGTTGCGTCCTGGGGCACATCCTTCCAATTAACAACTTCGGCGCGGTGCGCGTACCACTTGAATGTCTGTTGATGCCGGGGAGTCAGAAAGACTTCGTCCTCCGGCGACGATAGCCGCGCCCATCGGCAAACTGCCATCCAATCACCAAAGACCTTTTGTTGAACCTCTGGATCAGCGCCCGCATCCCGGCCAAGCAAATCGTTGCTGACCGAAGGTGGCACGCCGATCCGAGCCCGCTGGTAACTCGACGCCGCGACCAGAAACGCAGCGGTAATCAGAAGCAGCATGCCAACGACCCGACGCTGCGGTATCGCACCGGTCATCATTTTCATTGTGGCGATAGCGAACATCAGCGGCACAATCGCATCGGTCAATCGGAACCAGTAGTACCTCAGCAGCTTGGCGGCCAAATCGGGAGCGATCGACGGCAGCAAACCAAGGATCAGCCCGATTGCTGCGATCCCGACCGCACCGATGGTGAACCACCCCAGTCGTCGAAATCCTTCGTCACCGCGCCAACATGATTTCGCTGCAAGAATCGTGATTCCGATCAGAACACCATGACGCAAATACCACACAGGGTAAAAGTCGGCCGGCAACAAATGGTGCTTGATTCGATAGAAGGTGTAAATTCGCGCGGCTGCGGTTGAATCTTCTGCGCTGGCCCCCAAGGTCAGCATCAGTGCAGGCACCAATCCAAACAATGCGAACGCTCCGCCGATAAACAGGCCCGGAGTGAAAAACCGGCACTTGTTGTCACGCCCGCGCTCGGTGAACCACCATGTCAACGCAGCGGCGACCACCGCCCACCCGCCTGAAAGGACATGGAAAGCGGATGCGATGCCCAGCAAAATCCATGTACGGTTCCAATGACGGTCGACCATGTGAGAGAGCGCAAGAAAGATCAGCCCGTAGGCCGGCACCTTCGCTTCGATTCCGCCGACCACCCACTCACCGGCAAGGTTTCCGTACTCGATGCCGGCAATCCAAAGCGCCGCGACGCCGAGGGAAGCGTAGCGCCACTTCAGCAACCTTGTGCAGAGCCGTTGCAAGCCGAAGGCCAGAATGCTCCACCCGACAATGCGTCCGATCCAGGCACACGATTCGAAGGAGAAATATTTTGTCGTCCAGCCGAATAGAACGTAGTAGGTCGTGTGCGCTTTGGTGGATGCGGTGAACAGATCGTTCTGGCACCACTCCGGTTGCCAAAAATTTTTCGCTTTGACGAAGTAATGTGCCTCGTTGACCATCGGGGGCACATCGCCCGCATAAACGAAAAACAGCAGGAGCAACAACATCACTTCGACCAGCGACTGACGCCTGGAATTGCCTGCGGTTTCCCGCGTCATCTTTTCCGCGTCGATCGATGTGGTTCGCAAGGCGGTCGTCTCATCCATTTGATAAATCGATTGCCAATTCAATCGCAGCGAGCATGCTGCGGTGGCTTGCTGTGCCTTTCCACGCCAAATCGAGAGCGGTGCCATGATCCACGCTCGTCCGCACGATCGGCAATCCAAGTGTCACGTTGACAGCGTCCTCGAAAGCGAGTGTTTTCAACGGAATCAATCCCTGGTCGTGATACATGCAAACGTAGACATCGGTGGTCGCGCGGATCGCCGGGACAAACGCTGTGTCGGGAGCGAGTGGTCCACGTACATTCACGCCCTCGGCGCGAGCGCGATCGATTGCCGGTTGGATGATGTCCAACTCTTCCCCGTGGCTGAGCATGCCGTTTTCGCCGGCATGCGGATTCAAACCGCAAACGGTCACGCGAGCGGCGTTCCCGTTGCGAGTCGTCAATGCATCCGCTCCGAGACGTATCGCGCGAAGGACCGATTCGGATGTCAGCGTTCCGGGGACATCGGCCAACGGTATGTGGATCGTCGCCAACACGCACGAAATCTCGTCGCTGGTCAGCATCATGCAGAAATCTTCGATATCGAGCCGAGCGGCCAGCATCTCCGTGTGACCGGGAAATTCGATTCCCGCCATGTGCCAGGCCTCCTTCTGGATCGGCCCTGTCACGATCGCGTCGATTTTTCCCTCGACCGCGTCAGCGACCGCTCTCTCGACTGCTTCAAATGAGGCTTTTCCCGTTTCCGCACTGAATTGTCCTGCTTTCAAAGCATCGCCGTCGACCACGCCGACATCGTGGATTTGCGACATCGGCAGATCGACCGCACGAGCGATTGTTCGGATCGCAGATCTGGGGCCGTATAGAATGGGGAGGCAACGATCGGCCACCTCCGGTAACCCGCAGCAGCGGAGGGCCAATTCTGGACC
>JAHELS010000337.1 GCA_024644085.1 Rhodopirellula sp.
GCCCGGCGCGCAGCCTGGTGATTCCCAACTGGTCGAGCATGTTTTGATGATCTTCATGCGTAGTGAATACAACGGGCTCTTGCGCTTGGGTTGCATCCGTGGTTGGATTAGAGCGAGGATCGGCTGCGGAGTCGACGCGGTTCGCCACGCTGGGATCCCCGGTCGGCGGAGGCGCTCGATCTTCCTTCGACGGCGTTCCGAGCACCTCGGTCAATCGAGGTTGCAAAGCTGCCGCCCAGACTTCGTATCCAGGCAATTCGAGATGAAGTCCATCAGACGATACTTCGGATCGCAGATTGCCGTCGGTATCGGTTAGCTTGTCATTGATGTTCAGATATCGAATGTTCTCTTTACTGGACAATGCGGCAAGACGCGAATTGATACTCTCAATCGCCGGTGTGAGTTCCGGGTTCTGCTTGCGGGGAAAAAGCCCGGTCAGGATGATCGTGGCTTGTGGGTGTTTATCCTGGAGCAGATCGATGATCGAATTGATGCCGGCGACCACATCATCGACGTGGTCGTCCCTCGGGGGTCCGGTCCAGGGAAGGTTGTTCGTTCCAGCTTGAACGACGAAAACTTTCGGCTTGACGCCATCGAGTTCCCCGTTTTGCAATCGCCACAAGATGTTGTGCGTCGAGTCCCCACCCCAGGCAAAGTTAGCTGCGTTCCAGCCGTGAAACGTTTTTTTCCAATGAGCTAACAAATGCGGATAGTCCGTCGCTCCCCAGCGGCGAGTGATGGAGTCGCCGATGAAATAAATATCGATCACTCCCTGTTTTGTTTTCGTCAACAATTGTTGATGGGCCAGACGGGAGTTCTCATCCGTCCGGGCAATCGCTCGGTGAACCGCGTCGGTTTGCTGTGCATTTGCGACGGCGAAGCTAATGGTAAGTCCGAAAATTCCTAAAGCGACACGTGAAACCAAACCTGTTGCCATCATGTTGAACCCTATTGAGCCCGTGAATGAACAGTTGAAACGAGAGTGAGCGATAGGCGTTGTCCCGCATACGAGCCATTCGCATCAGTGTTGGGTTCGGATGGCATGGCAAGTTGTTCCGAGGCCGGTGCCCAGCGCCATCGGCTCTACGGCCCGTGCCCAGCGCCATCGGCTCTACGGCCCGTGGCTAGCGCCATCGGCTCAGAAGCAAACGCGAGATAAACAGCGGGAAAGAGGCTGGCGATATCTTAACACAGAGTGAATAGTGTCCGTCCGCGAATCTCGGATTGTGTTCCATTTAGGCTGGCCGCCCGACATCTTTTGTCGGCACGGTCGTGCGGTCTTCGCTCGCGATGATCGGGGCACTCACGGAACCGGCTCCGGGGCGCACGGAAAGAATTCGCAAGGCGATCGACCGAATCGTGTGCGAAGGTGCGGAGAGACCTACAAGTAACCCAAGGCACGCGAACCGCCCGATCGAGGAGATCACAAACAGTCGGTGATATGCTTCCGGGGTGCAGTCAGTGCACGCCAGGATCGCCGCGCCGATGCTCGCGCCAACACAGATCGCCAGCGTGCTGGCGAAGTTGTAATAGGTCAGCAGACGCGTCCGCTGGTTCGACGGTAACGATTCAAAAAACATCAAGAAGAATCCCAGCTCATACGCTGACCAAGCGAAACCGCTTACCACCTGAATACAAACCAGCCACCACAGGTTGGTTGAGGCGATCCAAAGCGTGGCCAGCGGAACCAACCCGATGCCCCCGATCCAAAGCACTTTCAAGACACCCAGCTTCTCGGCAACGCGGCCCCAGAACGCGAGCGACAACACCTTGCTGACGAAAGCCACCGAGATCAGCCCGACGTAAGCCGCGTAGCCAATGTTCAATTGCTTCAGCATGTACGGAGCGAAAAAGGGACCGCTGACCTGAATGAAGACCTGCATGCAGACCAGATACAGAATCAAACGCTTCGCCGAAAGTTTGCCCCCTTTGTTCACCGTCGAATCCGAACGCGAGACCGGCTCAGCAGCATCGCTATGCCGACTGGCCCCGCCGTCGAGTCGATTGTGGCGTGGCGCGGGGGCGCGACCCGAATGCATCCCGATTGGCGCGGTCGACCGTTGAAAGCGCTGTCGATCAAGGGGTTCTTCGAACGGTTGGTGATCACTGGAGGGTAGCTGGGTAAAGTCTGCTTTCGATTTCGTCAGGCGAAGGTAGTTGGCTGAGACCAGCCGAAGGACGCCGGCAAACGCAAATAACACCGCGAAACTCTCCAGCGTATAGCCGCGAGACGCGCCCCAGTTGAGAAATACTCCTGACAGCAGCAGTGCGGCGAGGGTGCATGATTGTTGAACCCGGGATCGACCGGCAAAGAATTTCACTCTTTGATGCGACGGGACAATGTGTTCCATCCAGGTGTTCCAGGCGGGGCCGGTCGAGTAACCGGCTGCCCAGTAGAGCGATGAGACCAGGATCAGCATGGAAAGAGAAATGTTGCCATGAAAGGCCGCAAAGACCAGCGGCACAAAAGACAACGCTTGAAGTGTTGCTGCCGATACGACCCAACGTCGCAAGCTGCCGGCCCAACGGATTGCAATGGGAGACAACAACTGAATGATTCCACCGGCCAACAGTGGAACGCTGGCCACAACACCCGAATTCGATTCACTCAGTCCAATCGCAAGCGCGAACGCGGGGATGTACGTTTCCCCGCATCCCACCATTCCGCCAAAGTAGGCCGCGTCAAGCACGACGCGGCGTAGATTGGCGTCCTGACTGAAGGACTCATTTTCGGATTCGATCGGAGGCATCACGCGTTATCTGTGTCGGCTTCATTCAACTCGCTCGGGCATCACAAAGGACCGTGTGAATCGAGTAGCAATCAATCGTTCACCGGCTGCGTCGCAGATTACCCGGCTAATTGCTTCATCGCCGTATTCAGTCCTTTCGCTACAATCTCAACGACCTTTTTTTGAGCTTTCAAGTTTCGCTTGAAGTTGCGGTTATTGACTTCTATCTCAATCCCAACATAGGAATCCGTGTGGAAACAGGTTCGCAACCAGGATGTTAATCCGTCGTCCGTGCCGGCATACGGTTCATTTGCAAGTACGCGGAAACGCGGTGATGCATTCTGGATGGCTTTTGCCAGGAAAGATCGTCGCACGGATCTGTATGAGCTTTCGGAACCGAAGCAGTCACCGTTGTGATTCGATCGGTCCAAATCGGGCTACTTATCTACCTTGGATAGACGCAAGGCGTACAGCTTTTCCTGCGTCGCCGCGAATAGGATTCCCTTGGACACGGTCGGCGTCGCGCGAATCTCGCCGTCCAGATTCCAACGAACAATGGGTACTCGTTCGCCATCGGCCGCGACGCGCATCGCTATCTCGGGATCGGCGGACAGCTTAAAGATTGAGATCGTGCCGCCTTCGTCCGCGATGATGACTCGGTCGCCAACGATCAATGGTGACGCCCAGGTTTTTTCCAGGGTATCGTACGTCCAGAATCCGCTTCCGCGAGTGGCATCGAGACAGTGGACGACGCCGGAGATGTCAACCGCGATCAGCAACCCATCCTTGATCGCGACGCTGCTGATGGTGCGATGCATTTGTTCCCGGTGGGCAAGTTTGCCATCGCTGTTTGCGTCGCTTCCTGTGTAACACCACCGGGCCGCCGTGTTTGGGTTCACCCGCACGACCTCGCCATGTGACCGGTCGACTGCCTGCGTTCGACGATGAGCCATCGGCTTGCCGTCGGAATCGAAAGCCAATTCTTCGCTGACGTCCGAGCCGCCGAAGTTCATCGCCGCGTCAACGCACCACAGCCGGCCGCGACCCTCGTGCCTTGTGGGATCTCTTCCGGTAGCGACGTAGACGCAGTGTCCGTGGACGACGGGCGTTGCGATGATGTTGTTTCGCTCGCCGCGATCCCTGTCAATCCATCGACTGGTCTTTGAGTTACAGTCGAATTTCCAAAGCAACTTCGCATTGCCTGTCCCGTCTCCGCGTGGGTCAAAGCTATACATCCAGCCGTCGCCACCCGCGAAAATGGCTTGGGTGACGTTTCCCGTCACGGCTACAGTCGGCGATGACCATTGTCCGTGCAGGACATTTGCGCCTGGAGAATTGTCACTCCAGATCAGTTGGCCGGAATGCTTGTTGATTCCAAGGAAACTGGGGGATTCGGGGGCTGGTACTCGCTCGTGCGCGCGGTCGATTCCGTTGCTTGTGCATACGAGCAAAACGTCGTCGACGGTGGTTACCGAGCAATTCGCCATGTTGTGTTGCTCGACACAAAGTTCGCCCATCATATCGAGTCGCCAGACAATATCGGCCTCCAGAGCGGTGGAGAATTGTTCTTCAATATGTGGGCCATCGTTTTCGTCGTCACGGAAGCCCTCCGCATCCAAGCAGATCACTTCACCTCGGCTCGAGACAAACCAGAGTCGGTCTCCTTCCACGAGAGGCGTCGAACAGATGCCCACCTCCTTGAAATCATGCACGTTGCCGGAAAGCAGTTTTTCGCAGCTGTATTGCCACAGCAGATCTCCCGTTGCTTCGTCGACACACAGCAGGACACCAAGGTCCACGTCGGAGTGACTGCGATTCAAATATCCGCCACCGTTATTCGTTCCGATGAAAACCTTGCCACCGGCGACGATCGGGCTGCCATTGGTTTGAGTTCCGAGGCCACGCTCCCATTGCACACATCGCTTGGTTGCCCATGTCCGTGGAACCTCGGATGAAGGTGCCACATTGTTTCGACTCGACGCGAACCCCAGTTGTGCGTTGTCTCCGGCGTGGACCCGGGTCGCAATGAACAACGTCATCACCGACAACGCCGCTGCATGCAAGGCGAGTATATTTCTCGCTGGCGACATGAGGTCCCTTCCCTTGCATCGGCTGAAGAATGAGTTCAGTCAAAAACCTCCAGCTAACACCACAGCCCAATGAAGCTTCCGGCAACATCTGATCGCGGCACGCGGAATGCTTGATTTCTCAGAGCTATCGCGGCGGTCGCTGGCGTTAATCCATTATCCGAAGAAGCGTCGGGCTACGCCATCCTCAGCATTGGATTCTCGACGTGACAATTGACCGACAAGCTCGCCTTTTCCCGCTTTCTGGCCTCAGACGAGCGGCCAGGGGCCCAGGTGAATTGGGCCGAAGGTTATTGATCTTTGCTGCAAATGAGCAGCCGACACAGACGCTGGCAGCAATTGCCGCTGCCGTGATGTAAAAATAGTGATTCCG
>JAHELS010000338.1 GCA_024644085.1 Rhodopirellula sp.
TTCATGGTTCAATACACCTTTGCGCCGCGGTGCGAATTCGCCCTGGCCCTGTCGTCGGCTGGGAGGATTACGATGACAGGCATTCATACTAACACGACGCGCAAGTTTTGATGCTGCGCGAAGACAGGTACGATGGGCGAGTCGTAGGCCGGACCGAGCTTTGCGAGTTCCGACGATCACTCAAGACGACGCCGGAACTCGCCGAGCTCGGTCCGGCCTACCAAGCTGTCCTGTCAATGAGCCGAACGCGCTAGCGTCGGGCCCAGAACGTGGTTTCGTCGGGCCCGTGGCTAGCGCATCGGCTCAGTACAAGGTGAGAATGAAATTGCCGACGCGGAGGATTCGGTCCAGGCCCGTGGCTAGCGCCAGCGGCTCAGTATGAGGTGCGAAAGCGCTGCGAGACGCGGAGCCTGGCAGCGCCTTTGCCGGCAAAGGACACGGCTATTCCGTATCCTCCTCGTCGTCTTCCGCTTCCTCTTCATATGCCCCTTCGGAGTTTGCGGCTGCCAATTCTGCTTCGTATCTGGCGAAATCGTCCGCGGTTGCTCCTTCGGTGGCGAGTGTGTTTTCTTCCGTGCCGCAGCCAGGCAGGGCAATCGTGATAAGGAAAACCATGAGACACGCGTACAAAGATTTCATCGATTCTATCTTGTGTTTGCAGGGTGAATGAAAAATGAAAATCGCCGCCCCCCGTGCCTAACGCACCAGGGGGCGGCGGCGTGAAGATCTTTGGGTCTACTGGTTCAACTCTTCTTCGATGGGCTCCTTGGCCGCCCGTGTTCCCAGAGCGCCCCACAATCCGTAAGGACTTTGTGCGCCGGGCATGTTGTTTCTCCAGATATTCTCTGCGCGTGAATTGCCCGCTTCGACTGAATCGGTCATGAAGACAACCGCTCCATCGCCCATCAGGACGTGCGCACCACCCACGTGCCGACTTGATACCGTCGCCACCAGGGTTGTTCCCAAAGCATTGTACCGACCACACGCTTCCCGGTTCGGTGGCAGGATCGTCAGGGCTCCGCTCATGATCGGAAGATAATCGGCCCATCGATGCCCACGTGCAAAGTTGCGCCGATTCTGCTGTTGCCACTGTGGTAGCCAGAATCGGGGGCGTTCCGGATCGATATAGCCGTTGTCGGTACAGATGGACGGGTTGCGCCGCAGCGCCGCGAGGCCGAATGGGCCCGAGTTGCCTCCGTTTGTGGCAACGCCGTTACCGCGGATGTCGCCATCCTGCAGTGCGGTCATGATCTCGCCCATCGCGATGGTGTTGGACAAGCCATCGAGTGTATCGCGGAACCTGGTTTCCTGGAGCGGCATGAAGAAACCGCGATGCGCAGCTCGCGCGTGCTGCATCCGGCCCGAAGTGATTCTCGTGCGATTATTGACATAGGGACCGAGGTAGAGCGTCCAAATCGAGTCGCCGAGACATGCCGCATAGTTGGTCCGTCCCAAAGCCGGCAGACCGACGCCGGGGTCACTCGGACAGCGGTACGTGGGGATTTCGTTGACCCAGGGGATGTATTGAATCTGATCCGGCGTTGGACCCATCGCTGGCCACGCCGGCGTCTGGACCCCGCCATCGGTTCGTTCCGTGCTGGGGTTCGCAATCTTTTCCCACAGAGCTTGCTGCTCAATGAAAGGCAAGATTGGCACAAGCGCACTCAGACGCAACCGGTTGCCCGTGGTCGAAGTGCGAAACCAGGCGTTGGGAGGATTCGAATTCGTTCCCGTGCCGTGCGTAGGAATCTGTTTGAAGGCCGAGTGATAGTTGTGAATCCCCAAGCCGATCTGTTTGAAATTGTTGCTGCAACTCATTCGGCGAGCCGCTTCACGCGCAGCTTGAACCGCTGGAAGCAAGAGCCCAACCAAGACTCCGATGATCGCAATGACGACGAGCAATTCCACTAACGTGAAACCAGAAGCTCTGTGACGTGTAATTCGCATCATTCAATACCTTGCATGGAAGCGAGACCGGACCAGATGATTTTGATTGGCCCAGTCGTCGAAGTTTGAAAATGCCGCTGCCGACGCTTCCCCTATCCTATCCGGTTTCGAAGCCGCGTTCGAGTACGAAGTACGACACGCCAGTAATGATTTACGGCATGAAGGTGTCGCTAATTCGCGACAAGTCGCCCCAGGTTCTCCTTTCCGTGGCAAACGAATCGACCCTCGCGTCTAGCGCAGATTGGTCGGACGTTCGTGCAGGCGATTGGTCTGGTACGCTTCGATCAGCCGTTCAAGCATTTCGATGCGGTACCCGATTCGCTGGCCACGCTCGGTGTCGCGCGTGCGTCTGGGTGAATCGAACACGCGAATGTCCTGAACCTGGGGGACAATGTCCACGCCATCGCGAATCGCCGCCTCGACCGAATCAAAGTGTGAGTGTTGAGCCAGAACGATACGATCCGGTTCCAACAGCAAAGTGTATCCGTGATCGCCATACGCTTCCGAGAACGCTCCGTCGATCGTGATCGCTTTTCCGCTGCGCTTGAGCGGCGACTCACCTGCTTCGACCTTCACCGGTACATGGCCGTTGACGATCAACCCGTCGTCGGATGCCATACCGAACTCACTCAGAACCTTGTCGCAAAACTCCGCTTCATGGATCAGAGAGAAGTAGGCATCCTTCGTTTCTCGGTGGGGTGTCTTGTCGGCGATGAAATCCCGCTCGAGTGTCGCGATACGATCCTTGCCGAACAACGGTGACCTCGGACCACTCCAGAGATACCAGAGGAAATCGAGATCGGATTGTTCAGAGTTGACGACGGCACGCCTGACAACCTTTTCAATTTCCTCAAACATTGCGCGGCCCGCCAGTGATCGTCCGTCGAATTCAAGTGGCAGAAAGTTTCCTTCGGCATCCACGGGCACACAGCCGTGAAAGATCAGGCACTCATCCCGCTTGAGGTACATGGAACCGTGCCCGACCATGAATCGCATCTGCTCACTCAGCTTCTGGCTGTTCAGGAACGAGTGCTTCAAGTACGACAGGCACGAGGATTCTTCGGCGGAGAGCTCGTATGGATTGGTCGGATCGACGGTCGGGAAAGAGGTATCGCGGAGTGCGTACGTTTTCCCGTCAATCTCGATGGTGCCCGATTCGTGATCGATCCGGTGCAACAAACGTCGATGATCCAGATTCCAATGCGGATTCCGCTCGATCATTTGTCCTTCGAGCTTGAACTGCATCACAGCGGCAGCCTTTTGCATTCGCGCGACGACCTCCTTTGGCCGCATGCCACCACCCTTGGGCATGAAGTGCTCGGCCGGATCATCGGTGTAGACGGTTCGAGCAAGATGCTCAAGCGGCGTCAACGGAACACTGTAGCCTTCGTCCAATTGCCCCAAACGACGATACCGCAGCGATACTCGCAGCACCGTACAAATCAGCGCTTCATGGCCCAGCGACGCACCCAGCCACAAGGCATCGTGATTGCCCCAAATGAATTCGACGTTGGGTTGACGGCGGAGGTACTCCATCACGCGATCACCACGTGGGCCCCGGTCCCAGAGATCGCCTGCGATAATCAATTCATCGACCGCGAGGTTGCGAATCAAACGTCCCAGCAAATGAATCAGGTGCAATGCGCGATCACGCCGCACAAGTTCATCAAGCATCGCGGCAACGAATGCGGGGCCACGCTCGGTGGATGGCGCATGCATGATCTCGAGCAACAGCTCCCGGTAGTCAGCCGGGAAAACGTTCGTCGCCAACCGCAGGCTGAAATTGGAAACGAGGTACCGAAGCAGTTCGAGTTGTGGCCCTAGCATCCGCAACGCGTACGCTCTGATTTCGTCAGGCTGCGTCAGCGTTTTTCCAACACGCGCGGTCACTTCGGCTGGATAGAACGTCAGTTTGAGAAACTCCTCCCGCTGGGCAGCGTCCATCGTTTCAGCGAACAACTGCTCGACCAACGGGCGCAACGTTCCCGATGCGTTGTTGATCACATGTTGCAGTTTTTTGTCTTCACCGTGGATGTCACTGATAACATGCACGACTCCCTTGGGCAAAGATTGCACGGCCGCCAGCCGAGCGGATTCGGCGATCGCCGAGTCAACATTGGGATACTCAGCCGCGAGCAACTCCAACATCGTAAGATCGGCTTCGGGACGTTTGAACGAGTGAGATGTAGACTGCATGGCAGAAATCGAGGCTAAGTAATTGGTGACCGCTCACGGATGGATGAGGTTTCTACTGGACCGCCCAGAAGGCGACATTGATGCGCCGGTGGCGTCAGCCCCCGCAAAAGGGTGAAACTAATTTGCAAGCCCGAAGGGCGACACATTCCCGAGTGTGATCACTCCCAAAGATACATGAGATGGTGAAATGCGTCCTCTGGTGAGCCCTAGACGCTAGCCTTGGGCTTCGTCCGTTGGTTAGCGTTACCCACGGCACCCATGAGGAGTGTTACGTCGCGACAGGCTCGGCCGAATCTTTTCCGGCCAGAAGGTTCACCGAGAATCCGAAGATCGCGATGACAATGAAGCAAACAAACGGAAGGAAGAACGACACTCGGACGGACTCCAGAGCCTGGCCGGCGATCGTCATTCCCTCACCATCGATCAACGCTCCCTGAAACCTCGGCATGAAAGCGCCACCGACGATTGCAAAAATCAATCCGGCCGAACCAAGTTTGGCATCGTTCGGCGATAGTCCGTTCAACGCGATTCCGTAGATGGTCGGGAACATCAGCGACATGCACGCCGAGACGCCCACCAGGCAATACAGCCCCGGCATGCCCTGCAGGAAAATCGCACCCAGTGTCAGCAGACAACCTCCGATCGCCAGGATGCCCAGCAACAGGCCCGGCCTGAGATACTTCAGAATGAACGTGCAGATGAAACGGCTGGCAAGGAAGATGCTCATCGCGATGATGTTGTAGTTCTGTGCCTGGGCCGCGCTGAGTCCGACCAGCGTCATTCCGTAATGGATGATGAACGTCCAGCACATGATCTGGGCCCCGACGTAAAACGTTTGCGCAATGACACCACCAACGTACTGAAAACTCGTGAACAGGTGCTTCAGCAATGGCACCAGTTCAATCTTCTCTTCCTCGTGTCCGGTGTCCGGCAACTTTGACATCACAAAGATCAACAACACGGCCACCACGATGCCCGCGATAACGACGTACGGCGTTTTCACAATGTCCAGATCATGCGCCA
>JAHELS010000097.1 GCA_024644085.1 Rhodopirellula sp.
CGTTGTTAGCGGCGGGTTATGCAGCGTCTCGGATCGAGCGGATTGACAACGCATTTCCGGTTGGACCACCGCGGGCGGCAGCCTCACGCAGCGCGGCGAGGCGAGCGTTGGGCGCCGTTAACTTGGATCTGGCGGCCGATGATGATGCGCCGGTTGTGATTTGCGCGTCTCCCATGACGCATGAAAGCGGCCCGCTGCTGTTGGCCAAGGCGGCAGGCCCGTTGATCGCGCGGTATCCCAGACTGAGACTGTGGTTTGTCGGTGACGGCCCACAACGAGACTGGATCTACGACCATTTGCGTGGCGAAGGCGTGCGGTCCTCGATCGCATTGCCCGGATCTTTTTGTGACTTTGATGACCTATTCGCCGCGGCCGATCTCTTTGTGCAAGCGGACGACCAGGGGCTTGATTCCATCTTGCCATCGGCGGTTTCAGCTGAATTGCCGGTGGTTACGATTGACAGCGAATCGACACGAGCGGTGCTCGGCGGCGGAATCATGGGTGACAAGGCGACGGCAGACCTCGTTCAGTGGGTCCCCGGGGCAACTTCGAAACTGCTTCGTTCGGCCATTGCCGGCGTGCTCGACGATCTGCCCGAGCGCCGCAAAAAGGCGTCCGAGTTGCGGCGAATCGTCTTGCGAAACCGGTCCGAGAGCGAGTCGGTCGGGGCGCATGTTGCGTTGATGGAGCGATTGGTGCGCGAACGTTCCTCCTCGCGATCATCCTCTGCGTCGATCGGGGCCGTTTCATGACGACCCGAATTGTGCTCCTGATTCCGACGATGGACCGTGGAGGAGCCGAAAAGCAACTTTGTTTACTTGCGGAAAATCTGCCCCGCGACCAGTTTGACGTGCATGTTTTGCTGTTGACCCGCGACGGTCCCCGAAGTGAACGGCTGCGTGATGCGGAGATCCCCGTCACGCTGATCGGCAAGCGATTCAAGGCGGACCCGACCGCACTGTTTCGTCTGCGCCGCGAACTGGTTCGATTGAAACCTGAGATTGTTCACACATGGATCTTTGCCGCCAACAGCTTTGGACGCGCCGCAGCGAAGATGGCGAAAGTCCCCCGCATCATGGCAAGCGAGCGGTGTGTCGATCGTTGGAAAACGGCAAGTCACTTCTTGATCGACCGGCAACTGGCGCGTTTCACCGAGGCGATCACCACCAACAACTCCGGTGTGCGGGACTTCTACGCAGAACATGGGATCGATCCCGATCTGTTTCGAGTCATTCCCAATGGCATCGAGCCTCGGCTACCCACCGCGATCGATCGCGACGAAGCTTGCCGGCGGTTGGAAGTTTCGCCCGATCGCAAGCTGATCCTTGCCGTTGGTCGCTTGTGGCCTCAAAAGCGGTACCGCGACCTGATTTGGGCCGGCGAATTGTTGGCAACGTTGCGCGAAGACACGTCGCTGGTGATCATCGGTGATGGTCCGCAAAGCGGGGAACTGATGCGGCATCGAGACGCCGTGACCACGCCCGAGCATGTCCGTTTTGCGGGAATCCGTAGCGATGTCGCTGATCTTTTACCACATGCCGATGCGTTTTGGATCGCGAGCGAGTACGAAGGCCAGAGCAACTCGGTGATCGAAGCGATGCAGGCGCGAGTACCGGTCGTCGCGTCGGATATACCGGGTAATCGTGACCTCGTTTCCGATGGTCAAACCGGGCGTCTGGTCGCCCTCGGCGACACGGCCGACTTTGCACGACAAACGCATCTGTTATTCGAAAACCGGGGCGAAGCCGAGCGGTTGGCCGAGGCGGCACGCCAGCGGATTGAAACAGAGTTTACCGTTGAGAAAATGGTCCAGCGGCATGCCGATTTGTATGCGTCCCGCAGTGGCCGCAGGACACGATAATTCTCGCGTTTGGCGGAACCACAGCCTTGGAATACTAGCAAAAACTGATAAAAGGTTCCGCTCGTAACGATCAGGGTATGGTCGGTCGTCCGAATTTCTTAACAAACGCCTGAATTGGTTCAAAACTTCGTTGAGCGGGCTGCTGGGACGGATAGGATCGAGACCGTGGAGACCAGTGTTCTGCCGAGTTGAATCGGTGGCTCAACAGGTCCGTTACGACCCCCCTGCCGACCTGGAGAGGCCAGCATACATGGACACGAGCGAGACCCGCCGAACAGCCGTCGATGAAGTCGACTTGATGTTGGCCAACGCACGCTTGCGAGATGAACTGGAGCCCTACCGTGACGAGTCGATCGACGATCCGTCGGTCACACGCATGTCACTCCGCACCGAGAACGAGTACCTCGCGTCAATGTTGGCGTGGGAGCGAGCTCCGGCGCTGCCAATTGCAAGCTGGTTCACACCAGTCATGGAATTGCCAACTCCGGACGCGATCGACGATGAGACCCTCGCGGCGCTGCTGTACGACACGATCGACCAGCTCTATTCGCAACAGGTCGTCTTGCGGTACACCGATCATTTGTCCGATCGTGATCTCTACAAGATCATCTACCGCGACATCCTTCCCTGCTGTGAAAAGAAAGTCGAATTGCCCGGCAAGTTTCTTGAATGGCGCTGCATCGAAGACAACGACACCTGGCTGAGGTTCTATGCCGACGCGGTCGAGCGTCGTCGTTACCAGGAAGAGCACGACGTCAAGCTTCCGCCGAGTGAGCCGCTAAGGTACAAGCGGAACTTGCCCGGATAGTCGGAGACGCGGCATTACTTCGCGTTTCGGTACTTCCACATGCAAGCGATGGCCGCGACGCCGTCGCGCCAGCCGATCTTCTTTCCTTCGTCGTAACCGCGGCAACTGTATCCGGTTGGAACCTCAGCGATCTTGACGCCGCGGCTTGCCATCCTTGCCGTGATCTCCGGCTCGAAACCGAATCGGCACTCGCGAAGCGAAATTGAACGTAGCAATTCGCCGTCAAAGGCTTTGTGGCACGTTTCCATGTCGCTAAGCCGCAATCCGGTCAACAGATTGCTGATTGTTGTCAGCGCCCGGTTGCCCCAGCGGTGCAGCATCGAGGGGTCGCTGCTGTTGCCAAGGTATCGTGACCCGTAAACGACTTTCGATTTCCCTTCGAGAATCGGCCAGATCACTCGCAACAAGTCGGCGGGATCGTATTCAAGATCAGCGTCCTGGATCGCGACCACACGGCCCCGACTGTGTCGGATCGCCAAACGCACGGCCGATCCTTTTCCGTGGTTTGTCCGGCGTCGAATGATTCGTCGGTTCGCACTGACCCCTTGCTCGGCGAGCCACTGGCTCGTCCCGTCGTTGCTGCCGTCGTCCACCACGATCACCTCGGTCGCCGTTGGCATGACTTCGGCGATCCGATCGAGAACTTTCGGAAGTGTTTCGCGTTCGTTGTAAACCGGGACAATCACCGTGACATCGAAACGCCGGACCGGAGTCACCCCCGCAGCCTCGGAGTTTGCCTCGGCGATCATTTCGAGCGTTTGATCGATTCGCTCGATGACCACCTGGTCGGTGCGTTTCAAGTTCCAAGGTGTCGTTTCGGAAGGAACGGCACAGGCGCTCGCGAACAGCGAATCGGTGGCCGTGGCAGAGTCGTTCATGGTGTCGTCACAAAGGGGATGCAGCCAGCGACCGCGACGGTGTCAATGCGGTCGTAACCCACAAGGATGGGATACATGGATGCGTCCGGAGACGACATTCAGATCGCGCGACGACGTCTGCATCGCACGTGCGAACTGTTGTGACGGTTATGCGGGAAAATTGTCTCCAACCGCAAGTTCGCGGGCTTTTCCGATTGCCGGGGGAGAACCATCGCGGACCTAATCTTCGTGAACCCCGGTTTCGTGGACGCCCCTCCGTGGACCCCGACTTGTAGACCCCGGCGACTAGTCGCTCGTTACCATGCTGCCCCACCATGTCGCGTTGGGCGCCCAGTCGGGATCGAGCATCGCGGCGTGGCTTTTTTCGAGTTGTTGCTTCAACTCGGTTTGAAGACGGCGAAACTTTGCTTCCGTGCGCGCCGGATCGTACCGCGGGTCACTCTGAGGAAACTTCGCTCCGACCGACTTCAGCCAACGTTCAAGTTGGTTCCACATTTGACTTGTGCGCGCCGGGTGCGTCCTCGAAAGATCACTTTCTTCGCGCGGATCGACGCTCAAGTCGTACAACTCGTTTCGACCGTCTTCGTAGTAGTGAATCAGTTTCCAGTCACCGTCGCGAAACAGCGAACTTGGCTCGCCGCCCTGATTGTCATAATGCGGGTAGTGCCAATAGAGCGGTCGCGGATCAATCGTATCACCTTTTAAAAGCGGTACCAGCGAGACGCCGTCAACGTGTTGATCGTTTCGCGCTTCAAGCCCGCACAACTCGAGAATTGTTGGATAGAAATCGGCACCCGTGACCGGCACGTCACAGGTCGTTCCGGCATTGGTGACTGCGGGATAACGGATGTAAAACGGTTCACGGATCCCGCCCTCCCATTGTCGGCCCTTGCCGCCGCGCAGCGGTAAGTTGCTGGTCGCATAGGCATCACCCGACGAAACACCGCCGTTGTCGCTGGTGAAAATCACGATGGTCGAATCGGCCAAACCCGATTCTTCGATTGCATCGAGCACACGCCCCACGGCCGTGTCGGTTTGTTCGACCATTCCCGCGTACACCGGATGGTCCTGGACCTGGCGCACCGGAAGCGTGCGATCGACTTTGAACCGTGACGCACCGTCGGGCAATTTCGGCGCCGCGTCCTGGTATTTCGACCACAGTTCTTTTGTCGTTTGGACCGGCGCGTGGACCATGTAGAACGAGAGCATGGCAAAGAAGGGTTCGTCGCGATTCGCCTTGATGAAACTCGCCGTTTCGTCGCCGAGCCTCAGTGGCAGCGATTGACCGCGAGGTCCGTCGTCCATTTGCGGGTTGTTGAATGGCGCAAAGAATCCGCCGGGTGGACTTCCGCGATGATGACCACCGACGTTGATGTCAAAGCCGTGATCGGTCGGAAGGGATCCTTCACCGCCGAGGTGCCATTTGCCGGCGAAAAAGGTGCGATAGCCACCCTCGCGCATTGCTTCGGCGAGCGAAATATCCGCGTGGGGAAGCTCGTGAAGGTAATCCGCCGGCAAAAGGGGGTCGTCCCGCTTCCAATCCATTCCCGATCGCGCTCCGATCCACTGGGTGACCCCGTGACGCGCCGTGAATTTGCCAAGTTGAATGCTCGCACGCGACGGACTGCACACGCGGCACGTCGCATAGCCCTGGGTGAACCGCATCCCGCCCCGCGCAAGGTTGTCGATATTCGGACTGCGGTAGAACGTGCTCCCTTCGATCGACAAATCGTGCAGGCCCATGTCGTCGACGAGAATCAGCACGACATTGGGACGTTGCGCATCTGCCCAGTGGCAGATCGTCAAAGAGCCGGTTGAAACGAAAAGGATCGAGAGGAAACTCAACATCGTTCGCATGATGTACCTTGGTCAAGGCGAGGCTTTTCGTTGAAACGTACTTATAATTTCGGCTGCGGCGACATCAGCAGCCTCGCCTGGACGCGATTCGGCGGCAAGTTCCCGCCGCGAGGCGGTTGCCGACTCGTCGTCGTCGCTCAACACGCTTCGCAAAATCGCGGCGAGTCGCTTTTCGTTGCGCAGCCATCGCCCACATCCTAGCCGCTCGACGCGGGTCGCGTTGTCAAATTGGTCAAACGCGAGCGGCCGAATGACTTGCGGGATCCCGGCCGCGATCGCTTGAGACGTCGTTCCGATCCCGCCGTGATGGACAATCGCGCTACAGTGCGGCAACAGATGGCCGAATGACGCGTAAGCCATCGTCGTGATTGATTCGGGAAGATCCGGCGGGAAATTGTCATCGAAAGTCGACAGCAGCAGTCCCGGCCGGCCGAGTTGAAGACAGGCCTCCACTGCCAGCTCGAAGAATACTCGGCAATGATGGTGCGCGGTCCCGGAGGTGAAGACGATCGGTCGACCGCGCGGGGGAACAAAGTCGCCACCACTGATGTCGTCAAGCGGGAATCCACAGTGTACCAACCGCGGACAAAAGCTTTTCGTGGCGGGCGCATACCACCGGGGATACATCGCGAGAATTCGATCGGGTGAAAGCCACCACCGGTGCATGACCCTGCGAACAGGTTCGAGTCCACGCGCTTTGCGCATCGCGTTGACTTGTGGAGCGATCACGGGATCGACCGCGACGTGGTCGATGACCCAGTAAGCAGCGCGAACGGCCCATGGGGGACGCATCACTTCGAACCAAAACGGAGAGAGCCGAGGGGGCGAATCAAATGTCCTCAGAATGGACGGCTGCAATTGAACGTCGACCAGCGGCGTCGATGGGTCGCAATCTCGAAAAATGCGCGACGCCAGATCAAGCGGGTGAGAGACGAGGATCGTATCTGCGGGAACATGATGTCGACGGATGACGTCGTCATGGAGAGAAAGGAATTCGCCCGCGAGCTCGCGCAGCACGCCCCGTGCGCCGCGGATTGGCTTCCAGAAATGTTCATTGCCCAGTAGCTCGGTGAACCGATCCCGGTCGACCACCGCTTCGGCAGTAAGTCCAGCCGATTGGGCGAGATCGGCGTAGGGCTCGGCCAGCGAAATCACGACTTCGTGACCCTCACGGACCAGGCTTTTACCGATTGCGATCATCGGGTTGACGTCACCCCGCGATCCCGGCGCCGAAAGAATCGCGCGCATCGCTATCGCTCGATCTTATAGTCGGTGATTTTGCGGTAAGCCGTTGCGCGGCTGATTCCAAGCAATTTCGCGGCATCCGGAACGCTGCCGCCGGTCCGCTGCAATGCTTTGCGGATCAATCGCTGTTCCCACTCGTCGATCCGCAGCGTTTCCATACGACTGAGTCCGGCGTCTCGCAAACCGAGGTCGTCGACGTCGATACTTGGCTCGTCGGCCATTACAACGGCGCTGTCGATCACATTGCGTAGTTGGCGAACATTGCCGGGCCATGCGTATTGTCGAAGCCGGTCGCGAGCCGAATCGGAAATTCCCAGTTCCCCCCGGCCGTGCTGACATCGAAAGTGTTCCAGGAAATGATCGATCAGCAGATCGAGGTCCCCTTCCCGATCGCGCAACGGGGGCACGAACAACTCGAATACACTCAAGCGGTAAAAAAGATCCTCGCGGAATTTTTTCTCACGGACAAACTCAGCCAGATCCCGATTTGTTGCGGCGATCACCCGGACGTCGACAAGGATTTCTTCGGTCGCTCCGACGGGAAGAAACGGATGTCCCTCGAGGATTCGCAGCAGTTTCGCCTGGCCCTCGAGCGTCAGTTCGCCAATTTCATCGAGGAACAACGTTCCCGTATGCGACTGTTGAAACCATCCGATGTGGTCGCTGTCGGCGCCGGTGAAGGATCCTTTCTTGTGCCCGAAAAGTTGACTTTCGATCAGGTCGCGCGGAATCGCGGCGCAGTTGACGGTGAGCATCGGCCGGCGAGCACGTTGGCTGGCGCGATGCACCGCTTTGGCGACGAGTTCTTTTCCCGAACCGCTCTCACCTCGAATCAACACCGACCCGTTTGCCTGGCCGACCCGCTGGATCTTCTCCTTTAATTTTTGCATGACCGTGCTCGCCCCGATCAATTCGTCGGTTTCGGCGTTGCGCGCAGCAATCCGCCGGTTCTCCTCCCGCAGCGAACCGGTTTCGAACGCGCGTGTCAATCCAACGGCCAGCAGGCGGCCGGCGGCAACGGCCAAATCAAAGTGCATATTCTCGAACGTTGGATGGCTGCGGTACAGGTGCAGCACGCCGAGGTTGTTGCTGCCGCTGTCGAGCGGCACGTAGATGATGTCGGTCCATTTTCCATCACCGCTCCGCAGAGAATCGTTGCCGCCGGAGTCCTCGTTGATCCAGATCGCTTCTCCTTCACGAACGACGCGCCGGATCAAACCTTTTCCAAGCGTGATCGCATCGGCTTTGTCCGCCGGCACAACCTTCTGAGGTTTCAAGCGGCCATCGCCGGAATCAAACGAAAGCCCGACCACGTCGGCGCCGGTTTGGGTTTGCAGCAATTCGATCACCGTATCGATTACGGTGTCGGGATCCTCACTCTTGAGTAATTGAAGACTGAGCGCGTAGAGATCAACCAGAAAACCGCCCGCCGCGGCATCGGCAATCGAATCGTCCGCTTCAATCCGGCAGCTGCGTTCGGTTGGCAGATCCTGGACGACGGTCACCACGCTCGGGTTGTCACTGATCACCGTGTCGGGCTCGACCAACTCCATGTCCGTTCCACCCACAGTTACGATGGTTTTGTTCAGTAGTCGAGCCTGGTCTGTTTTCTGGCCGTTGACCTCGGTCCCGTTACGACTGCTGGTGTCGCGCAAATGCCAGTTGCCGTCCTCGAAGTAGACAACGGCATGGAACCGCGAGCTGACCGGATCGGTAAGCATGATTTCGCAGCTCGCCCCGCGGCCGATGTGCATCGGCCGTGACGGATCGAGCAGGAATTGCTTCCCTTTTTCCGGCCCTTTTCGGATCGACAAATACGCCACCATGCTTGTTCCGGACTTGTTTGCTATCGAGTTGGTGTAAGTCGCGCGTACGTTGGAATTTGAAACCGTGTGTTGACCGCTCTTATCGAGGCGTGCTGCTGGTCTCGAATTGCGATCCCGAATTCTCATTTTAAGGCGCGACGTCGATCTACCCAATTGCATTGGCGAAAAAATGCATTGGCGGAAAAAGAGCTTGTCTGACCGGAGCGCGGTTTTCCGGCTCGTATCCTGACTCACCGAGATGGCTTGGAATCATCATGCGTCCATGGCGGCGCGATTTGCCAGATCGGAAGCTCGCAGGTTTGATTTTTAGCGCGCCGGACCCGTGAAACGCGGGGCTTTTTCGCCTTGGTTCGCTGCGCGGCATCTGTTACTCTTGCCCGCGGCTCGCCAAAAAACGCGCTGGCAGCTTCGAGTGTCTGATTGGCTCTCGACGAGTGGTATTTCGCTGGAAAGGAGTCCGAAGTGGAAACCCAACCCTCTTCCGTTTGCGTTCATATTCGTTGGATGATCCGCCGCGACATGCCATCTGTACTTGGCATCGAGAACGCGTGCTTTGAATTCGCGTGGAACGAAGAAGATTTCATTCGTTGTCTGCGGCAACGCAACTGCATTGGTATGGTTGCCGAGGAAGATGACAAGGTCGTCGGCTTCATGATCTACGAGCTGCACAAGAACCGCCTTCACATTTTGAACTTTGCGGTTCATCCCGATCACCGGCGTACCGGGATCGGCAAGGCGATGGTGACGAAGCTTCTCGGCAAGCTCTCTCACGAACGCCGAAACCGTATCATGCTCGAAGTTCGCGAAACGAATCTGGAAGCACAGTTGTTCTTCAAGTCGATTGGATTTCGCGCGATCTCCGTACTGCGTGACTTCTACGATGACACGGTCGAAGACGCTTACTTGATGCAGTTCCGGTATCAACCCAGTGCCGAGGAATTGGCCCAGCCCCACAATCGCATTTCACGATTGGCCAGCTGAGGGGTATCTCCACGAGTCAACTGTCGTCATGGACTCGCCGTAGAGATTCGGCGAGTTCATCGCGGCGCGAAGGCTCGATCAACAGGGCGCGATGGTCGAGCACGAAGATCGTCTCACCGAGGTGTTCGGCGTGGTCGAGCGAGACGGGCTTACCGCATCGTCTCTCGCTGCACCGTGACATGCACCGGAATCCGGGACCGATCGGTATCCCTTCTCGCTTGCTGGCAGCAACGATCCGGCCGCGATGTTCGGTCGATTCGGCGGTCCACGCTAACTTGTAATAAGCAGGCGTTACATCGTCCTCGGGCGCGCCAGACCATTTCCATCTGCTGAGGTCTGAGCAGACTTCGTGATGGAGGAAGCTCGCCGTATCGGACCGTCGCAGGTTCATCTCCATCAAGCGGTCGAGTTGCGGCAAGATCACTGCCGCCTGCAATGGCGAGAGTGGAAAGGCGTCGCTCGGCCGGTTCAACAGGGCGCCAAGGCGGGCCGTGAACCGGGCAGAGGAGGACAGAAGTGCGCCGCCGGTTCCGGCCGACACCAATTTGCTGCCGCCAAAACTGAGAGTGGCGAAGTCCCCCCAACTGCCCGCCGGACGTCCGTCGATCTGCATCCCCAACGCCTGACAAGCATCCTCGATCAGTACCCATCCGTTTTCGTCACAACATTCCCGGATTCGTGTGATCGCGGCGGCGTGCCCGTAAAGGTGCGAGGCGATCACGGCCCGCGTGCGGGCGGTCGCCGCTGCGGCGAATTGACCTGGGTCGATGCCCAACCTGCCCTTGGCCACATCGACGAGAACGGGTCGGGCACCAGTCAATTCCACCGAGCGGAAATTTCCCGGGTAATCGAAAGCAGCCACAAGCACTTCATCGTCGGGGCCGATTTGGGAAGCGCGGAGGGCGATTTCGGTCGCCGCGGTGCCGCTGCAACAGGGTCGTGCGTGGGGGGCCTGGAAAAACTCGACCAGACGTTGGCACAACAAATGGTACGTTGGCGAGTCGTATTGGCCCCACTGGCCCGACTCGAGGGCTCGTGCCACGGCGGCATTTATTTCGGTCCACCTCGGTGGCCACTCGGGGCATTCAAACGGCATCGATGGGCGACCCTGTGGTGGATCCGAGTCGGGCCCAGGCACCCTCGCTCCCAGCGGCAGCAAGTCCAAGAAACTGCTGGGCTTGTGACGTTTTTTTCCCTTCCATATCATGCTCCACTGTCAAATTGGACCCGAAAGTGTCTGTCGAAGCTCAGCCGCGCCGCTTTGACCACCCAAGGTTCGGAAGACCCATGATCAAATGCCAGCTTATTCGGGTGAGCCATGATTTGCTCGCCCGACTGCTTGAATCTTCATCGTGCACGATGATTCTCGCCCGTGGCCAAATGAGACGCGTAAGGCAATCTCTTGTTACATGATGACTTCGTGGTGACAGCAATCTCGCAGATGAGCCTGTTGGCTCAGGCCGACGCTGCGCCCGCACCGTCGACATTTGTAAAAATTCTGGAAAACCCGCTGACCCCATTGGTGGGGCTGTTCTTCCTTTTCTACTTCATCTTCATTCTTCCCGAACGTCGGCGAAAGTCGGAGGAAGCAAAGATGATGTCGTCATTGAAGAAGAACGATCGGGTCGTCACGATTGGCGGCATTCACGGAACGGTGGTCGCTGCGCCCCAGGACAGCAATGTGGTGACGATACGAATTGACGAAAGCGGAACGACGCGTGTCAAAGTCAACCGTTCGGCAATTGCGACGATCGTATCGGACAAGGAAGCTCAACAAACGACCAGCAAGGAAATCGGTTCCGATACGAAGGACAAATAGCACGGCGCCCTCCGCCGCGAACAACATGGTCGGCCTTCTCCGGGCCGACTCGCCCCATCCAACCGGACTCAGAAAAAACGATGGACTGCTCTTTTTTGACAAATTCGATTCTGCCCAGCATGTTGTTCGACGGCCTCCATCTTGCCCAGGCGCAAACCGGCGCGGGAACCGTCAGCCGCGGGATTTCGCTGGAACAATACATTGCGGTGGGAATCGCGCTGGCGGTCTTGATCTTGCCGTTCGTTATCGGCAACTTCCTGGCGAAAACCGTGAAGATGCCCAACTACGGCACTCGTTTCGGCTGGATCCTGTTGGCCGTCATCGCCAGCGTGGTGGTGCTGTCAATTCCCAAACAGGACGGAAGCCACGGGCCTGGCCTCGGTGTCGACCTGCGCGGCGGGACAATCCTGGTCTACGAGATCGATCCGAGCAAACTCATCAGCGCCGAGGCCGAAGGTGGCCAGCGGATCAAGTCGGAGGATTTGATTGAACCTCTGACTCGCCGCATCAATCCAAGCGGCACGCAGGAAATCGTGATTCGCCCGTACGGCGACACGCAAATTGAAATCATCGTGCCCGAGGTCGATCAGCGTGAGGTCGATCGCATCAAGGGGCTGGTCGAAGAAGCGGGGATCCTTCGGTTTGCCATCGTCGCCAATCAATCGGACCACCAGCCGTTTATCAACATGGCGATCGAGCAGGCTGGGTCAGAGAACAGCGGCATTCGGACGACTGAAACGGTCCAGGATGGCCAGGGGAATGTGATCGCCTTGTGGGCCAATGTGGATCGCGAGGATGACGAACGACTTGGCAAACCCGCAGGTGCGAAAAAAGGTCCGCTCCGTGTTAACGTGGGTGATAGCATCGTTCGTGATCCGGACACCGGCAGAATTATCAATCTGCCTTTTGAGGTCCGAGGTGACAACGGCGAAGCCAAGATTGCAAGGTGGCTCGACGACCAGGGAATGAAGGGCATCGAGGTCTTGATGATCGTCGATCCGTTGCTGGATATTACCGGCGAAGACCTGGCGTTTGCGGCCAGCACGTTCGACCAGAACGGTTCGCCCGCGGTCGCATTCACGTTGACCGACGCCGGTTCGGGACGATTCTTCGCGTTGACGACCAACAACGCACCGGTCGGATCGAGACAGCGACAACTCGGAATCGTGCTCGATGACAACCTTCTCTCGGCACCCAATATTCTTCAGCCGATTCGCAAAGACGGCCGCATCACCGGTCGATTCACGCGCGCCGAAGTCGAACAGTTAGTCCAGATCCTCAAGGCCGGTCAATTGCCGGCGGCCCTGACAAAACAACCGATTGCCGAGAACCAAATCGACGCCACGCTGGGGGCCGACACGATCCAGAAAGGTGTCTGGGCGATCGGCACTTCGCTGGTGCTCGTGCTGATATTCATCATGATCTATTACCGCTTCGTGGGCATCCTCGCGTGCACCGCGTTGGTAATGAACCTCGCGATGATTCTGGCCACCATGGTCTTGATCAATCAACCTTTGACTTTGCCCGGGTTGGCGGGTCTGGTGCTGACCGTCGGTATGTCGGTCGATGCGAACGTGTTGATCTTCGAGCGGATACGCGAAGAGTTGAAAAAAGGGGCCGCGGCGCGGATGGCGATTCGCAACGGATTTGCCAAGGCGACGGTCACCATCATCGACGCGAACTTAACGACGCTGATCACGGCGATCGTTCTTTACGCGATCGGTACCGACCAAATTCGCGGATTCGCCGTGACTTTGATCCTTGGGATTCTGTTCTCGATGTTCACGGCAATCTACGTTTCGCGAACGCTGTTCGATCTCGCGGAGCGTCATGGGTTCCTCTCGCTGAACATGGCCGATGGCGTCAACTCGTTGCGCGCGAGCTTCGCCGGGGAATCGGGATTGGATTTCATCGGCAAGGGCCGGATGACTCTTGCGATGTCCGCGATTTTTGTTTGCATCGGAATTGCGTCGCTTTACGTCCGCGGCAAGACCATTTTCGACATCGATTTTGCTGGTGGATCGTCCGTTCAATTTCGCCTCAACGAGCCCACCGCATCGGATCGTATTCGCGCGATCGTCAAGCCGCAGATGTTGGTCAACGGCGAAGAAGTCCCCTACACGGTCAACGGTGTCTCGATGGATGGAATCCCCGAAGGCACTGTTTACAAGGTCGATTCGTCGTTCGAGAGGGTCGATGACTTGAAAGCCGCGGTCGCCAAGGCATTCGCAGAGGACGATTCGGTCGAGTTGGTGACGTACAACATTTCGATCACGCCCGCGGGCCGGTCCGGTATGAATTCGCCGCGTTCGGTCACCAATGGTGTGATGCTCACCGCCGCCCGCGCACAGCAAGACGATGCACCCGCCGACACGGATGATGGGCCCGGCGATGCCCAGTCCGGCGATGCCCAGCCCGCCGCCGCGACCGATGACCAGACTCCCCCCGCCGGTGAAGCGCCGACAAGCGACCAGTCCGATTCGGGCGACGAGGCAGCGATTGTTCCGGATTTCCCCTCGACGATGGGCCCGGTGGTCAGCAGTGCGATTGTCGAACTTGGAATTGAAGGGGGCAGCGGCGTCGCGTCGATCAACGCAGTGACCCTGAAAGAAGCCCTCGTCGCCGCTGCGACCGAAGTGGGCGTCCCGCTGACCGATCGCGTGATTAACCTGACCCCCTTCGGAGAAGGTGCCACGGAGTGGAATCCCGATTCGTCGCTGCCGTTTTCGCGTTGGCAGGTCGACTTGCCGCTGCCCGCGAGCGAGGCTGACAAGGTGATGGGAACGATCAAGCAGAAGATGGACTCGGATCCGGTTTGGATCAGCAGCAGCAGCGTGGGGGCACGCGTTGCCGGCGACATGATTGGCCGGGCGTTCGGCGCCTTGTTCGCCAGCTTGTTGTGCATCATCGGCTACATCTGGTTCCGATTTCAACGCGTGCTTTACGGTTTCGCTGCTGTGGCGGCCTTGCTGCATGACGTCTTGATCACGCTCGGGGCGATTGCCGTCAGCTATTGGTTCGCGGACTATCTCGGTTTCCTCAAGATCGATCCGTTCAAGATCAGTTTGACTGTCGTCGCTGCAATTCTGACGATCATCGGTTACTCGCTGAACGATACCATCGTCGTGTTCGACCGGATTCGCGAGACCAAGGGCAAGTCACCCAAGTTGACTGGCGAGATGATCAACACGAGCATCAACCAGACCCTCAGCCGAACCTTGTTGACGTCGTTGACGACGTTGATCGTGGTGGTGTTGCTATACTGGTTCGGTGGCGAGGGAATTCACGCCTTCGCATTCGCGCTGGTTGTCGGTGTGATTGTCGGTACGTACAGCAGCGTCTTCGTTGCCAGCCCTATTCTGTTGTGGTTGATCGAGCGGGGTGACCGGCCCAAGACGGCGACCTGACACTCCCCAAGCTCCATGGATCACGATCGTTGAACGCTCGCCTGTACCTGTACGGGGTTGCAGCCCTGTCGATACTCGGTCACGCCGCATTGCCCTGCCCCTCAGTTCGGTCATGGGCGGAGCGACCGGTCGACCACGACGCCGAGGTTTCCGCCGCCGCTCTGCGTCAACTCAAGGCAGACGTCGATTACCTCGCCAGCGAAGAGCTTCGCGGCCGCAGCGTGGCGGATGATTCCATTGACCAGGCCGCCACGTACATCGCCGATCGAATGTCAGGAATCGGGCTCGATACGGATGTGATCGAGCAATCGCCCTTTCAAACATTGAACGTGCCGCTCGGTGCTCGCGCCGGTCCGCGCGAAAACAATCGTGTCGTGCTCTCGCACCAACAAGACAAATTCGATCGGATCGCCGCTTCGCTGGGCGAAGGGATGAACCCGCTCGCAATCGGTTCGGGCAGCGGCAAGGTAAGAGGCCCGCTGGTGTTTGCCGGATACGGGATCACCGCGCCGAAACTCAAGTACGACGACTACGCGGGAATTGATGCCGACGGAGCTGTCGTCATTGTCCTTCGCAAGGAACCGGGCGCTGCGGACCCCGACAGCCCCTTCGACGGGAAACGCAACACGCGCCATGCGTTTTTCGCCACCAAGATCGACAATGCGATCAAACACGGTGCCGCGGCGGTGATCCTTGTGAACGATCCCCAAAGCGTTTCTGACGGTCTGAATAACGAGCAACGCAGGATCGATCGTGAGCTCGAAAGAAAGTCGAAGATCCAACAACAAATCGAAAACCTGCCCGAAAAGGCGGTCAACAGTCGCAAGGCTTTGGCTGAGAAAATCGCTTCGGTCGACTCCATGGTCGAATCGATGAAAGGCGAACTCCAGTGGGTCGGGCGGGGTGTTCTCGGAATTTCTGCTGCGGGTGAAAGGCCGGTCGGAAAAGATTCGATCCCCGTCGTTTCGGTTGCTCGCGATATCGTCGACCGGGTCCTGAGCAAAACCGAAGGCTCTTCGCTCGCGGAGATTGAAACAAGCATCAATGAATCGTACGCCCCGCAAAGTTTGCAGCTCTCCGGAGCGACGGCTAACCTGAGCGTCGAGTTGAAACCAACGCTCGCCGCGACCAGCAACGTCATCGGTGTGATCGGTGGGCAAGGCGAACTCGCCGACCAAACCGTGATTCTCGGCGCGCATTACGACCACGTCGGGATGGGTGGATACGGATCCCTGGCTCCGGGGACGGTGGCGGTTCACAACGGGGCTGATGACAACGCCAGCGGCACGGCAGCGATGCTATCAATCGCCGCTCAATTGCAGCAGCGATTGGCGGATCGCTCATCCCACCGGCGGGTCGTGTTCATCGGTTTCACGGGCGAGGAGCGTGGGTTGCTTGGCAGCAAGCATTACGTGCGAAATCCTCGATTCCCGCTCGAATCAACGGTGGCGATGGTGAATTTGGACATGGTTGGGCGTTTGCGCGACAACGAATTGACAGTCTATGGAACCGGCTCGGGTGATTCGCTCGACGCAATCGTCGAGCGTGCCAACGAGCGCCAGCAATTCAAGTTATTCAAAGTCCCAACCGGGTATGGACCCAGTGACCACCAATCGTTTTACGAGGCGGGTCTCCCGGTCTTGTTCTTTTTTACCGGGCTTCACAACGATTATCATCGCCCATCGGATGATTCCGACAAAATCAATTTCGGTGGCCTGACCCGCATAACCGATATAGTTTCCGAAGTCACCTTTGAGTTGGCGGTTCGCGATCAGCGACCGGCTTACGTTGAAACCGAGAACCGCGTCCAGATTCGTCGTCAAATGACGGCGTTCATGGGCGTGTCACTCGCGGATCGCGGCGATCACGTCGTGTTGTCCGGTTTGGCCGAGGGCGGGCCAGCTGAAAAAGGGGGACTTCGATTGGGTGACCGATTGGACAAGCTCGGCGACAAGGCGGTGAAGACGTCGGCCGACGTGCTCGGGATCATGCGAAGCCGTTCACCCGGCGATCGTTTGAAAGTTGAAGTCACCCGCAGCGGGAATCCCGTCGAAGTCACGATTCGGCTGGCCCCGCGACCATGATTTAGCGACGATTTGACGACCAAACGGCATTAGAAAAAAACTTCACGAGGTGAGCGTATCGACGTTTTCAATCTTTACGCCCGTTCCAAGTGCTGACACAATCCGGAGTGAATCGAGTCTGTCGGAGTCATTTTCGACGGTATGACGTGAGTGCCTCGTCAAGGCGATGGATGCCTTGGGCTATCGAGCGGATGCACGAGCGTTTGAAAGATGCGCACCCACAACGCAAGGAGAGCGGACGTGCGATTTATCGGCAAAGCGGCCATCGCAATGGCCATGGTTTCTCTCACCACCCTGGCCCCGGCATCCCTGTTGGCGGAGGACACTGGCCACCGCATCGCGGTGGTGGACGTGGCTTACATTTTCAAGACCCATCCAGGCATCAAGGCCCAGGTGGAGAAGGTTGAAAATGATCTAAAGACGTACGACGCGGAACTCAAGACAAAACGCGAGGAGCTCAAGCAGGCTGCCGAGCGTTTGAAGACCTTCAAGGTTGGATCGCCTGAGTATGCGGCCCAGGAAGAACAGGTCGCGTCAATGGAATCGAAGCTGCGTCTCGACATGGCCCGCAAGCGCAAAGAGCTGGCGGACGCCGAGGCCCGGATTTACTTCGACAACTACCAATTGATCGCCAATGGCGTGAAATTCCTGGCCAATCACTACAAGATCAACCTGGTGCTTCGCTACAACAGCGAAGCCATGGACCCGGGTCAAGGCGACTCGGTGATTCGCGGCGTGATGAAAAACATTGTCTATCACGACGAATCCTTGGACATGACCAAGGGCGTGATGCAATACCTGGATCAGACGCTCAAGACGGCCAAGAACCCCAACGCACCTGCACCGCGTTAGGCGTCCGGGTTGAGAACGAAGGCGTACCGACGCAGCCGCGCTCTTGCGCGGTCGCGGTACGCCGCGGTGGCGGCTTGCCCGCGGAAAAGCGGTCACGCGATGGAACGGATATCGCTCGCGCATGGATGTGCGGGCTACACGGCAGGGAGGCCGAGGCGTGAATCATTCACGCAACGAACATACGATCGCAACGTCGTGCGAGGTCAGTGGCCGCGGCTACTGGAGCGGACGTGACGCCACGGTCGTAATCCAACCGGCGCCACTGGGAACGGGCATCCTGCTGGTGCGTTCCGATTTACCATCGCGCCCTGAGTGCATCGCCACGGTTCACTCGCGTGAAGACGCTTTTCTGCGCACCAACCTCGTATGTGGCGAGGCGCGATTCCACATGGTCGAGCATCTGATGGCCGCACTTTCGGCGCTCGAGATCGACAATTGCATCGTAGAAATCAACACCGAGGAACTTCCTGCACTCGACGGAAGCAGCCTTGGTTACATTCAACAATTGGCCCGCGCCGGTTTGATTGTCCAGGCGCGCACGCGACCTCAGTTGGTCATTCGGGATCGGTACCGGATCGGGACGCCGGCCGGATGGATCGAAGCGACACCTTCGCATCAAGGCGAAAGTTACTTCGAGTACCAACTCAGCTTCGACGACGAGACACCGATTGCTCCCCAGGCGTTCAGCATCGAGTTGACGCCGGACCGGTTTGTCCGCGAGCTCGCGCCTGCCCGCACGTTCGTGACTTCACACCAGGCGGAACAGATTCGCTCCGCCGGCCTGGCGTCACATGTGACCAACCAGGACCTGCTGGTGATCGGCGAAGAGGGACCCATCGGGAACACCTATCGATACAAGAATGAATGCGCCCGTCACAAAACGCTCGACCTGATCGGTGATTTGGCGCTGGTCGGCGTCGAACTCGTTGGGCGATTCATCTCGTTTCGCGGCGGGCACAATCTCAATGGGAAGGTCGCCGCGAAATTGGCGTCGCTATTCGAGCAGCAAAACTCAATCGCTGGTCAGCCGGATCAGGCCGACCCGTGGCGCCGCAAGGCAGGATGATCGGCGCATGCCACAACGAAACACGGATCAGATGACAACCGGGAATTCGAGAATCAGTCACCCGCAATGACAATGGAGCAATCATGAGCACGGTTATCGCCCAGACCGCAGTTGTGGATCCACGTGCAAAGATCGGCAAGAACGTCCGCATCGGTCATTTCTGTGTGATCGGGCCCGACACCACGATCGGCGATAACACGATGATCGAGGACCATGTGGTCATCTCCGGCGTGACTTCCCTCGGTGAAGACAACCACGTCTTCCCTGGATGTGTGATCGGGGCTCACCCGCAGGACACCGGGTACAAGGACACCCCAACCTGCGTCGAGATCGGCGATGGGAATACGTTTCGCGAGCATTGCACCGTCAATCGCGGTACCGAAAAGGAAGAAGGTGTGACGCGGATCGGGCACAATAATTTCTTCATGGTCGGCACGCACATCGCGCACGACTGCCAATTGGGCGATCGGATCGTGATCGCCAACAACGCGATGCTGGGCGGACACGTGCATATCGCAAATGACGTCACGCTTGCCGGTGGTGTGGGCGTTCATCACTTCGCATCGATCGGTCAACTCAGTTTCGTCAGCGCGATGAGCCGAGTGCTGCACGATGTGCCGCCTTATATGATTGTCGATGGACAACCCTCCAAGCCGCGAGCGGTCAACTCGGTTGGGTTGAAACGTCACGATTATCCCCGCGAAGACATTCAAACGCTGAGCAAGGCGTACAAATTGTTGTACCGTTCTCGGGTTGGCATCGATGTCGCCCGTGCCGAATTGCTCGGCAGCGGGCCGATTCGACCCGTATTGAAACATCTGTTCGATTTCATTGACCATACCAGCGGCGGGCGCAATGGCCGTGGCCGCGATCGACGAAAGGTTGCCGCGTGAGCCAGTTAAAAGTAGCCGTCATCGGAGCAGGACATCTCGGACGAATCCACGCCAAGTTACTTGGCCAGGTCGAAGGTGCCCAACTCGTGGCGATCAGCGATCCATTCGAGGCAGCTCGTCAGCAGGCCGAGTCGCTTTTTTCGGTGCCGACATTTGCCGACTATCGCGAGTGCATCTCGAAAGTTGACGCGGCGGTGATTGCGGCACCGACCGATGCGCATTTCGAAATCGCCACGGAGTTGCTCAAGGCGGGCAAGCACGTTTTCGTGGAGAAACCGCTGACAATCCGTGGCGAGGATGCCGATCGATTGTCGCACCTCGCATCTTCCAAACGCCTGACGCTGCAGGTCGGGCATGTCGAGCGGTTCAATCCCGCATTCACTTCGCTGGAAAAAATTGCCGTCGACGCCAAGTTCGTCGAAGCTGTGCGGGCGTCAAGTTTTCCCGGGCGTTGCCTCGACGTCGGTGTCGTGATGGACCTGATGATTCACGACCTCGACCTGGTTCTTTCCATGACCGATGCGGCGGTCAATTCGGTTTCGGCGAGCGGCTTGGCGGTGATCAGCAATCACGAGGATCTGGCAGAGGCCCGGATTGAATTCGAGTGCGGCTTGGTCGCCAACTTAAAGGCATCTCGGGTCAGCCCGACACCCGCGCGACAGATGCAGGTGTTCGGCAGTCATGGGTTTGCCGATATCGATTTTGGCGCGCCGGCATTGTCGGTCGTACGACCCTGTGAGAGCGTCGTTTCACGCTCGTTCGATCTTGCCGCCGAGACCGACAACCCGCTTGGTTACAGCGGACAGCTTTTCAGCGAACGACTGCGGTGCGAGACCCTTTCGCTCGAGCCGCGAAATGCGATTCTGGATGAATTGCACGACTTCTTGATCAGCATCCAAACCGGCGTGGCTCCCACGGTTGACGGAGTAGCCGGGGCACGCGCCGTCAATGTCGCTTGCCAGATTTTGGACT